>NZ_JBICKP010000077.1:0-152328 GCF_043104335.1 Pseudomonas sp. WSY_20
TAAATCCTGGGGCCGCTACGCGGCCCATCGCGGCACAAGGGCCGCTCCTACAGGGGGCCGCGTAACCTGTGAAGCTCAAGCCAGAGCGCCGCAGCAATAGCGTGCTCACTGACCCTATCGCCTGGCATGCCGGGCAAATACCGTTTCCAGCAGTTCCCACATGACCGGGTCCAGGCTGAACGCCACGTTGAAACGCATCCAGCCCGTTGCCCTGGCATCGACCATGAACAACTGTCCGGGGCCGAGCATGATGCCTTTTTCGAGCGCGTCATCGAGCAACAGCGCGCTGTCGGGAATCGAGGGATGCCGGGTCCAGATGTACATCCCCTCGTCCGATTCGGTGAACAGTTCGAAGCCTAGCCGGTGCAGATGCTCTCCCACCCGTTGATGCGCCTCGGCCAGGCGTTGGCGCAGACGCTTGAGGTGCTTGCGCCAGCGACCGTCGATGATGGCGGCATAGACGACCCGCTCCATGACCTGCGAAGTGGTCAGGCCCGAGCGCATTTTCAGGTGTACCAGCTGTTGCGCCAGTTCAGGATTGGCCAGCAGGTAGCCCACCCGCACATTGGGCGAGATGCTTTTCGAGTAGCTGCCCACGTAGACCACCTGCTGCAGGTGGTCCAGGCTGGCGAGGCAGGGTTGCGGATCGGCGATCATGTCGGCGTACAGGTTGTTTTCGACCAGCCGGAAACCATGCTGGTTGGCCAGTTGCAGCAGGCGGTGCAGCTGGGGCAACGGCGTGCGCGAGCACGTCGGGCTGTGCAAGTGAGGCTGGGTGAAGAAAGCCGTGGGCCTATGTTGCGCCAGCAACCGCTCAAGCTGATTGAGGTCGTAGCCATTGGGCGTGCGCGCCACCCCCAGTAGCGTTGCGCCTTGGGTGCGCAGAATGCTCATCAGGTTGGGATAGCCAGGGTCGTCCACCAGTACCACGTCACCTGGCCGGACCAGCGTACGCACGGCCAGGTCCAGGGCCTGGCTGGCACCGTGGGTCAACATCAGCTGAGCGGGGTTGGCGACGATCGACAAATCCTGCTGCAGGTTCTGCGCCGTCAATGCGCGTAGTTCGGGTAACCCCATGGGGTCGCCGTAACCGGACAGTTCCAGTGGGCTGCCAGCCACCTGCCGCAGCCCTCGGCGCAGGCCATCTTCGTACATCCAGTCATTGGGCAGCCAGCCGCAGCCTGGCTTGAACGGCAACTGCCGGGTTTCGAAGATCTGCTGCAGGTACCACTCGGTGTTGAACGTTGGTCGGCTTGCATCAGGGTCAGCCGTGTGCGTGTCCAGCAGTTCAGCGGCGGCGCGATTGACGAAAAAGCCAGCGTTGCCACGGCTTACCAGCAACCCTTGGGCGACCAGGCGATCGTAGGCTTCCACCACGGTGAAGGTGCTGACCGAGTAGGTGGCGGCGAAGGCGCGGATCGACGGCACCTTGGCGCCAGGCTTGAGCGTCTGTGTGTCGATCAGGGTGCGCAGACCGTCGATGATCTGGTTGACCAACGGTGTGGAAGCGTCTGGGTTCAATTGCAGCATGGGGGACCTTCAGGTGTGTAACGCCAGGTGCTGGCCCGGTGTATAGGGTTGGCGACCTGTACAGTGCAGTGCGAGTTTCATGCCACTGTGCATGGCTCTCTGCGATGGACATTTTTACATTAGGTGTCGGATATCGCCACACAAAGCATGTTCAGTTCGCTCCAGGCCTCAGCCCTGGGGCGCGTCAGCAGGCCGCCATGGATGGCCTGCGTGTGTTCGTTCACACCTCCTGCGCGCATTAGCACTGATGTACAGGTGAAACCGCCAGCCATCGGGGTTTCACGGTTTTCCTTGGATAAAAAGAAGCACGGGGTACACAACTGATGGACGCAACATCCACAACCACCACCGCGAACGGCGGGCATGAGAGCAAGCTCAGTGCCTCGCTGAAGTCGCGCCACCTGACGATGATGTCCATCGCCGGGGTCATCGGCGGCGCCTTGTTCGTAGGATCCGGCAGCGTGATCCACAGCGCCGGGCCGGCCGCGGTGCTGGCCTACCTGGCAGGCGGCATCCTCGTGGTGCTGATCATGCGCATGCTTGGCGAAATGGCAACGTCTTCACCCGACACGGGCTCGTTTTCCACCTACGCCGACCGCGCCATCGGGCGCTGGGCCGGCTTCACCATCGGCTGGCTGTACTGGTGGTACTGGGTCATTCTCATGGCCTGGGAAGCCTACGTAGCCGGCAAGATCCTGCACGGGTTCTTCCCAGATGTGAGTGTCAACGTGTTCGTGCTGGCCACGACGTTGCTGCTGATCACGGTCAACTTCTTCAACGTCAAGCACTACGGTGAGTTCGAGTTCTGGTTCGCCCTGATCAAGGTCATCGCGATCGTCTGCTTCCTGATCGTCTGTACCGCAGCGGTGCTCAACATCTGGCAATTCGGCGAGGTGCGGGGCATTACCCACCTGACCGCCGAAGGATTCATGCCCAATGGCATCACCACAGTCATCGGGGCGTTGCTGGGGGTGATGTTTGCATTCCTGGGCGCCGAGATCGTGACCATCGCAGCCTCCGAGGCCAAGGACCCGGCAGCGCAGATCGTCAAGGCCACCAACTCGGTGGTATGGCGCGTGTGCCTGTTCTACGTAGGCTCGATCTTCCTGATCGTTTGCCTGGTACCGTGGAACGACCCGCACCTGGGCGTCTCCGGCTACGGCGCCTATCGCCGTACCCTTGAGCTGCTGGGCGTGCCTTACGCCGAGTTGCTGATGAACTTCGTGGTGCTGACCTCGGTGAGCAGCTGCCTGATCTCTGGCCACTACACCGCCTCGCGCATGCTGTTCTCCCTGGCCCAGCGTGGCGACGCACCGTCGTTCTTCAAGATCACCCGTGCCGGCACTGGCGTGCCGGTGTACGCGATCATGGGCTCGTGCGCGGTGGCAGTGGTGTGTGCGCTGATCAATTTCAGCGAGACCCTGCGCCCCAAGGACGTACTCGATACCCTGATGAACACCACGGGCATGATTGCCCTGCTGGTGTACCTGGTGATCGCGTTCTCCCAGCTGCGCATGCGCCGCAAGCTGATTGCCGAAGGCAAGGAAGTGCGCCTGAAAATGTGGCTGTTCCCGTGGCTCACCTACCTGGTGATCGCCTTCATCGTGGCGGCCCTGGTGACCATGGCGTTCATGCCTGACTACCAGATCCTGGTGATCTCTACCGGCATCGCGGCGGCGCTGGTGGTGGCGATGGGGGTTGTGCACCAGATGCGCAGCGCGCCTCGACACTAAGCCTCATCGGCTCTGCGAAGCGGCCGGTTCCCTCCAAGGGGCCGGCCGCTTCGCGTTTTGGGCGGCAGATGGCATATGCTGAAGGGCATCGCTCATCGGAGAACGTCGCCATGTCCTGGTCTGCCACCCAGTATTCCTTGTTCGAAGACGAACGCACCCGGGCGGTGCGCGACTTGCTGGGGGCGGTGCCGCCGCGCCCGGTGCGGCATGCCACCGACCTGGGCTGCGGGCCAGGCAATTCCACCGAAGTGCTGCTGCAACGCTGCCCCGATGCGCAGGTGACCGCGCTGGACAGCGACCCGGACATGATCGAGAAGGCCCGAGAGCGCAAGCGGCTGTGCATCCCCCGCGTGCACATGGTCACGGCGGACATCGCAGGCTGGGCCGCTCCTGAGCCCCAGGACCTGATCCTGGCCAACGCCTCGCTGCAATGGGTGCCCGACCACGGGCGGCTGTACCCGCACTTGGTGCGTCAGCTCAGCGAAGGGGCAAGCCTTGCGGTGCAGACGCCCGACAACCTGGAGGAGCCCGCGCATACCGCACTGCGCGAGATCGCCTGCCGTGGCCCGTGGGCGGCCAAGTTCGAGGACTTCCAGTTGCCGCCGCGCCATGGCGCGGCGTTCTATTACGATCTGTTGAGCCCGCTGTGTGCCCGGGTGGAAGTGTGGCGCACCACCTACCACCACCCCTTGGCCGACGGCGCTGAGGGCGTGGTGCAGTGGTTCAAGGGTTCGGCCTTGCGGCCTTACCTGTCGCGGCTGCAACCGCATGAGCAGGATGATTTCCTGCAGATGTACCTGCAGGCGATGCAAGGCGCCTACCCGCCAGCTTCCGATGGCAAGGTGCTGCTGCCGTTTCCGCGCTTGTTCGTAGTCGCTACCCGCTGAGTCGTCTGGTGGAGTGTCGGTGCAGCGCAGACGGTTGTCGATCCTTGCCCATAGGCGTATAAACTGCTCCCACTTTTTGTGCCGGTCGTTTCCTGAACCGGCCGCTGAAACAAGAGAGTCGACATGGGCGCACAGTGGAAAGCCAAACATAAAGAAGCCGCGGCCAATGCCAAGGGCAAGATCATGGGCAAGCTGTCCAAGGAAATCCAGATCGCCGCCAAATCCGGCGCTGACCCGGACATGAACCCGCGTTTGCGCCTAGCCATCGAACAGGCCAAGAAGGCTTCGATGACCCGCGAAACCCTGGAGCGGGCCATCCGCAAGGGTGCTGGCCTGGATGGCGATGCCGTGCAGTATGCGGCTGTCAGCTACGAAGGCTTCGCCCCGCACCAGGTCCCGCTGATCGTCGAGTGCCTGACTGACAACGTCAACCGCACGGTCGCGCAAATTCGTGTGCTGTTCCGCAAGGGCCAACTCGGTGCCAGCGGCTCGGTCTCCTGGGACTTCAACCATGTGGGGCTGATCGAAGCCACCCCCAACGGTGACGCTGATCCTGAGATGGCTGCCATCGAAGCCGGGGCCCAGGACTTCGAAGAAGGCGAAGAGGAGGGGTCTACCCTGTTCATCACTGATACCACCGACCTGGACGCTGTGCAGAAGGCCCTGCCGGTGCACGGTTTCACCGTCACGTCGGCCAAGATCGGCTACACCCCAAAAAACCCGGTGAGTGCTTCGAGCCTGAGTGCCGAAGCCCTGGCCGAAGTCGAGGCGTTTCTCGAAGCCATCGACGAGAACGACGACGTCCAGAACGTCTACGTTGGCTTGACGCAGTAAGCGCGAGCCCCATCTGCCGATGCTGCCCATTGCCAGGCGTCTCGTACAGGCGATGGCTGGGCAGCGCTGCACCGGGGCGTGCCCCGAGCGGGAGCTGCCGTGAATCCAGCCTTTGCCACGCTCAGCCTTGGGCACCTGCGGGTGCTCGATCACCTGCTGCAGGTGCAGAACCTCAGCCGGACGGCTGAGCGCCTGGGCGTGAGCCAGTCGGCCTTGAGCCGCCAGTTGGCTCAACTTCGCGAGGCCTTCGACGACCCGCTGCTGGTGCGTCAAGGCCGAGGCTACGTGCTGAGCGAGCATGCCCAGACGCTACGCGAGCCCTTGCGCCAGGTGCTGGACGAGCTGCAGGCGCTTCGTCAGCCTGCGTTATTCGAGCCTGCCCGCTGCCAACGCCGCTTTTGCCTTGCTGCTTCCGATTATGTCGCCGAGCATATGCTCCCTTTGCTGGTGACGGCGCTGGAGCAGGAAGCGCCAGGCATCAGCCTGGAGTACCGCACCTGGCAAGCCGGGCAATATGACCTGCTCGCCAGTGGCGAGATCGACCTTGCCACCACCTTGTTCGACGAGTCGCCGCCCAATGTGCACGGGCGTCTGCTGGGCGAGGATCGGGCGGTGTGCCTGATGGCACCGGATCATCCCTTGACCGCCCATGGGCGGGTTTCGCAAAGCGACTACCTGGCGTGCAGGCATGTACGAATCTCCGGTGGCGGGGACAAGGACAGCTTCATTGACCAGCATCTGCGTGCGCAGGGCCTGCAACGGCACATCAGCCTGCAAGTGCCGTTTTTTTGCGCAACGGTAAAGGTGGTCGCCAGCAGCCAGGCAGTAGCTACCGTGCCCGAACACATCGCCCGCCAATTGTGCCGCCTGCATCCGCTGGCGTGGCGCCCGTTGGGGTTCGTCGAGCACAGTCAGCGGTATTGGGTGGTGTGGCACGAACGTTTGCATGGGTCGGCCGAGCATCGCTGGTTTCGAAACCGGGTGTTCGACCTGTGGCGCCAATCTCAATTCGGTGTCCAGGGCGGCGTTGCGTATTTGCCATAGCAGCTATGCGCAGGGCGCGGTTCTTCGCGCAGGCGGCGCGCTCTACACTGCTCCCAGCCAGCCGCCGACCCGCACTGACCGCCATCAGCGTGTGAGGCGCCCACCACAGGAGCACGTGCATGACCCCCGAAGCGTTTCGCCAGTATGGCCATCAACTGATCGACCTGATCGCCGATTACCGCCAGACCGTGCAGCAGCGCCCGGTCATGGCCCAGGTCGAGCCCGGTTACCTGAAGGCGGCGCTGCCGCCGGCCGCGCCGCAACAGGGCGAGCCGTTCGACGCGATTCTCAAGGACGTGGACGGGTTGATCATGCCGGGCCTGTCCCATTGGCAGCACCCGGATTTCTACGGTTATTTTCCCTCCAATGGGACGCTGTCCTCCGTGCTGGGGGACTTCCTGAGTACCGGGCTTGGCGTACTGGGCTTGTCGTGGCAATCGAGCCCAGCGTTGAGCGAACTGGAAGAAACGACCTTGGACTGGTTGCGCCAGATGCTGGGTTTGTCGCAGCAGTGGAGCGGGGTGATTCAGGACACCGCCTCGACCAGCACCCTGGTCGCGCTCATCTGCGCCCGTGAGCGCTCAAGTGATTACGCCCTGGTCCGTCACGGGCTTCAAGGCCAGGACCAGCCCCTGATCGTGTATGTCAGCGCCCATGCCCACAGTTCGGTGGACAAGGCGGCGTTGCTGGCAGGCTTTGGCCGCGACAATATCCGCCTGATCGCGACCGATGAAGCCTATGCGCTGTGCCCGACTGCGCTCGAGCAGGCCATCGAACAGGACCTGGCGGCTGGCAATCGGCCGTGTGCGATCGTTGCCACCTGCGGCACTACCGCCACTACGGCCCTCGACCCGCTGCGCGCCATCAGCGCGCTGGCCCAGCAACATGGCCTGTGGCTGCACGTGGACTCAGCCATGGCCGGCTCGGCGATGATACTGCCCGAGTGCCGCTGGATGTGGGATGGGATAGAGCTTGCCGATTCGGTGGTGGTCAATGCGCACAAATGGCTGGGGGTAGCGTTCGACTGCTCGGTCTATTATGTGCGCGACCCCCAGCACCTTGTGCGCGTGATGAGCACCAACCCCAGCTACTTGCAGTCCTCGGTCGATGGGCAGGTCAAGAACCTGCGCGACTGGGGCATTCCCTTGGGGCGCAGGTTCCGCGCCTTGAAACTGTGGTTCATGTTGCGCGCAGAAGGTGTCGAGGCCTTGCAAGCACGGCTGCGCAGGGACCTGGACAATGCCAGGTGGCTGGCCGAACAAGTGCGCGCGGCAAGCGACTGGCAGTTGCTCGCCCCTGTGCCGTTGCAGACGCTGTGCCTTCGGCATTGCCCTGAAGGGATGGCCGGCCAGGCGCTGGACGCCCATACCCGAGCCTGGGCCGAGCGCCTGAATGCATCGGGCGACGCCTATGTGACGCCCGCGGTGCTCGACGGACGCTGGATGGTGCGTGTGTCGATTGGCGCCCTGGGCACTGAGAGGGAGGATGTGCAACGTCTCTGGGCCAGGCTGCAGCATGTGGTGCAGGGCTGACAGCCGTGGCGCCCGTACCCGTTGCCCCAAGGAAAAACACGCTGTGGTGATGATTGAACTTCCGCGTGCCCGGTATCTCTTCTAGAATCCTGCTGCCACGCCCAATCGGGGCGTGCGCGCGGCTTCATAATGGCGCAGCGCGGTTTTGCGTCCACTTCGAGAGAGCCATGAGTTCCAGTACCCCGCTGTCCGGCGTCAACCAACCGCTTCGCGGCATCGTGTTGGTGGTGTGCGCCACGTTCATGTTCGCCAGCCACGACGCCTTGTCCAAGTTCCTGGGAGGGCTGTACCCGATCGTGATGGTGGTGTGGGCACGGTACGTGGTGCACACACTGTTGATGGCTGGCATTTTCCTGCCGCGCTCGGGCCTCAACGTGTTGCGCACCCGACGCCCGCTGCTGCAAACCTTGCGCGCCTTGAGCCTGCTCAGCACCAGCCTGCTGTTCACCTCTGGGTTGCAGTACCTGCCATTGGCCGAAGCGACTGCGGTCAACTTCCTTGCACCGGTACTGGTCACTGCCCTGTCTGTACCACTGCTCAAGGAACGGGTCACGATAGCGCAATGGGTGGCAGTGGTATTGGGCTTTCTGGGGGTGCTGATTGTCGTGCATCCAGGCGGGGCGCTGTTCACGCCCGCCATCCTGTACCCGTTCGGCTCGGCGCTGGGCTTCTCTTTCTACCAATTGTTGACGCGCATCCTGGCGGCGCACGACAGCCCGACCACCAGCAATTTCTATGCAGGGTTGTGCAACACCCTGGCCATGAGTGCGCTGGTGCCGTTTTTCTGGGAAACGCCGCGCTGGGACCATGCCTTGCTGATGCTGGCGCTGGGTGGTTTCGGTATGACCGCTCACCTGCTGCTGACCCAGGCCTTCCGTTTCGCAGCGCCTGCGCTGTTGGCGCCGTTCAGCTACTGCCAGATCGTCTTCGCTGGCCTGCTGGGCCTGGTGTTCTATGGCCAGGCCCCCGATACGCTCAGCCTGGTCGGGATTTGCGTGATCTGCCTCAGTGGGCTGGGGGCAGCCTGGATGCAACGGCGGCGTTAGCGCACTGGCCAGTGCCACTGCAGATGTGAAAGGCAGTACTGCTGCCAATTCGAAGTCGCTTGGGTACAAACGTGCATGTGGGTTGCGTGCTGCAATGCTTTCAGGCGGCCGGCCTGACTTGCGTGCTCACAACCCCAAGGAATCACGATCATGCACATGCCCGATACCCTCAGGATTCGCAATGGCCAGAAGGTCGAAGCGACGTTCTCGGCTCAAGAATATGCCCGCCGGCATGCCGAGGTGCGCGCCCTGATGAGCGCCCAGCAGCTCGAGGCACTCGTCTTTATTTCCTACCACAACGTCAACTACTAGAGTGACTACCTCTATTGCGCGTTTGGGCGCGCCTACGCGGTGGTGATCACCCCTGATCAGGTCGTCCCGATCAGTGCCAACATCGATGGCGGTCAGCCATGGCGTCGGTCGATCGGCACCGACAACATCGTCTACACCGACTGGCGGCAGGGCAGTTTTTTCACCGCCCTGCGCCAGGCGCTGCCGCAGGTGGGGCGCATTGGCGTGGAGGGTGATCACCTGACGCGCCACACCCATGCCGCACTCGCGGCATGCTACCCGCATGCCGAGCTGGTCGATATCAGCACCGCCTGCATGCGCCTGCGGCTGATCAAGTCGGCTGAAGAGCAGGCCCTGATCCGCCAGGGGGCACAGGTCGCCAATGTTGGCGGCGCGGCGGTGATCGACGCGCTGGCTGACCAGGCGCCGGAGTTCGAGGTGGCACTGCATGCCACCCAGGCCATGGTCCGGGACATTGCCAGGCGCTATCCCGACAGCCAGTTGATGGACACCTGGACGCTGTTTCAATCCGGGCCCAACACCGATGGCGCCCACAATCCGGTAACCAGCCGTCGCGTGGGCAGGGGTGAAATCTTAAGCCTCAACTGCTTCCCGATGATCAGCGGCTACTACACGGCGTTGGAGCGCACACTCTTTCTCGATCACTGCCCGGACGAGTACCTGCGCCTGTGGCAGGTGAACGTTCAGGTGCACGAGGCAGGTCAACGCCTCGTCCGTCCAGGCGTACGGTGTTGCGACATTGCTGCTGAGCTCAATGAAATCTACCGCCAGCACGACCTGCTGCAATACCGTACCTTCGGCTACGGCCATTCCTTCGGCGTGTTGTGCCACTACTACGGGCGCGAGGCCGGCCTGGAGTTGCGCGAGGACATCGACACCGTACTGGAGCCGGGCATGGTGGTGTCGATCGAGCCCATGATCATGCTGCCACAGGGCCTGCCAGGGGCAGGCGGCTATCGCGAGCATGACATTCTGGTCGTGACCGAGCAGGGGGCCGATAACATTACCCAGTTCCCCTATGGGCCGCAGCACAACGTCATCTGCAAATGAGCAGCGAGCGCTCTGTCAGCGCAAGGCTGCCAGGCGGCGCTGCGCGGAAGGCGAAACACCGAACAGTCGGCTGTACGCCTTGGAAAAGTGCGCCGCCGAGCCGAAGCCGCAGGCCGGTGCGACGTCGCCAACCGGCGCGTCGCCTTGCAGCAGCAACTGCCTGGCATGGGTTAGCCGTAGTTCCTGGTAATAGCGCGTGGGGGTACGTTGCAGCTGATGCTTGAACAGGCGCTCGAGCTGGCGCACGGTGATGCCGGTCAGGTTGGCCAGCTCGCTGGGTGCCAACGGCTCCTCGAGGTTGGCTTCCATGATCGCAACGACTTCAGCGGATGTGCGCCCCGGTGGCAGGGCCGCGCTCGATGGGGTTAAGGCCCGCTACCAACAGTACGTCCAGCGCTGGTCATCACGAGCGTGTAATCGGGCAGCACGCGCATGCCGTTGCTGGCGGTGACCGGCCCCTCCTGCGCCGCGATCAGTACGCTGTGAAACACGGGCCTACATGCGGCCAGGTTGGCCTTGCGCAGCGTTTCCACCGCCGATGCCAGGCCGATGGTGGTGAAATTGGGCATGATCAGAAAACCGAATGTCTTGACCGTGCCGGAGTGTGGATTTACCGAAGCGGGGTGGACCATTGGGCGATTCCTGTGCAAGCTGGGGCATAGTTTGCCCAGAAGGTGGCTGCAAGTGAACCCAGAAAACCTGTTGGCCCAGTTGCCAGGCTACCCGTTGACCGCCGATGCGATCGAAGTGCTCCCCGATGCCCAGGCCTACCGAGCCTGCCTGCTCGAGCGTATCGGCGCAGCGACCCGGCGGATCGTCATCGTGGCGCTCTACTTGCAACATGACGAGGCGGGCCAGGAGGTGCTGGACGCACTCTATCAGGCCAAGGCGGCTCGTCCAGGGCTTGAAATAACCGTCGTGGTGGACTGGTTCCGGGCCCGGCGAGGCCTGCTGGGGGCGGGCAGGCAGCCTGGCAATGCAGCCTGGTACCAGGCCGAACGCCAGAGCCGCCAGTTGGACATCGCGATCCATGGCGTGCCTGTGCAGACCCGCGAACTCTTCGGGGTGCTGCACCTCAAGGGCAGCATCATCGATGACTGCGTCATCTACACCGGTGCCAGCCTCAACAACGTCTACCTGCATCGGTTCGACCGTTACCGGCTCGATCGCTACCACCTGTTCCACAGCAGGGCCCTGGCCGATTGCATGGTCGACCTGGTGCATCGGCTGCTTCACCCGCAGGCCACGCCGCGCCTGGACCTTCCTGCGCCGCCTTCGACCGCCGATTTGCGCAGTGACATTCGCCGTCTGCGGGCACGGATGCGCCGGCTGACATATGCACCAGGCCCTGCAACCGAGCCGGGGCACCTGCGAGTGATTCCGCTGATCGGCGTCGGCAGGCGCAATGCATTGAACAAAACGGTGTGCGCGCTGTTGGCCGTGGCCCGCGAACGTATCGTCATCAGCACCCCGTACTTCAATCCGCCGCGGGTCGTGATGCGCGAAATTGACGACGCGTTGGCACGCGGCGTGCGGGTAGAGTTCATCGTCGGCCATCGTACTGCCAATGACTTCTACGTCCCTCCGGGAGAACCGTTCCATGCCAGCGGGGCATTGCCTTATCTGTATGAGGACAACCTCAGGGCCTTTGCGCGCCGTCGCGAGCACCTGCTGGCCAGTGGTCAGCTGCAGGTTCGATTGTGGAACGATCCCGGGCACACCTTTCATGCCAAGGGCGTGTGGGTCGATGAACGTTATAGCTTGCTGACTGGCAACAACCTGAACCCGCGCGGCTTCAACCTGGACCTGGAGAACGGCCTGCTTATCGATGACCCCCTTGGGCAATGGCGGGGGCCGTGCGAGCAGGAGCTGAGCGCATTGCGTGAACATGCCCCGGCTATCGGTTCGGCGCACGCTCTAGGCGTCAAGGCCGAACACCCCAAACCCGTGCGCAAGCTGCTGCGCAGGCTACGCTATAGTCGGTTGGAACCGTTGATCAAGCGGGTGCTGTAGGGCAGGGGCTGTAGTGCGGCCTGCCCGATGGTCGATAGCGTTGATCGGCCGGGCACGCTGTAGGTCCACCCTGTGCATCCCCGACAATAGGCGCTCAAGGAATGGAAGCAGCTTTTGGCAATGATTCGCCGCGCAGCCGTATGGTTCGCCGCCTTGTGCTGGCTTTTTCGGGCCTGCTTTTGTTGGCGATGATCCTGGGGCTGGTGTCGCTTTATCGCATCGCCGTTTCGCTCGATCAGCGGGAGCTGGAACAAAGCCGATTCCATGCGAATGCGGCCTTGGCACAGTTGCACAAGGCCGAGCGCGCCTATCTGTGGACCCATGCTTCCTGGCAGGCAGCTTACGACCATCTGGCGCGTCCAGCGGACCGGCAATGGGCGTTCGATGAGGGCAACGTTGGTGCCACGCTCTATAGCGATGATGGCTATGCGGGCGTGTTCGTCCTGGATGATCAGGGTACGCTTTATGCAATAGTGCAAGGGCGTCTGACAGACTTGGGTTTCGATCACTTCAGCCCCGAGGGTCATCGCATCCTGCAACAAGCCCGCCAGGCCATGGCGCAGAAGCAACCGGCGTCAGGCTACGTCATGTTTGCTGGCCAGCCCGCGGTCTTTACCTCTGCCGTGATACGTCCTCCTGGCCTCGCCGACAGCCTGGCTAAGCATCACTCGGTGATGGTCTTCATTCGATTGATCGAGGCCGACTTGCTGAGTCAGATGGGTAAGACGGCCGGCCTCACGGACTTGGCTATCGCGGCAAGCGACAATGCTGCGGACGATATGGGGCATTTGCGACTTCAGGGGGTTCCCTATCGTTTGACCTGGCGCATGGACCAGCCCGGCAGCGATCTGTTGCAAACGGTATTCACACCGCTGGCGGTGGCGCTGCTGATTATCCTGGCGCTGATGGTATTGCTTGCACGCTATGCCATGCGCACCAGCGCCGACATTGACCGCAGCTACCATCAGCTGGCTATTTCCAAGCGGGCGCTGGAGGCCAGCGAAGCGCGCTTCAAGGCCGTGGCCGAGGCGGCTTCCGACTGGATCTGGGAGACCGATGCGCAGCAGCACCTGATCTATCTTTCACCACGCTTTGCCGAACTGACCGGGCACGACGCCGAGCTCTGGCTCAATCAGCCGATCTGCACGTTGTTCGATTGTGAAACCGGTCATGTCGAAACCTGGCTGCACAGCCTGGGCGCCAGCGAGTCTACCGGCACGCTGCGCTGCCATTACCTGGACAAGGCCGGGCAGCGACGCGAGTGCCGAATCGCGGCCAGGGCCATCATCGAGCACAAAATCTGCAAGGGATTCCGCGGCACCTGTACCGACATCACCGATGAGGTGGCAGCCCATGCCCGAATTCAGCACCTGTCACAACATGACGCCCTGACCGGGCTGCCCAACCGTAACAAGCTGTTCCGCTTCCTCGAGGACAGCGCCAAGGTGTCGCGGGCCGTGCTGATGCTCGACCTGGACAACTTCAAGCCAATCAATGACAGCCTCGGCCACCCGGCCGGTGATGCAGTGTTGATGGAGGTGGCGACGCGGCTTGGTCAAATGACCCGTTCCAGCGACCTGGTAGCGCGTCTGGGGGGCGACGAGTTCGTCATCGTCCTGATCGCACCGGGCACGCGTGATGAACTCGACCGGTTCTGCGCCCGGCTCATCGACACCCTCAAGCAGCCGATGGCGGTGGAGCACCACAAGGTACAGATAGGCGCCAGCCTGGGTGTGGTCATCTCCGACGATTACCCAGGTGGCCCTAGCGACCTGATCCGTTATGCCGACGTAGCGCTGTACGGGGCCAAGCAATCGGGCAAGAACACATGGCGGTATTTCTCCACGCAGATGAGCGCTGCGCTGCTTGAAAAGCGCGTGCTCGAACAGGAGCTGCGCGAAGGCATCCCCCGTGGCGAACTGCGTTTGCATTTCCAGCCACGGTTCAAGGTGGACGGGATAACGATCGCCTCCGCCGAAGCGCTGGTGCGCTGGCAGCACCCCCGCCTTGGGTTGCTGATGCCGGACGAATTTGTCGGCTTGGCCGAGGAAAGCGATGTGATTGTGTTGCTGGGCAACTGGGTGCTGCAGGAGGCTTGCAAGGAGGCAGGAGCCTGGCCGCTCGATGTGCTGGTGTCCGTGAACATGTCCCCTGCCCAGTTCAGCCGCAGCGACGTGGTACGCGATGTGGCCGAGGCCTTGCGCACGACCGGGCTGCCTGCGCACCGGCTGGAGTTGGAAATCACCGAGAACGTGATGCTCAACGACGTTGAAGGCGCGTTGCAGACGATGAACGCATTGAAGGAACTTGGTGTGCGCTTGAACATGGACGACTTCGGCACAGGCTATTCGTCACTGGGCTATCTGCGTACTTACCCGTTCGACAGCATCAAGATCGATCGTCGGTTCGTCCAGTCGCTGGGCAAGAGCAGCAGTGACCGCAGTGTGGTGCAGGCGATCATCAGCCTGGGGAACGCCATGGGCATGACGGTCACGGCCGAGGGGGTGGAAACTGCGGAGCAGCTCGCTTTGCTCAGTGATGACCAGTGCCATGAGGTGCAGGGTTACTGGTTGAGTCGTCCGGTGGACAACCAGGCGTTGATCTCATTGATGGCGTCGGCCGCCACACATACCCCTGATTAACGTAGCACTTGTAGGGGCGGTCCTTGTGCCGCGGTGGGCCGCGCAGCGGCCCTGGGATTTGAACGCTGTACCACGGATCGCCGGGGCCGCTGCGCGGCCCATCGCGGCCCATCGCGGCACAAGGGCCGCTCCTACCAGAGGGCTGCTATGAAGCTGCAAGTCACGGCGGCAGAAAAGTCTGGCGCACGCGGTCGTCTGCTGCTCTGAAAATCCAGCGTGAGCGCATACAATCGCCGTCTTTACGAACCACTTCGATAGGCTACACCCGCCATGGCGCTAGACCCACCTACCATGCTCACCATTTCCATCGCCTTGGCGGCTGCGGCGGCGTTGTACCTGGCAATAGAGTGGCGCAGTGTCCGCGAGTCATCGTTGCTGTACTGGAGCGCCGGGTTCGCGACCATTACCGTCGGTTGCACCTTGGCGCTGCTGCGAGGCGTTGGCCTTTTGTTCATCGGCATCTGGTTCGCGAACGGCCTGCTGGTCGTGGCCCATGGCTTGTTCCTGCTGGGCGTGCTGCGCTTCACCCAGGACCGTATTTCGCGGGCCTGGCTGGTGATCGTGCTGATCTGGTTTGCCCTGTTACTGCTGCCTGCAGGCCCAGAGTGGTCGAAAGTCATGCTGATGACCAACTCGCTGCTGGTTGCCGCCCTGACCTTGAAGGCCAGTAGCCTGCTGCAGCCGCATGGGCAGTCGCTGAGCGTAGGTGCAGTCCAGTTGCGGTACGTGCTTCTGGTCCATGGGTTGTTCTACGTGATCAAGGCGATCATTGCGATTGCGCCGGGCACGTTGATTGACCTGGCCAGTTTCGGGGGATTGATCATCCAGATCTCCCTGGTGGAGGGTGCCATGGCGATCATGCTGATCGCGCTGTCCATGACAGGCACGGTTCGCTACCGCCGCGAAGAACGCATCGCTCGGCTGGCCGCACGGGATCCGCTGACTGCGCTGTACAACCGGCGTGCCCTGGAAGTACGTGCGGGGCCTTTCTTCAAGGAGGTCAGCAATGTCCGGCCTGCAGCGTTGTTGTTGATCGATATCGACAATTTCAAGCTGGTGAACGACCTGCATGGGCATGCAGCGGGGGACCGGTTGCTGGTGGCCTTGAGTGAAATGATCCGTGCGGTGTTGCCCGAGCGCTCCCTGGCGGCGCGGTTGGGCGGGGATGAGTTCGTGATTTTGCTCAGTGGGGCTAGCCGTGAAGGGGTCCTGGGGTTGGCCAAGGGACTACGGGAGCAATTTCAGGCCTATGCCGGCGGGGCAGTCCCGACACCTGCAGCGGTGACGTTGAGCATTGGGGTGAATGTGTTTGACCAGGCGCCAGCGAGTCTGGCGGCGCTGATCGAGCAGGGGGATGTGGCGTTGTACGAGTCCAAGCGCGCAGGGCGCAACAGCATTCGATTTGTGGAGCGACAGGTGACAGGTGGCGAGTTTTCTTGAGCGAGGTAGGGGTGTGGTTGTTCGGCTAATCCTGCCTCGTCATTGATCTACGTGTGCAGCCCTGTAGGCCTCACCGGCCGGAGTGGGCCGCAGTGTCCGGGCAAAAGGGGCTGGGACGTTTGTAGGCTGGGGCCGCTGCGCCATCCATTGCAGCGACCCTTTTATCCGTCAAGCGTGAATCAAGTCACAACCTGATAGCAAGGCAAATAAGCCGCCCCACCCGGCAACTTCATCCGATGCTGGTCAACGAATGCCTGCAGCAAACGCCCCAGCGGATCCAATACAGCGCTGTCACCGCGAATCTGGTAGGGCCCGTGCTCTTCAATCAGGCGAATGCCCTTGTCCTTAACGTTACCCGCCACAATCCCGGAAAACGCTCGGCGCAAATTGGCCGCCAGTTCGTGAGGTGGCAACTCGCGGCGCAGATCCAGGTCAGCCATGGCCTGGTGAGTGGGGTCGAAGGGTCGCTGGAAGCTCTCTTCGATCCGCAGCAACCAGTTGAAATGGAACGCATCGTTGCGCTCGCGACGGAACTGTTTGACCTGCTTGAGCCCTTCGACCATGTGGCGCGCCACTTCAGCCGGGTCGTCAATGATGATCTCGTACAACCGATGCGCTGCCTCGCCGAGCGTTGCGCCGACGAAGGCATGCAATTGCTGCAGGTAGGGCTCTGCACTGCGTGGGCCCGTCAGCACGACCGGGAAGGGTACATCCTGGTTATCCGGATGCATCAGGATACCCAGCAGGTACAGGAATTCTTCTGCCGTGCCTGCACCGCCCGGGAAGATAATGATGCCGTGACCAACCCGCACGAACGCCTCCAGGCGCTTCTCGATATCTGGCAGGATCACCAGTTCGTTGACGATCGGGTTGGGCGCCTCGGCGGCAATGATGCCCGGTTCCGTCAGGCCCAGGTAGCGACTGCCCTGCATGCGCTGTTTGGCATGGGCAATGGTGGCACCTTTCATCGGGCCTTTCATGACGCCAGGGCCGCAACCGGTGCACACGTCCAGCTTACGCAGGCCCAGCTCATGGCCCACCTTCTTGGTGTACTGGTATTCCTCGGTGCTGATCGAGTGACCGCCCCAGCACACCACCATCTTCGGCTCGACGCCAGGACGCAGGGTGCGGGCGTTGCGCAGCAAGTGGAACACGTAATCGGTGATGCCCTGGGAGCTTTCCAGATCGATGCGCTGGCTGGCCAGCTCGCTTTCGGTATACACGATATCGCGCAAGGCGCTGAAGAGCATCTCCCGGGTGCTGGCGATCATTTCACCATCGACGAAGGCATCTGCCGGGGCGTTCAGCAGCTCCAGGCGAACGCCTCGGTCCTGCTGATGGATGCGCACTTCGAAATCCTGGTAGGCCTCGAGGATGGTCTTGGCATTGTCGACATGGGCGCCGGTGTTGAGGATGGCCAGGGCGCACTGGCGGAACAGGGTGTAAAGAGTGCCGGAGCCGGCTTCGCTCAGTTGCTGTACTTCACGTTGGGACAGCGTTTCTAGGCTGCCTTTGGGGCTGACGGATGCATTGATGACATGGCGTTGGGGCATCTAAGTCTTTCCTGTGCGGGTAAAACATCCTTCTTTGACCACACCATACCGAGAAATGGAAGCGGCAACGAGAGGCATGCAAAAAAAGCCCGGCACTTCATGGCGGCCTCAGCGGCGCGCGTTGCGAAACAATCACCCCAGCAGCCGCTGCACGGCCAGGGTAATGGCCAAGCCGCCCCCAAACAGCCACAGGTTGAGAATTGCCCCCGTTGCCAGCACGCGAGGCCCGGCGTGGCGTATCTGTTCGAAGCGAGTTTCCATGCCCAATGCCGTCATGGCCATGGTCAGCGCAAAGGTGTCCAGGCCGTTGACGGCTTCGCGCAGGCTCAAAGGTAGAACCTCCAGCGAATTGACCGCTACCAGTGCCAGAAACCCGAACGCAAACCACGGCACCGTGAGCCGACCCTTGCCTGACGCCAAGCCGGATTTTGGGGTACGGCTGATCCACAAGCCAACCAGTAACAAGACAGGCACCAGCAGCATCACACGCGTCATTTTCACGATGGTTGCCACATGGCTGGCATCAGGGCCAAGGGTACTGGCGGCGCCGACTACTTGAGCCACTTCATGGAGGGTGCCGCCCAGCCAAAGCCCAGCGGTCTGGGCATCCAGGTGCAGCCAGCCAGCCCGAATCAGAAAGGGATAGAAAAACATCGACGCCGTGCCGAACAGCACCACGCTGCCTACGGCCACTGCACTTTTATGCGGCGCGCTGCGCAGTGCCGATTCAAAGGCCAAAACGGCCGCAGCCCCGCAGATGGCGCTGCCCGCAGCTGTAAGCAGAGCAGTCTCGCGGTCAAGCCCGAGCAGTTTCATGCCACACCACAGTCCTATCGCCAATGTGCTGCTGATCACCAGCAGCGAGATCACCAGGCCAGGCCAGCCAACGTGTGCAATTTCCTGCAAGCTGATCCGCAGGCCGAACAAGGCGACGGCAACCCGGAGCAGGGCCCGGGCGCAGAAGTGTATGCCCTGTGCATAGCAGGCCGGCAGGCGATCTTTCAGCACATTGCCAACGAACGCGCCGGCCACGATGCCGAGGATCAACGGGCTGAGGCCAAGCTGGACGAAAAGGGGTAGGGCAGCCGCTTGGCTGATGCCCAACGCAAGAACGGTAACCAAAAGCACACCCTTGAGCGTTGCGCAGCGGTGCGCGGCAGGTGCGTCAGATGGCGTATAAGGGGCAGGTGTCATGGAATTCTCCAGCAACTGGAATCAATGAGCACCACGGTATGTTGGTTATAAGCTTATGAAAAATCGTAATTAGGGATGAAAAATATCCACTTAGCTGATAGTTTTCCGGGATGACTCCAGAACAGCTTATAACGTTCGCCGTCGTGGCCGAGCACGGCAACATCAGCCATGCCGCAATGGCCCTGCATCTGTCTCAGCCAGCGGTGTCTGGCCAACTTAAACTCCTTCAGGAGGCGTTTGGCGAGCCTCTTTATCATCGGGCAGGGCGCGGGGTGCGCCTGACAGCAGCAGGTGAACAGCTACTGGCGCATGCGACCCGCCTGCGCGATACGTTCGATCAGGCGCGGTCACTTCGCGAAGCGATGCGCGGCCTTCAGCGCGGTACCTTGCGGATCGGTGCCAGCACTACGCCTGCAAGCTACGCGCTGCCGTACCTGATCGCCCAATTCAAGGCACGCTACCCTGAGGTGGTGATCACCACCATCCAGGGCAACACCGCCGAAATCGTCGCCGCCTTGGGTGACGTGGACTTGGCGTTGATCGAAGGGCCGCCGGGGCGAGACCTGCCCGTGGGCACTGGCGTGACCGAGTGGCTGGAGGACGAAATCGTCGCCATCGTCCCGGCTGCACACTTCTTGGCTTGCGCCGGTCCTCGCGCCTTGAAGGAGGTGGCCGACTTCCCAATAGTGCTGCGTGAGCAGGGCTCGGGCGTGCGTCAGGTCGTCGAGCAAGCGTTTGCCGACAGTCAACTACAGATGCGGATTGGCCTGGAGATCGCCGGCGTGGAGGGGGTGAAGGAAGCAGTACGCGCCGGTATGGGCGTAGGTTTCGTGTCTGCCATGTCGATTCGTCACGAAGGGATGGTTTTGCGCAAGGTCCAGGTGGGGCCGCGTTCACTGCTTCGCCGGTTTTCGATAGTCCTGCCCCACGCAGGTTCACCCTCTCGAGCGGCTGCCCGCTTTCACGAGCTTTGTGTGGCCTTTTCCGGGGCTTCGACCCACGTTTCACGCTCACCCACCACCGGCACTTCATGACACATGCGCCCGTCCCTGCAGACATCGCCGCAAG
Source organism: Pseudomonas sp. WSY_20 (assembly GCF_043104335.1). Classification (NCBI taxonomy): domain Bacteria; kingdom Pseudomonadati; phylum Pseudomonadota; class Gammaproteobacteria; order Pseudomonadales; family Pseudomonadaceae; genus Pseudomonas; species Pseudomonas sp. WSY_20. The sequence continues at coordinate 19,879 of NZ_JBICKP010000077.1, forward strand.
GCAGCCCGACTGCCACGCGGCACGTGTGCTGTCAGGGCCGCCGCTACCTCATCAGAAGTCGTCTTTCGGGCTCTTCTTGAAGGTCCAGTCGGTATGCTTGCGGGCTTGGAGGAAGCTGTTGCAGTTGGCGGTAAAGGTATTGCGATTGGCCTCTTTGGACAAATCCGCCAGAATTTTCTTCTGCATCTGCGGGGTGCAGTTCTCAGCGGTCGGCTCGGGCACCGTTTCTTCACTGCAGCCTGCGAGCAAGGCTGCCAAGCCCATTGCCGTGACCAGCTTTGCCAATTTGATGTCCATATCGCGATCTTTCTCCTGGTGTGCTGAAAGGGCAGGTGATTGTTGAACCGGGCAGCATGATACGTACACGGGCCTAGCAATGCCACCTGCAGAAAGTCACGCGCCTACGTTGAATACGTGCTTCAAATAGGCCACGAAATTTTCATCCCGGCACTGCGTCTTGCCTGGGCTGTCCGAAATCTTGGCCACCGGTGCACCGTTGCAGGCCGTCATCTTGATCACCATGTTCATCGGCTCGACCCCCGGGATGTCGCAGGTCAGGCGCGTCCCGATGCCAAAACTCACGTTGATGCGCTCGTGCAGCGCGCGGTAAAGCCCAAGCGCCTTGGGCATGTCCAGGCCGTCTGAGAAGATCAGGGTCTTGGTCTTCGGGTCGATACCCAGCCGGTGGTAGTGCGCGATGGCTTTCTCCGCCCACGCCAGCGGGTCGCCCGAGTCGTGACGCAGGCCGTCGAAGAGCTTGGCGAAATAGAGGTCGAAGTCCCCAAGGAAGGCATCCATGGTGATGCAGTCGGTCAGCGCGATACCGAGCAGGCCGCGATACTCGCGCACCCAGCACTCCAAGGCTGCAGCCTGGCTGTCCACCAGGCGAGGACCCAGCTGCTGGTGGGCCATGAACCATTCGTGGGCCATGGTACCAATTGGCCGTAGCTCGTATTCCCGGGCCAGGTGCACGTTGCTGGTGCCGACGAAGCGGCCTGGGAAATCGCGCTTGAGGATGTGCACCACCTCTTCCTGCACCCGATAGGAGAAGCGTCGACGAGTGCCGAAATCCGCCAGCTGAAAGCCCGCCAATTCATCACTGCTGGCCTGGGCCTTGAGCCAGTCGAGGTTGCGGTACAACTGTTCGCGTACCTGCTCGATCACCACCTCCCGGTAGCGGTAACGGTTGCGGACTTCGCTGATGATCGCCAGCAACGGGATTTCGTACAGGATGACGTGCAACCAGGGGCCGCGTACGCGTATCGCAAGCTGGCCGGCGTCGTCCAGGCCAACATGCACGTAGCGCAAGTTGAAGCGGAACAGGCTAAGAAAGCGAATGAAGTCAGGCTTGATGAAGGGAATCTTCTCAAGGTAAGCAAGCTGATCCTGGGTGACGGTGACTTCGGCGAGTTGCTCGACCTGGTGGCGGATTTCTGCGAGATACGGGGCCAGGTTCTCACCGTTGCGGCAGCGAAATTCCCACTCCACCTCGGCATTGGGGTAGTTGTGCAGCACCGCCTGCATCATGGTGATCTTGTAGAAGTCGGTGTCCAGCAGGTTCTGAACGATACGGGGGCCAAATACGCTGTCACTCATGCTGCTTGCTCCTTGATCAGGGCCAGTTGATGGTCGAGGGCCGACTCGTCGCCGCACAGCTTCACACCGTCGGCAGCCAGGGCGCCGCAGGCCTCTATCGCACCGGCCTGGCTCAGGGCGCGGCAGGCCGGTAGGTACAGCAGCACCTCGAACCCGGCCTGGCGCAATTGTCGGGCAGTGGTGCGCACGCAGTAGTCCAGTGCGAGCCCGCCAACGATCACAGCACCCACCTGATGCACCTTGAGGTATTCGATGACGCCGGTGGAGCGGCGCTCGGCCAAGTCGTGGTAGCAGGCACCATAGGGATGCAGGTCGGGCTCCACGCCTTTCCACACGAAATAGTCGTACTCGATGGGGGCAGGCAGGCCTGGCAGCAGCTCGAAACCGGGAGTGCCAGGGACGCAATGGCTGACCCAGGTGAGGTCCGCGTTGGCCAGGGTCAGCGGCTGCAGCATCTGCGTGGCTTGGGCCACTACCCACGCGGCATTGGCGGGATGCGCATCCTTGCTGCCCAATCGCAGGTCGGCCCGTTGTGCCATGGCGTTGAGGTCTGGTGCGATTTCATGACCCTCGGGGACTGGGAGTTCCTGGGGCGCATGGCACGTGAAGCCTATTTGTGCGTCGACATCGAAGCTGGCGATTTTCATGGAGGTTCTCCTCGCTGGAATGGCTACATAATCCACCTGGTGTTGTATATGTGTCAAGCATCCATTATCTGGACGTTACGGCCGATTTACTTATTCGCTCTGGTGAACTATAAAAGGCTTCGGTCAAGGAGTTACGAGTGAGTACAGCTGAAGTCCTGGCAAGCGTCGACATAGTCGCGCTGCGCCTGCCGCCCGGCAGCGAGCACCTGCAGGTGCTTTTGCATCGCCGTGAGCGAGAACCGCATCAGGGCCAATGGGCACTGCCTGGGGTGATCATCAATGGGCGCACGCCTGATACCAGCCTCCAGAGCGCAGCCCATCGCGCCTTGAGCGAAAAAGCGCGCGTCCAGCCACACTATCTGGAGCAAGTCGGCACTGAAGGCAATGCCTTTCGGGATCCGCGGGGTTGGTCATTGAGCACCTGCTATTTGGCGCTGTTGCCCGCCCGCCAGGAAGTCGAGGATGAGCAACTAGCCTTTTTCGACCTCGCCGACGTGGCTGATAGCAGGGTGCTGCTGCCATTCGATCACAACTTGTTGGCGCGCCGAGCCTGTGAGCGGCTCGCGGCCAAGTCCGTCTACAGCAGTTTGCCGTTGTACCTGCTCGACACCCGGTTCACCGTGCTCGACGCGCTGGGGGCCATGCAGGCGTGCCTGGGCCAGCCTGTAAATGCAACGTCGCTGCGCAAGCGCCTGGAGCGTTTGCGCGTGCTCGGCTGGGTCAGGGACACAGGCGAAAAGAATCAGCCACCCATGGGGCGTCCGCAGCAACTGTACCAATACACGGCGCAAGGGCAGGGGCCATTCATGTTCGACCGTAGCCTGCTGCCGGAGGGCAGTTAAGCATCCCTCTGGCAGATTGACTGCGCGGGGCGGTCAGCGCTGACATTGAACGACTGATCAATCTCAGTGGAACGAACCGCGAATCAATGCCTCTTATCCAGAGATGGCTGGCCTGTGCCGCGGATTCCCCTGACATGAGATCGCTTCAAACCCCTCTAATCGACGACGCCTCCACACCGCTGAGCTTCCTGCTCAATGGCGGTGAGATTGGCCGTCTGCTCCAAACGATGAACTGGGAGAATTCGCCACTTGGGACGCCGCATGGCTGGTCCCCGCACCTTCAGGCCGCCATGGCCACATTGCTGCCAGCGCAGACCCAGGTCGTGTTGTTCTGGGGCCCGGATTATGTCGCGCTGTACAACGATGCCTATGCGCCCACTATTGGCCATAAGCACCCGCAAGCCCTCGGGCGCCCGGCGCGCGAGCACTGGGCCGAACTGTGGGACGACCTCGAACCGTTGCTGCGCGGTGTGCGTGAAACAGGACAGACGTTTTCGGCCAAGGACCGTCCCTTCTACATTGAGCGCCGAGGGCACGGTGAGACAGTGTATTTCGACGTGTCGTATTCCGCCGTGCGCGAGGCTGATGCAAGCGTCGGCGGGGTCTTGTGCCTGGTCACCGAGACCACGGACCGGGTGCGTTTCCACCAGCGCCAGGCTTTTCTCCTGGAATTGAGCCGTACGTTGCCTGGGCTGGGTGATGCCGCACGTATCGAGTCGTATGCGGTTCAGCGCCTGGCCCAGGAGTTGGGCGCAGCCAGGGTCTGCTTCGGTGAAGACAAAGGCGACGGTGTTGGTTTCAAAGTCAGCCATGATTGGTCCGATGGCGTGGCGTCCTTGACGGGCACCCATTCGTACATGACGTTCGGCGCCGACTTGTATGAGCAATTGAGCGATGGCAGGACCGTTCAGCACAGGTACGAACAGCCTGAGCCTTGTCTGGCGGGCATAAGCACCGCCTTGCATGCCCCTGTGCTACGGGGTGGGCGACTCGAAGCAGTGTTAGGCGTTCATTTCAGCGATGCGCGAGGGTGCTTCGAGGAGGACTGTCAGCTTGTGGAGGAAACCGCCAAGCAAGTGTGGGCTGCAATCCTCCATGCCCGTGCCGAGCAGGCGTTGCACTTGCTGAACCAGAGCCTCGAGGAGCGGGTTGCCACGGCGCTGGCCCAGCGCGAATCAGTCATGATGCAACTGCACGAAGCCCACAAGATGGAGATGATCGGGCAATTGACCGGCGGTATCGCCCACGACCTCAACAACATGCTCACGCCGATCATTGGGTCGTTCGAGCTGCTGCGCCGGCATCCACATGCCGAGCGCGCGCCCCGGCTGATCGACGGGGGCCTGCAGGCAGCAGAACGGGCGCGCAATCTGGTCGCTCGCCTGCTCAGCTTTGCACGCCGTCAGACACTCAAACCGCAACCGGTGTCCTTGGCAGCACTGGTCGAGGACATGCACGAGTTGATGGCGCGTTCGCTCGGACCCACCATTGCCGTGCATGTGAACATCGACCCGTCGTTGCCCTGCGTCGTGGTGGATCCTCACCAACTGGAACTGGCCCTGCTGAATCTGGCGGTCAATGCCCGGGATGCTATCGGCGGCGCCGGCCAGCTGCAAATCATTGCCGGTGATGACACCTACTGCCTGACACCCCCCGAGGACCTTGCGGGCAAACGTCTGGTATGGATTCAGGTCAGGGACAATGGCTGCGGCATGGACGATGAACAGCTCAGGCGGTGCATCGAACCCTTCTTTTCTACCAAGGAGGTGGGCAAGGGGACTGGCCTGGGCTTGCCCATGGTCCAGGGCTTGGCGGTTCAATCCGGCGGAGGGTTCGGCATCCAGTCCACGCCAGGGAAAGGCACCCAGGCGACATTGTGGCTGCCGGCCAGCGATGCATTACCCACCCATCGCGATGCCGAGGCTTGCGACGGACCTGTGGCCGAGCGTCCAAGCCGGGTGTTGTTGGTGGACGACGAAGAGATTGTGCGTCACGCAACGGCTTTGCAATTGCGCGACCTGGGCTATGAGGTGACCGAAGCGCCAAGTGCCGTGGCCGCTTTGCGCTTGGTGGAAAAGGGGTGGCTGCCTGATGTGTTGGTGACCGACCACGTCATGCCGGAGATGACCGGTGTACGCTTTGCCCAGCAAATGCGCCAGCATCACAGCGAGCTGCCGGTGCTGATCATCACGGGCTATGCCAATTTGACGCCGCGCCAGCTAAGCGGTTTCGAAGTGCTGCGCAAGCCTTATCGACGCGCCGAACTCGCCCAGAGCGTGGCGTGCCTGCTGGCCGGAACTACCCATAACCGAGGCTGAAACGCAAGCTTTAGCCCGCTTGCACGCTGCATGTCCTATCCGTTTCGGACAAGGCCGTCGGTGCCTGTTGCGGCAGGTACAGGGTGAAGGTCGTGCCCTTGCCCTCGACACTGCTGACCTTGATATCCCCCCCGGACTGCTTGGCGAAACCGAATACCTGGGACAACCCCAGCCCAGTGCCTTGCCCGGCAGGTTTAGTGGTGAAAAAAGGGTCGAATATCCGCTCGAACAGCTCCGTGCTGATGCCAACTCCCGTGTCGGTGACGGAAATCGCGGCATACGCGCACGGATCGGGAACCTCATCGCGGCTGACCGGCAGGTGCTGGTGGGCTTGGAGACGCACGCGCACGGTGCCCACACCGGCCATAGCATCGCGGGCATTGAGCATCAGGTTGATAACCGCCGTTTCCAGTTGGCTGATGTCGGCGCGCACGTGGCACGGCGAAGCAGGCAAGTCCAGCTCGACATCAATGCTCGCGCCTGCTGCGGTATCGAACAGGTCGGCCATGGCTGCCAGCCGTGCCGCTGCGTCGAACACCTGCGGATTCAAGGCCTGGCGCCGTGCGAAGGCCAACAGTTGGCCGGTCAACTTGGAGCCGCGCTCGACCGTCTCGACCATGGTGCGTAGATAGCGCATGCGCCGATCGTCGTCCAGGCCCGGACGCTGCAAGAAATGCAGCGAGGCATGGATGATGGTCAATATGTTGTTGAAATCGTGCGCCACACCCCCTGTAAGCTGGCCGATGGCCTCAAGCTTCTGGGCCTGACGCAGTTCCGCTTCGGTGTGCAGCAGTTGCGTGGTGCGGGTCTGCACACGTTGCTCCAGGCTGGAGTTGAGCGCCTCGAGCGCGAGCAAGGCGGCCTGCGTCTCGCCCGTGGATTGGGCATGCTGGATATGCGCCCAACTGCGTTCGGTCACGTCACCGAGCAAGACCCGCTCGTATTCGGTCCACGCGTGCGCTGACGCGCTGTTGACCGCCATCAAGGCGGTGAGCCTTGCGCCTTTTATCAGCGGCACGCAGCACGTGGCATTGATCCCAAGGGCTGCAAATACAGCCGCCTCGGACTCGGGAAGTGCCTGCCTGCAATCATCGAGCGCCAATGTCAGACCGCTGCGCAGTCGTTCGTTCACCTGCTTGCCGAAAGCTCCCAGGCGATGCTCTCCGATCAACGAGGGGCTCGCGTCGGTCACCGCTTCGCCACAGACCGTGAAGGTGTCATCGTCTGCTTGCATGACCGCATAGATACAGCTTGATAGCCCTAGGTGCTCCGCGAGCAGGCGCGTGGTCGTTGCCAGGATCTCCTCAGGGTCTACTGCTTGTGCCACTGCCCGGCCGAGTGTGTCCAGAAACGCCAGGCGTTGGTTACCCAGCACGGTGGCCGTGGTTTCGGTGACGGTATCGAGCATTCCAAGCACATTGCCATGCAGGTCACGAATTGGGCTGTAGCAGAACGTGAAATAGGCACGCTCCGGCCCGTTGTTACGGTCGATGACCAAGGGGAAGTCCTGGATGTAGACCGCTTCGCCCTGGAGGGCCCTGTCGGCCATGCAGCGGATATCGTCCCATGCCTCCTGCCAGACCTCTGCAAACGGTACCCCCAGCGCCACCGGCTTGCGCCCCAGAATCGGGAGAAAGGCATCATTGTGGAAGGTCAGCAGATCGGGCCCCCACAGCACAGCCTGTGGAAAATGCGAGCCCAGGCACAGCGCCAAGGTGGTCTTGAGGGTATCGGGCCAGTTTTCCAGCGGACCCAACAAGGTGCACGTCCAGTCATGCCCAAGAATGCGGTCGGCCATCACGCCGCCGCCTGCTAGCCACTTCGCCATCTGCTCTGCCGGTCATTGAAACAGGGTGCTCTAGGGTGCACCCTGAAGGCACGATTGGCGAGCGTTTTATGGCGCTTGGCCAGTCAGCGAATGAAGTGCACCTTGCCCACGTCATCGTTGCCGGTGTAAATCCCGTAGACACCGGCCTGACGCTCGAGAATGTAACGCTCGAGAATCTGCCGGATGGCGGGGTAGTAGATGTCGTCCCACGGGATCTGCTCTGGTTCGAAAAACCGATAGACCAGGGTTTCCGGGCCATACCGGCCCGTTTCCTCGGTGACGAAGGCGCGGAAGATGATGTAGACCTCGCTGATCTTGGGCACGCTGAAAATGGAGTAGGGGCAGACGATCTCCGCCCGTACGCCGCTTTCCTCCCACACTTCGCGCAGCGCCGCCTGTTCGGTGGTCTCGCCGGCTTCCATGAAGCCTGCCGGCAGCGTCCAGGTGCCGGGGCGAGGGGGGATGGCGCGTTGGCACAACAGGTATTTGCCGTCGCGCTCAATGATGCAACCGGCAATGATCTTCGGATTGATGTAATGAATGTAGCCGCAGCTGGCGCAGTGCAGCCGTTCATGGGTGTCCCCCGCAGGTGTGCCCTGGGCCAGCGTCGTGGTGCAATGAGGGCAGTAGCGGGGAGCACTGGGCATGATCAGCGACCTATGCGAGGTTCCTTGAGGGCCAGGGGAGCGACGATCTCGCGAACCTTGGCGTTGTCGTCTTGTTTCTGGCGCAGATAGTCCAGTGCAACCTTGGCGGCTGCACGCACGTGATCGACCGAGGCCTGGTGAGCTACCAGGGGGTCGCCGCTTTTGATGGCCTCGACCATTTTTTCCATTTCCAGGTTGCTGGCACCACGGCGGTTGGCCTGGGATACCGATGTGGCACGCAGGTAGCTGATGCGCGCCTGCAACTGACGAAGCTGCTGCGCCGCGACCTGGTTGCCCGAACCCTCGAGCAGCACGTCATAGAACCCTTGCACCGACTCGAGCACCTGCTGCAGCTCACCTTCTTCCAACGCCTCACGGTTAACGTCCAGGGCGCGTTCCAGCGCGCGGATGTCCTTGGCCTTGGCATTGAGCGTGAACAGCTGCACGATCAGGCCTTCGAGTACGCAGCGCAACTCATAGATGTCGCGTGCATCTTCAAGGGTGATGATCGCAACACGCGGGCCTTTGGCGTCGGCGAACTCCACCAGGCCTTCGGACTCCAGGTGGCGCAGGGCTTCACGCACGGACGTGCGGCTGACGCCAAGGCGGTCGCACAGATCGCGCTCCACCAGGCGGTCGCCTGGGAGCAGGTGGAAGTTCATGATCGCGCCCCGCAGTTTGTCGAGCACGATTTCGCGCAGGGTGACGGGGTTGCGATTGACCTTGAAGCTGTCGTCCAGTGGCTGGCGTTTCATCGAGTGCGCTCTGAATGAGGCTGCCCGGCCACGACCGTAACGGGGCACCACGACCCTGGGTGCTCCTTGCGTGGGTACGAACAGCCCGGTGTTAACGGGTGGACTCCGCGTCGGCCTCGGCGAACGCTTCCCGGGCCAGGCGGAAACTGTCCACCGCCGCCGGGACGCCGCAATAAATGCCGACCTGGAGCAGAATCTCGCGTACTTGCTCGCGGCTCAGGCCGTTGCGCAAGGCGCCGCGGATGTGCAGCTTGAGCTCGTGCGGCCGGTTGAGTGCCGAAATCATGGCCAAGTTTATCATGCTGCGCTCTTTGAGCGACAAGCCTTCGCGGCCCCAGACATGGCCCCAGCAGTACTCGGTCACCAGCTCCTGCAGAGGCTGGGTGAATGCGTCGGCATTCTGGATCGACCGGTTTACATAGTCTTCGCCCAGGACCTGAGTGCGAATCTGCAGACCTTTTTCGTACTTTTCATTGCTCATGTACGCTACTCCGGAATAAAACAGCGGCGCTAAGCAGAGTGAGAAGCCAGCGCGCGCCCTGAAAAAGTCGCGCCTCAGCCCAGTGGGGGTAGGGCGCCCAGCTTACCCTTGTGGTACACCATGGGCGTCATCGGGTCGGCGGGCAGCACCAGGTTTTTTACGGCGCCCACAATGATTGCATGGTCGCCGCCGTCGTACTCTCGCCACAGCTCGCATTCGATGATCGCCGTGGCGTTGTCCAGCAGCGGGTTGCCCAAGGCGCTCAGGTGCCACTGTACGCCTTTGGCCTTGTCCTTGCCTTTGCCCGCGAAGGCGTAGGCTTCGGCCGTCTGGCCTGCCGACAGCAGGTGAATGGCGAACTGCTTGCTGTCGCGCAGGATCGGGTAGGTGTCGGAGGCGTAGTTGGGGCAGAACAGCACCAGCGCCGGGTCGATCGACAGCGCGCTGAAGGCACTGGCAGTGATGCCGACGATGCCACCCTCGGCGTCCAGGGTGGTGACGACCGTCACCCCGGACGGGAAGGAGCCCATCACGTCTTTGTAGATGCCAGGTTCGATCATCGGTGTTACCTCTTAGCGCATCACGAAGGGGTCGGGCATGGGGGCGGTGGACAGGTTGATCCACACGGTTTTCAGCTCGGTGTAGGCCAGCACGGAATCGATGCCGCTTTCGCGTCCGTAGCCGCTGTTCTTGAAGCCGCCGATGGGCGCCATGGCAGATACGGCGCGGTAGGTGTTGACCCAGATGATCCCCGAACGCACGTCGCGCGCCAGGCGGTGGGCTCGACCCAAATCGCGGGTCCAGATACCGGCGGCCAGGCCGAACTGTGAATCGTTGGCAATGGCCAGCGCCTCTTGCTCGGTCTTGAAGCGAATGACGGCCGCCACCGGTCCAAACACCTCTTCCTGCATGATGCTCATCGAGTTGCTGTCGCATTCGAACAGCGTTGGCTCGTAGAACCAGCCCTCGCCGTCGACCTGGGCCCGTTTACCGCCCAGGTGCAGCTTGGCGCCTTCGGCCTTGGCCGCGGCGACCAGTTGTTCGACCACGGCCAACTGCTGTGCAGTGGCCATCGGGCCCATCTCGCTGGCATCGTCCTGGGGGTTGCCAATGCGAATGCGCTGGGCACGCTCGATCAGGCGCTTGACGAACTCGTCGAAGATTTCATCCTGCACCAGCAGGCGCGACCCGGCCACGCAGCTTTGTCCGGACGCTGCATAGATCCCCGCCACGGCACCGTTGATGGCGCTGTCGAGGTCGGCGTCTGCAAAAATGATGTTCGGCGACTTGCCGCCGAGTTCCAGCGACAGCTTGGCGAAGTTCTCGGCGCTGCTGCGCACCACATGGCGAGCGGTGGCCGCACCGCCTGTGAAGGCGATCTTGCGCACCAGCGGGTGACGGGTAAGCGCCGCGCCGGTGCTCGGGCCGTAGCCTGTGACCACGTTGACAACGCCAGCCGGAAACCCTGCTTCCAACGCCAGGCGGGTCAGCTCCAGAATGGTCGCCGAGGCATGCTCGGAGGGCTTGAGCACGATGGTATTGCCAGCGGCCAGGGCCGGCGCCAGTTTGATCGCCGTCAGGTACAGCGGGCTGTTCCACGGGATGATCCCGGCGACCACACCGATAGGCTCGTGCACGGTGTAGGCGAACAGATCCGGCTTGTCCAAGGGCAGCGTGCCGCCTTCAAGCTTATCGGCCAGGCCTGCGGTGTAATGGAAGAACTCTGGCAGGTAACCCACCTGACCGCGGGTTTCGCGGATCAGCTTGCCGTTGTCACGGCTTTCCAGCTGGGCCAGGTGTTCCTTGTTCTCGGCGATCAGGTCCCCGAGACGGCGCAACAGCTTGCCACGGGCTGTAGCGGTTATGCCCCGCCAAGCCTGGCTTTCGAATGCCCGCTGCGCGGCTTGAACCGCCAGTTCCACGTCGGCTTCGCCTGCGTCCGGCAGCTGCGCCCAGGGCTGTGCGGTGGCCGGGTTCAAGCTGTCGAAGGTCTTGGCGCTCTGCGCATCGCACCATTGGCCGTCGATGCACATCTGAAAACGAACGAGGCTCATGCCACTATCCCCTTGGCTGATTCGGTCAGGCTGCGGGCTTTGGCGAGAAAGTCCAGCAGCATCTTGTTCACTTCGCGCGGTGCCTCCACCGGCATCATATGCCGCTGCTCGGCCAGCACCACACTGTGCGCACCCGGGATACGGGCGGCGAGCTGGCGGGCCATGGCCGGCGTCGAGCCGGTATCGAGCTCTCCCGTGGCGATCAGCGTCGGCACCTGGATGCTGCCCAGGTCACCTGCGCGGTACATGTCCTGGGTGGCAAACAACGAATAGGTGGTGTGATAACCCTGTGGGTCGTTGCTGGCCAGCACGTGACGGATGGCAGCCACCTGGGCGGGGTTCGCCGCCTTGTACTCGCGGCTGAACCAGCGGTCCAGTGCCGCCTCGACATTGGCGTCCGGGCCCAGCTCTGCTGCCTGAGCGGCACGGGCAATAACCCCGGCGCTCTGTTCGGGGCTGCGGTTGAAGACGCTGTTGAGCACCACCAGGGCAGCGATGCGCTGGGGGTAGTGCAGGGCGAAGGCACGTGCGACCAGGCCGCCCATGGAGAAACCGATGACGATGGCTTGGCTCAGTTGCAGGTGATCGAGTACCTCGGCCAACTGGGCGGCATAGCCTTCGAGGCCGACGTCGGCCGGGGGCAAGGCACTCTGGCCGTGGCCGAGCATGTCATAGGCGATGACGCGGTAGTCGTTGGCCAGGCCAACGATCTGACCGCCCCACATTTCCTTGTTCAGGCCCACGCCGTGAATAAGTACCACGGGTTGACCCTGACCGACGGACAGGTAACTGGTGCCGGCGGGGGTGCGTTCAGCGACGGGCTGAATCATGGAGGGCGCTCCTTTGAGGTCGGGCGTGGCGAATTGATCGCCACACCCAGGCCCGGCTTGATTGTTGTTATTGAGCGTTGGCCTTCTCGGCCGCCAGTTCTTCCAGGTCGATGTAGCGGTTGCCAATGCGTGGGTGCAGGCGGCCGCCATCGGCAGCGCCAAGGACCACCACGATTTCATCGGCGCGAGGTGCGTCCTCGATCTGCATTTCCAGGGTGATGTAGTGCGAACGCAGGCCTTCGTCGTCTTTTTGCATCATCGGAATCTGGATGGACGTGCCAGGGCCACCGCGCTTGTTGGTAAAGCTCAGGTAGCTTTTGGCCTGCACGGCTTCGCGGTAGTGGTTGCCGAAGCGCAGGGTATGGATGACGGCCGATGCGTGTTCGATTTCACCGTCAGCGCCCACCACTGCCGCCTTGCCGTAGGCCTCGATCTTGTCGGCACCACCGATGGCGGCCGTCAGTCGCTCGACCATCAGCGCGCCAAGTTCCGAGCAATGCGCGCGGATTTCGGGCTTGAGGTCGTCGACGAAGCCACGGCCAGCCCAAGGGTTCTTGATGACCACCGCCAGGCCCACCATGGTGACCGGCGTGTCAGTGGCTTTGCCACCTTCGATACGGGTCTCTTCGGAGTAGGTGACGATCTTGCGAATTTCAAAACTCATGGGGGGCTCCTGTACGGTGTGATCAGATTTTGTTGTCTGATGGTATACCATAATATTTGTTCTGCAAGCATTGCGTGGCGTTTTCTCATCCCACCGAGACGAAAGGTGAGCTGATGTGCAGGTCCGCACCGCATCTGTATCGAGCGCGCGGGGGCGGTACCTGTATTTGGGCTGAAAAAAACCCGCTCGCGCATGGCCAGACGACCCGCGCGAGCGGGCATGCCCCGCAAAGAATCAGGTAAAGGGAATTCAGGTGAATGCCGGGATCACTTCCTTGATGAACAGCTCCAGCGATTTTTTCTTCTCGGCGTGGGGCAGGCTGTTGTCACACCAGAAGCTGAATTCATCGACGCCCAGTTCCTGGTAGTACTTGATGCGCGCGATGATTTCTTCCGCAGTGCCAATCATGGTGTTCTTGCGGATGTTCTCCAGCTCGAATGCAGGCACTTCGGCGAACTTCGCTTCAGGGCTGGGCTCCAGGAAACCATTGACCGGCGTGGTCTTGTTGCCGAACCAGGCGTCGAACGTGCGGTAGAAGCGCGAGATGGCGCTGGCGCCCACCTTCCAGCCGTCCGGCTCTTGCGGGCTGTGTACGTGGGTGTGGCGCAATACCATCAATTGTGGGCGCGGCACGTCGGGGTTGTTGTCCAAGGCGGCCTGGAACTTGTTGCGAAGGTCCAGCACTTCCTCGTCGCCCTTCATCAGCGGCGTCACCATCACGTTGCAGCCATTGGCCACGGCGAAGTTATGCGAGTCAGGGTCACGGGCCGCGATCCACATGGGTGGAGTGGCATTGAACGGCTTGGGAACACTGGTGGAGGTCGGGAACTTGTACACCTCGCCTTCATGGGCGTAGTCACCCTCCCACAGCTTGCGTACCACAGGCACCATTTCGCGCAGCGCCTTGCCGCCATCGGTGGCTGGCATGCCATTGGCCATGCGATCGAATTCGAATTGATAGGCGCCACGGGCCAGACCCACCTCCATGCGCCCGTTGCTGATCACATCGAGCAAAGCGCATTCGCCGGCGACGCGGATCGGGTTCCAGAACGGGGCGATGATGGTGCCAGCGCCCAGGCGGATCTTCTCGGTACGCGCCGCCAGATAAGCCAGCAATGGCATGGGGCTTGGCGAAATGGTGTATTCCATGGCGTGATGTTCGCCGATCCACACGGTGCTGAAACCGCCGTCTTCGGCCATCAAGGTCAGTTCGGTGAGGTCTTCGAACAACTGGCGGTGGCTGACCTGTTCATCCCAACGTTCCATGTGCACGAACAACGAAAATTTCATGGGGCATTCCTCGGACTGGGTAGTGTCACCCGGCGTACAGCCGGGTATCGCAGCGGACAGCGCAATGCTTTGCGCCAAGTGCGTTCACGGGGGGCAGAGATCAGGCGAGTGCAGGCAGGCTGGCCATCTTCCCGCGGCAGTACACCATCGGCAGCGGCGCTTGCTCCGGCACGATCAGGTTGTGCACTTTGCCCACCATGATTGCGTGATCGCCCCCTTCGTATTCGCGCCACAGCTCACATTCGATCACGGCGGTAGCACCGGCGAGAATGGGGTTGCCCAGCGCGCTCAACGACCACTCGATGCCGGCGGCCTTGTCCTTGCCCTTCTTGGCGAAGGCGTAGGCCTCGGCCTGCTGATTGCCGGATAACAGATGAATGGCGAAGCGCTTGTGCTTGATCAGCACCGGGTAGGAGTCGGACGTGTAGTTGGGGCAGAACAGCACCAGGGGAGGGTCCATCGACAGGGATGAGAAGGCGCTGGCGGTCAAGCCAACGACCGAGCCGTCGTCGTCCAGGGTGGTGATGACGGTAACGCCGGAGGGGAAGGAACCCAGGACGTTCTTGTAGACGGTTGCGTCGATCATCTGATGTACCTCTTAAAGCTGCGGTGGGCCGCGGTTTTTATCGTTGATGTGTCTGATGGTATACCGTAATACCTTTTTTGCAAGCACATTTTTAGACTTGGCTAAAACCGCGATGAGTGGTCCAAACCCGCGTATTTAAAGGGTTACAAGCGCTCATGATCACTTTTCGTTAATGGCTGAATCGGATCAGCTGACATTTAGAAATGCGGATCAGTATTGTCAAAAATTTGGAATACCATAATATGGTCTTCAGCTGAGAGGCCGCCTAGATGCGGTTTCCTTACAACGATAAAAACGACCTTTCGAGCTAAAAACCATGTCCCAACCGTCGTCGCAACATCAGTTTGTCGAGAATCACACGGTCGATTACGTTCCACCTGCCGAGCGCCATGGGAAGGCGCGCGACCTGTTTACCCTCTGGTTCAGCACCAACATTGCGCCACTGCCCATCGTCACCGGCGCCATGGTGATCCAGGTGTTCCACCTGAACCTGTTGTGGGGGCTGATCGCCATCGTCATGGGGCACTTGCTGGGAGGCGTGGTGATTGCCCTGGCCTCTGCACAGGGGCCGCAGCTGGGCATCCCGCAGATGGTGCAGAGCCGGGGCCAGTTCGGACGCTACGGCGCGCTGCTGATCGTTTTCTTCACCGCGCTGATCTACGTGGGCTTCTTCATTTCCAACATCGTGCTGGCAGGCAAGACCATCCACGGCATCGCACCCACGGTCCCCATGCCCGGCGCGATCGTGATCGGCGCCTTGAGCGCCACTGCCATCGGCGTCGTGGGCTACCGTTTCATCCACATTCTGAACCGCATCGGCACCTGGGTGATGGGCTCTGCGTTGCTGGCTGGGTTCATCATGATGTTCATGCAGGTACTGCCGGGCGACTTCTTCAGCCGTGGTGCCTTCAACCTGTCCGGGTTCATCGCCACCGTGTCGCTGGGCACGATCTGGCAGATCAGCTTCTCGCCGTACACCTCCGACTATTCGCGCTACTTGCCGCGTGAGGTGGGGATCGCCCGTCCATTCTGGGCGACCTACTTCGGCGCCACCTTGGGCACCATCCTGTGCTTCAGCTTCGGGGCAGTGGCCGTGCTGTGCGTGCCCGAAGGCACCGATGCCATGGATGCCGTCAAACAGGCCACCGGCTGGCTCGGGCCGATCCTGATGGTGCTGTTCCTGCTCAACATCATCAGTCATAACGCCCTGAACCTGTACGGCGCCGTGCTTTCGATCGTGACGGCAATCCAGACATTCTTTGCCCAGTGGACGCCGAGCATCAAGGTGCGTGTGGTGCTGGCCAGCGTCATCCTCGTGGCCTGCGCACTGGTGGCGCTCAATGCTTCGGCCGACTTCATCGGCCAGTTCATCGGGCTGATCCTGGCGCTTCTGCTGGTGCTGGTACCCTGGGCATCGATCAACCTGGTCGACTTCTACTTGATCAAGAAAGGCCAGTACGACATCGCCTCGATCTTCAGCGCCGATGGCGGCATCTATGGCCGCTTCAACCACCACGCGATCATTGCCTATGCCTGCGGCATCCTGGTGCAATTGCCATTCGCCAACACGGCGCTGTATGTCGGCCCGTACTCGAACATCGTCGAAGGGGCCGATCTGTCGTGGCTGTTCGGTTTGTTGGTAACGGTGCCGCTGTACTACTGCCTGGCAACCCGTGGCAAGGCAGCGCAGAACGTGGGGCGGGTGGTCAGCGTCAGCAAGTGAGCCAGTGGCCTCACGTTGAGGGGCCGCTGGTCGGCCCCTCTCTCAGGATCACACCTTGAATTGCGCAACCATGGCATTGAGGTCTACCGCCAGGCGTGACAGATCCTGCGCTGCTGCGCTGGTCTGGTTGGCCCCGGCCGAGGTCTGCATTGACAGATCACGGATGTTGACCAGGTTGCGATCCACTTCTCGGGCCACCTGAGCCTGCTCCTCCGAGGCGCTTGCGATCACCAGGTTACGCTGGTTGATCGAGGCGATGGCTTCGGCGATGACCTCAAGCGCGCGCCCTGCACCTTGGGCCACCTCCAACGTACCGGCCGCCCGACCCTGACTGCTGGACATCGCCGTCACGGCGCGTTCGGTACCGTTCTGGATGCCCGCGATCATCTGTTCGATTTCCGCAGTCGATTGTTGAGTGCGGTGGGCGAGGGCGCGCACTTCGTCGGCCACCACCGCGAACCCTCGGCCCGCTTCACCTGCCCGCGCCGCTTCGATGGCGGCGTTGAGTGCCAGGAGATTGGTCTGCCCTGCGATAGAGCCGATCACGTCCAGCACACGGGTAATTTCATTGGCGCTGTTGGCCAGCTGCTGCACCTGCGCCGAAGTGCCGGTAACTTCGGCTACCAACTGCTCGATGGATTGCAATGCCTGGTTGACCTGGTCACGGCCGTCGCGGGTCGTGCGGTCTGCGCCTTTAGAAGCATCGGCCGTGCTCACGGCATTGCTGGCGACTTCTTCCACGGCGACGGTCATCTGGTTGACGGCCGTGGCAGCCTGGTCGATTTCGGCGCTTTGCTGGTGCAGACCACGGCTGGTGTCTTCGGTCACGGTGTGCAGCTCTTCGGACGCCGACGCCAGTTGGTCCGACGAGGCCGCAATGCGGGCAATGGTCTGGCGCAGGTTGGCTTGCATGCGGGCCAAGGCCTTCAGCAGCAAGGCGGGCTCGTCGCGGCCCTCAGCCTGGATGGGCTGGGTCAGGTCACCGGCCGCCACGCGCTCTGCGGCGGTAACGGCTTGGGCTAGCGGCACGATGATGCTGCGTGTGAGCAGGTAGGCGATCAGCACCAGTGCCAGCAGGATCACAACCAGTGCCGTGATAATGGCCACCAATGCCTCATCGGCCACGTCGCTGCTCAGTTGGGAGGCAGCTTCTGCGCCTTTGGCGTTGAAGGCGATGAGCGTGGACATGGCTTGCATCATCGTTTCGGCACGTGCCGTCAGCGGGCCGTTGATCTGCTGGCGAGCCCTGTCCATGCGCCCGGCCGAAAGCTCGGCCAGGACCGTTTCCTGGAGCTCATGGTAGTGCTGATAGGCGCTGCGAGCGGTTTCGAACAGCCCGCGGTCTTCGTTGGACACGATGGTGGCCACATAGGCCTCGAAGCCTTCATCCAATTCGCGTTCGATACTCTGGATCGTACTCAGGTAGCGGGTGCGCTCGCTGGCATTCTCTTCCAATGCACTGCGCAGGGTGAGGGCGCGAGTACGGCCCAGGTTGCTGTTGATTGCACTGAGCGACATGACGGTGGGCATCCAGGTCAGGCGGATTTCATCCGTGGACTCATCCATCTGCTGTGTTTCATACAGGGCGACAAGCCCCATGGTCAGGATCAGCATGCCCAACAAAGCAAACACGCAGGCTGCGCGAATGCCGATCTTCATGTTCCTGAAATGCATCGAAAGCTCCTAGGGATGGCGTGCAGGGGGCGAGGCGCGTTGGCGCAAGCCACTCGGGACGGCGCCAGGCTCTGTAGATGCTAAGGGGCGGGAGGGAGAGTGCGGTGGACTTGAACGCGCGGATGATGACATAAAGCCATTATTGTAGGACAGTCATGCAATGTAACGAGATGAGAGTGCCGGTGCCCCTACACTGAGTTCTTGAAGCGGCCTCTCACCGTCCACTTTGCTGACGCCGATACGCCCCCGGCTGTACGCCCACGGCCTTGGCGAAGGCACGCGTGAACGCCGCTACCGATTGATACCCCGCCTGAGCACCTACCTGTTCGACCGTATGGCCGGCGCGAAG
Source organism: Pseudomonas sp. WSY_20 (assembly GCF_043104335.1). Taxonomy (NCBI): domain Bacteria; kingdom Pseudomonadati; phylum Pseudomonadota; class Gammaproteobacteria; order Pseudomonadales; family Pseudomonadaceae; genus Pseudomonas; species Pseudomonas sp. WSY_20. The sequence continues at coordinate 38,163 of NZ_JBICKP010000077.1, forward strand.
CAACTGGCTGGCATGACGCATGCGCAGTGCCAACAGCACTTGGCCGGGTGACTGCCCGGCCAGCTCGCTGAAACGCTTGAAGAACGCCGACCGCGACAAACCCGTGCACGCCGCCATGCGTTCCAGCGTCCAGATGGCCCCAGGCGCCTTGATCAACTGTTCGAGCAAGTCCGCAAACACTGGCTGGCGGGCAAGGGCGATCAGCCCACCCAGCGGCTGAGCGCCATGCACCTGTTGGCGCAGGGCATACAGGAACAACAGGTGCGTCAGTCGCTCCAGCAAGACTTGAGAGGGCCCGTTGGCGCGCCGGCATTCTTCCAGAATCAGATCGAACAAGGCGCGTGCAGCGCTACCTGCGGGGTCCTCGGCGCGCAGGATGATCAGATCGGACATTGCGTCGATGATCAGCGCCGAAAGGCCGCTGCTGAAATGGAAGAACCCACAGACCAGGCCCACCCCATCGCTCGCCTCGGCATCAAGGGGCTGCATGGGCTGGCGCGGTTGGGCGCAGGCCTGCGCGGCATCGGCTTCGCTGGCAAGCCGATAGCTCACATCACGCAGCAGGAACACGGCATCGCCGCGCTCCAGGCGCACCGGCTGCTCGAGGGTCTCTGCGTGCAGCCAGCAGCCACCTTGCACGACCAGGTGAAAACTGGCGTGGCCCATGCCGTGGGTGCTGGCGTGCCAGCCTCCACAGTAACGGGCGACATGAAACAGGCTGGCGTCTAGCTCGAGGCTTTCTAATAACCGCTCGACGAGATGGCTGGACGAAATCATCTAAGGCAAACACTCAGGAGCAAGTAAAAACGACTGATGAATATGGAGCGTACTTCTTATAACCAACAGACTGTACTGATACACGGCAAAGGAGAGTACCCCATGTCCTCGCGCATTACCCTACACGACCTGCAGACCGCACCAGAGGCGGCCAAGCCGTTCCTCGAAAACGCCCAGAAGAACTCGGGCTTCATCCCCAACCTGCTGCGTGTCCTGGCCAACGCCCCAGCCGCGCTGGAAACCTATGTCACCGTTTCGGCGTTGAACGGCAAGTCGGAGCTGACCTTGGCCGAGCGCGAAGTGGTGCAGTTGATCGCCGCCACCCAGCACGGTTGCGACTTCTGCGTGGCGGGCCATACGGCAGTGGCCCTGAACAAAGCCAAGCTGCCCCACGAAGTGGTCGACGCCCTGCGCGCGCGCGGCGAGCTTCCCGACGCGCGATACGAAACCCTGGCGGCGTTTGCCCGCGAAGTCATCGCCACCCGCGGCGATGTGAGCCCGGCGACTTACCAGGCTTTTCGCGACGCTGGCTTCACCGAGGGCAATGCGCTGGAAGTGATTCTGGGCGTCAGCCTCGCAACCCTGTGCAACTTTGCTAATGTGTTCGCCCAGACGCCGCTCAACGATGAGCTGGGTAAGTATCGCTGGCAACAGCCGTCTGCGTAGGACGCAGGCAACCCGCCGCACTGCGGTCGGTACTGGAACGGCCATTGGCCGTGAACGGGTCGCCAGGCGCCCGCGGCGTTTCAAAAGGAGCAAGAAAACATGCAAGAGTGCGCATTTCGACAGTGGCTGGATGCCAATGCCGAAGCCATCGACCGTGGCCAGTGCGAGCCGCAACAGGTGCTGTTCCAGATAGCGCAGTCGCAATTGCTGCGCGTTGGCATCGACCCTGCCCTGGGCGGTTCAGGTGGCCAGATCACCGACGCGGTGGAGGCCATCGCAACCATTGCCAGCCGTTCACTGGCCACGGCCTTCGTGTGCTGGGGGCAGCGGGCCTTCATCGAATACCTGCTGCAGAGCCCCAATACCGGGCTGCGCGAACGGCTGCTGCCTGCGCTGTTGAGCGGTGAGCTGGCCGGCGCCACGGGCTTGTCCAACGCCATGAAGTTTCTTTCGGGTATCGAGACGCTACAGGTGCGCGGTCGGCCCCAGGAGGATGGCTGGGATTTGGAAGGGCGGTTGCACTGGGTGACCAACCTGCGCAAGAGCGGCTTCGTTGTAGCCGCTGCCATCGAGGATGACGCCGGTGGCGCCCCCTTCGTGCTGGCCATTCCGTCCGATGCACAAGGTCTTGAGCGCTCTGACGACCTGCAACTGATGGGCTTGCAGTCGAGTAACACCGCTGCGCTGGCCTTCCACCAGGTGCAATTGTCGCGTGACTGGTTGCTGCACGACAACGCCCGCCAATTCCTGCCCCGTGTCCGGCCGGCTTTCCTGGGGCTGCAGTGCGGCATGGCCATCGGCCTGGCGCGCAGGGCGCTGGAAGAAGTCCAGGGTCACCTGCACGGGCGCGCTTCGTTCCTGGATGAAGCCAGGCAGGTACTCAGTGCTCGCCTGGAGAACACCGTGAGTGAGCTCAAGCAAGGGCTGCTCGATGAGCGCTTCAGGGAGCAGCCGGCAGCGCTGTTCAAATTGCGCATCACCCTGGCCGAGTGCGCCGCCGATGCCGTGCAGCTTGAGCTACAGGCCAGCGGCGGCAAAGCTTACCTGTGCGAATATGGCGAAGGCTTCGCGCGGCGCTGGCGTGAGTCAGCCTTCGTGCCCATCGTCACGCCCAGCCTGGTGCAACTGCGCGCTGAACTTCATCGCCAGGCAGCATCGGCATGACCCACGTTGTGCTACAAGCCAAGGCCATCAGCCTGGGCTACCCCCGTGCCGAGGGCTGGCAGCAGGTACTGGCCCGGTTCGACCTGCAACTGGCCCCAGGCGAGGTGGTGAGCATCCTGGGCCCCAGCGGTGTCGGCAAGTCCAGCCTGCTGCGCGTGCTTGCGGGCCTTCAGCAACCCCAAGGCGGGCACGTAATGTTGCACGGCCAGCCGCTGCAGGGCCCGCATCCGCGCCTGGCGGTGGCCTTTCAGGACCCAAGCCTGCTGCCTTGGCTGAGCCTGGAGAAGAATGTCGCCTTCGGCCTGGACTTCGCCCGCCAGCCAACGCTTGCCGCAGACGAGCGTCGGGCACGCGTCGACCATGCCATTGCTGCCGTAGGCCTGGACCATGCACGCAACCAGTATCCGGCCCAGCTCTCCGGCGGCATGGCCCAGCGCACGGCATTGGCCCGTTGCCTGGCGCGCCAGCCAGAAGTGCTGCTGCTCGACGAGCCGTTCGGCGCGCTGGACGAGGTGACCCGCGCCGACATGCAGCAACTGCTGCTGCAATTGATCGCCACGCACAACACCGCGGCGGTCCTGATTACACATGACATCGACGAAGCCCTGCTGTTGTCCGACCGCGTATTGCTACTGGGCGACCACCCAGCGCACACGCTCGGGCAATGGCTCGTCGACCTGCCGCAACCCCGGACGCAGCAGGTCGAGGCATTGGGCGCCTTGCGCATCGAGATTCTCAAAACCCTTCGGCGGGCAAGCCGCACAGTCGAACCCCAACCCACCCCCTTGTCCTCGGAGGCTGTCCATGTGCATGGATGACTGCTGCGCCGCTTCTTCGCGTCGCGATTTTCTCAAGATGAGCGCACTGCTGACCGCAGCGGGCGCATTGCCGCTGCTGTCCAGCTTACAGGCACGCGCCGCCGCCGAACCCGATGCGCCTGTGCGCATCGGTTATCTCCCCATCACCGATGCCACCCCGCTGCTGGTGGCGCACAACAATGGCCTGTTCGAGGCCGAAGGCATCAAAGCCGAACGGCCGGTCTTGCTGCGCAGTTGGGCACAGGTGATCGAAGCGTTCATTTCCGGGCAGGTCAACGTCATCCATCTGTTGTCCCCGATGACGGTATGGGCGCGTTACGCAAGCAAGGTGCCGGCCAAAGTGGTGGCCTGGAACCATGTGGGCGGCTCGGGGCTGACGGTGGCGCCAGATATTACCGACATGAAACAGCTCGGTGGCAAGACCGTGGCCATTCCGTTCTGGTATTCGATTCATAACGTTGTGCTGCAACAGATGCTCGCGGACAGTGGCCTGACCGCCGTGTCCAAACCCGCCACAGCAGCGCTTGCCGCCAACGAAGTGAACCTGCTGGTGCTGCCTCCCTCGGACATGCCCCCGGCCCTGGCCAGCAAGCGCATCGCCGGCTACATCGTCGCCGAACCGTTCAACGCCTTGGCCGAAAACCTCAAGGTCGGGCGCGTGCAGCGCTTCACCGGGGACGTCTGGCGCAACCACGCCTGCTGCGTGGTGTTCATGCATGAACACGACCTGAACAACCGGCCGGACTGGTCGCAGAAGGTGGTCAACGCCATCGTCAAGGCCCAGCAATGGACCCGCGAGCACCGGGCCGAGGCGGCTGCTTTGCTGTCCAAGGCAGGCCCTAACAAGTACACCCCACACGACCCCGCGGTGTTGACCAAGGTGCTGGCACCTGCTGCCAGCGACCGTGCCGACTACATCGCCACCGGTGCCATACAACACCAGCAGTGGGATGAGAAACGCATCGACTTCCAGCCTTATCCGTACCCCAGCTACACCCAGGAGCTCGTCACACGGCTCAAGCGCACCTTGATCGAAGGCAACAACGCGTTTCTCGCCGACCTGGACCCGGCACACGTGGCCGGTGACCTGGTAGACGACCGTTTTGTGCGCAATGCCATCGCCAGCGTCGGGGGGCCTTCGGTCTTCGGTATTGCCGACACCTTCGAGCGCAGCGAGGAGTTCGCGGTCTGATGCGCAAGCATGTGGTGCATGCCAGCCTGGGGCTGGCCGGGTTGCTGGGGTTGCTGCTGGTCTGGTGGGCAGGGGTGGCAGCCTTCGGCCAGCCCGATGGCCTGTCGGCACGCTTCTCGCCCTCGGCCACCTTTACCAGCCTGATCGAGCTGCTTGGGCAAGGCGAGGTGTACGGACATATCTGGGTCAGCCTCAAACGCATCCTGATCGGTTTGCTGCTGGCGCTGCTGATCGGTGTGCCCCTTGGGCTGCTGGTGGGCAGCTACCGGCACCTGGAGGCGGCGACTACCCCTGCGTTCCAGTTCCTGCGCATGATCTCGCCGCTGTCGTGGATGCCGGTCGTGGTGATGCTGATGGGGGTGGGCGATCAGCCCATCTACTTCCTGCTGGCGTTCGCTGCGCTGTGGCCGATCCTGCTCAATACCGCTGCCGGGGTGCGGCAACTGGACCCGCGCTGGCTGCAGCTCAGCCGAAGCCTGAGCGCCACCCGTTGGGAAACCCTGTGCAAGGTGATTGTCCCCGGCGTGATCGGGCACGTGCTCACAGGGGTACGGCTGGCCATCGGCATTTTGTGGATCGTGCTGGTGCCCTGCGAGATGCTCGGGGTGAGCGCAGGCTTGGGATACTTCATTCTCGATACACGCGACCGCCTGGCCTATTCCGAGCTGATGGCCATGGTGCTGCTGATCGGGGTGTTGGGCTTTGCCCTGGATGCGCTGGCCCGCGGCCTGCATCGACGTTGGGTGCATGCCTGAGTGCGGACGACCTGCGCCTTGTCACGGGCGCAGGAGCAGGGGAATCAATGTACCGTCAGGCGTTGCTGCACGCAGGCCTGGGCCTGAAGGGCTAGCTCATCCAGATGCTCGTCCCGACGCTGTTCGGCCTCAATCATGGCGTCTTCGCCGTGCTGGTTCAGCAGATAGGTGTGGATTTGCATGACTTCGGTCGTCTGGTAGATAGGCGCGATGTCCAAGCGCCCGATCAGGGCATCACCGCCTTGACCGGTACTGCTCATCAGTACCTGTGGGCCGTTGGCCGAGACCGCTTGCATGCCCATGACTTCGAACCACGGCACCTGGTGGGCAAAGGCATTCAGTTCAATGTAGCGGTACTGAGCCTGCAGGTCGGCCAGCAAGGCGCGCGCGATCCCCTGGCGGCGGTGCGTGGGCGCTACAGCGAGAAATGCCAGGGCACAGGCCTGGTCGTCGTTGTCGGCTGGCAATGCCAGAGCAAAGCCCAGTAACTGGTCCGGGGCATCGGCATCGAGTGCCAGAGTCAGGGCAACGCGCAGCCCGCGGGTACCATCGAGTGCTTGCAGATACTGGTGCACCTCCATGCCTACACCGTACTGGTACAAGGGGTACAACGGGTTATCAGGCGTAATGGCGACACTGCTCAGCTCACCCACTTCGTGGATGACCAGTTCACGGATCTGGTTCTGGAACGACTCGGGTGGCACGCTGGACAGGCGGCTCAGGATGTACATCGGCAAACAGGCTCCGGCGAATGGAATACAGCCCGCAACATGAGTGCGCGGGCTGTACAGTCTACCCGTTTTTGCCGTTATCGCCGTGGGCGCGCATGGCGTCGATCATCAAGTCCAGGTTCTGCACGGCAGCCCCGGCAGCCCCTTTGCCCAGGTTATCGAAGACGGCGGTCAACAGCACTTGGCCTTGCGAGGGGTTGGCGTACAGGGCCAGGCGCAGATCATCGGTCCCGTTGAGCGCCTGCGGGTCGAGGCGCTCGGCTATGCCCTGGGTTTGCAGCGGCATCACCTTCACGTGGCGGGCGCCTTGGTAGTGCTGCTCCAGACACGCCTGCAACTGCTGCGCGCTGACCTGGCCGGGCAGCAAGCGTAGGTGCAGGGCGATGCTGAGGACGATGCCCTGGCGATAGGCGCCGTAGGCGGGTATGAACATAGGGCGGGCCGATAGACCGGCGTGGGCCTGGATCTCGGGCACATGCTTGTGCGCCAGGTCCAGACCGTACATGAGCCAGGCCGAGGCGGCGCTACCGTCCTGCTGCTCGTGCCGCTGCACCGCTGAGCGCCCGCCGCCGGAATAGCCCGAGATGGCATGGATGGCCAGCGGGTAGTCGGCAGGTACCAAGCCTGCCGCGATCAGGGGGCCGAGCAATGCGATCGCGCCCGTCGGGTAGCAGCCAGGGTTACTGACCCGGGTACTTTGGCCGATATGCGCAGCCTGGTCCCGATTCAATTCGGCAAAACCGTAAGTCCAACCTGGCGCGGTGCGGTGGGCGGAGCTGGCATCGATCACCCGTACACCGGGGTTGTGGATCGCGCTCACCGCTTCGCGTGCAGCGTCATCGGGCAGGCAAAGTATGGCGATGTCGGCACGGTTGATGGCCTCGCTGCGGTACCTGAGGTCCTTGCGCTGCGCGTCGGCAAGTGTCAGCAGGCGCAGGTCCGTGCGATCGTGCAGGCGGGCATGGATTTGCAGCCCGGTAGTGCCTTGATCGCCATCGATGAAAACAAGAGGTAGATGCATGTTCACGTGTCCAGGCGGGTAGGTCGGACACCAGAGTCGCTCAAGCTGGGCATAAAGAAAATTTACATTTCATGACGGGCACGTTCAGTTATTCTGAATCTTCCGACGTTTACCTCAAGGAAGCCGTAGCCCTGTGCGTGAAATCAGCCTTGACCGCCTGCGTACGCTGGTGGTGATCAGCCAGCTTGGGTCTTTTGCGGCGGCAGCCCGTCAGCTCAATCTGGCACCCCCCACCATTAGCCTGCATGTGGCCGAGCTGGAGTCGCGGGTGGGCGCCACGCTGCTGACCCGCACACGCGGCCAGGTTCGACCGACAGTCATCGGCGAAACCCTGCTGGTGCGCGCCAGACGCCTGCTTGCCGATGCCGAAATGGCTCTGGATGAGGTGCGCAATCAAGTGCAAGGCCTGACAGGCCGCGTGCGGCTGGGCGCATCGACCGGGGCCATCGCGCACCTGCTGCCCGAGGCGCTTAAGCACCTTCGCAGTGAACACCCTGGCATCGACGTGCAGGTGCAAGTGCTCACTTCACAAGCGTCCCTGGTGCAGCTGCGTGAAGGGCTGCTGGACATTGGCCTGGTGGCGCTACCACAAGTGGCGGGCAAGGGCCTGGCGGTCACCGCTTGGCGCCGAGACCCCATCCTGGCCTACATGCCGGCTGACTGGCAGCCGCCGGCAGCTGTCACCCCCCAGTGGCTGGCCGAGCGGCCTTTGATTCTCAATGACAGCAGCACGCAGTTGTCGCGGGTCTGCACCGAATGGTTCGCAGCGGCCGGGCTGCACCCACAGCCGCGCATCGAGTTGAACTACAACGACGCGGTTAAGCGCCTGGTTGGCGCCGGGTACGGTGCTACGTTGCTGCCGCAGGAAGGTGAAGCGATGGAGGCGGACCCGCGTCTGGTCTGTCGACCCTTGCGGCCTGGGTTGTGGCGGCAGTTGGGGATCGCCTGCCGGGACGCCAGGCAGGAGAGGGCCACTACCTTGGTGCTTCAGGCACTGGAGCGGCTGGGTCAGTAGTATGGGAAGGCGCAGTAGCGGTGGATGCTGGGAATGACGGGTTGAGCATCTACCGGAACAGGGCTGCGCCGCAGCCCCGGATCTATAGCTCGTCCCGGCCAGTCCGACGAACCGGCAAGTCCGGTTCGAAATTTAAGAATCTGCCGGTCTGTGCAAGACAGACAATCCTCAACACAGCCCTAAAACCAGCGATCGTTCTTTTTCCGCCCACGGGTCAAGGCCGGCAGGATGAGCCCGACCAACAAACCTGCCCCTGCGATGCTGCCGCCGTACACCATGTAGCGCATCATCACCTGCTTGTTCTCGTCACCCAGGCGCGCCTGAGCGTCGCGAAGGTTCGATTGGCTCTGGTCCAGCTGCTCGTTCAAGTCCTTGTTGCGCGCCTGGAGTTCATCGACCAGTTGCTTGCGCGAATCCAGGGTTTCCTGCATACCCTGCACCCGGTTTTTCCAGCTGTCATCGATGGTCTTCAATTGCCCTGTCAGCTCGGCCACCTGAGCATCGAGCTGAGGCAGGCGCTCGTTCTGACCGGGCACTGATTGCAGGTCACTGGAAAGGATCCACACCACATCACCGTTTTGTCCACGAACCTGACTGTAGTTGCCCTGTGTACCGATCAGCGTCAGTGGCTGCCCGGACTTTAGCGTACCGACGATACGGTGGCCGTCGGTCGGGCCACTGCGTACGTAGGTGCTGAGGCTGTCACTGACCCAGCGTGCATCGCTGGCTGGCGCCTCGGCGTGCGCGGGCGTGACAAGCGCCAGCGCGCTGGCAAGCAGACCGCCGCGCAGGGCAGTGAGGGCAAAGGCAGTTGGGCGGGAGTCGGGCATTTTGGGGTCTTCGCTGAAACTGGACAAATGTAGGCCGGTGGATGGGCCGCGAACCGGTCGGGTAGTGAACCGTCAGCGAAAGACCGTTTTTTTGTAAGCTGGTTCACCGCTAGCATCGCGAAAAGTCTTCAACATGTTGCGCAAATGGATGAGCTGCGCAGCAGTGTGCATCAGGTCAATCTGGATGATCGTCCGGCACGCCGACCGTCAATTCGTCAGGCAGGGGCAGTAAGGGCGAGGCCTGCAGGGCCCACCAGGCATTTTTTCTGTACACCGGTGCGAATTGGTAAACCTGCCCGCGGCAGGGCGGTGTACCTGGGTCGAGCAGGTGTCGCCCCTGAAGAAGAAAGCCGACGCCGTTGGCTCCCAGAATGCAGCCAAACGCCTGGTCGGTATCGAACCAGGCGACTCTACCTTGCAGGAGGTCATTCATGCGCGCTGCGCTCATTCGGCTGGGAGGCGCTGACGATATTGCGTCGGTCGCTGGCAATACGAAACTGGCACTTTTACCAGTTTCGCGGGTAGGTATCAGAGCGACCGATCTGCTGACCTCACGATTCGGTCAGCTCCTTGGTTGCAACCGCTTTCACCGAGGCTTTCTTCTCCTGAACGACGATGTAGAACTCTTCGCCATGCTTGACTGCGCCATACAACACGGCCTTTTCGATCAGCTCGGTTCCGCGAAGATGGCGCAGCATCATGGGGTCCTTGCGCAGGTCGCGATAAAGCGCCAGGCACAGCAGCACCATGACCAGTACGAAGGGCAGGGCCACTACGATGGTCAGGTTCTGCAGCCCGGTCAGGGCTTTGTCTGGCGCGCTGGGGTCACCGATGGCCAGCATGATGGCTGCGACCGTGCCGGTGAGCGCTCCCCAGAAAATCACCGTGCGCCGCGAAGGGGAAGTGGTGCCATGTTCGGACAGCGTCCCCATGACCAGTGACGCCGCGTCGGCACCGGAGACGAAGAAGATACCGACCAGGATCATCACCAGGACCGACGTGGCAGAGGCCAACGGGTAACTGGCGAGCAATTGGTACAGCGCATGGTTGCTGTTGACCGCACCATCCGCCAGTACGAAGGCGCCTTCGCGCAAGGCATCGATGGCCGCCCCGCCGAAGATGGTGAACCACACCAGGCTGACCAGGCTCGGCACCAGCAACACCCCGGTGACGAACTGGCGAATGGTGCGCCCCCGGCTGATACGGGCGATGAACATGCCAACGAAAGGCGTCCAGGAAATCCACCACGCCCAATAGAACACCGTTCAGCCGGCCAGCCAGGCGTTCATGGGTTCGCCGCCGCTTGCATTGGTCCGCGCCATCATTTCCGGCAGCATCTTGATGTAGATGCCGATCGATGTCGGCAGCAGGTTCAGCATCAGCAAGGTAGGCCCGACCAGGAACACGAACACGGCGAGCATCAGTGCGAGCACCATGTTGGTATTGGACCGCCACTGGATACCCTTGCCGATGCCCGATACGGCCGAGGTGACGAAGGCAATGGTCAGCACGGTGATCAGTGCGATGTAGAACAGCTTGCCGGGGTGCTCGATCCAGCCGTTGTATTCGAGGCCGCCTGCAATTTGCAGCGCACCAAGCCCCAACGAGGCGGCCGAGCCGAACAGCGTGGCAAAGATTGCCATCATGTCGATCAGACGGCCGAGCGGGCCATTGGCATGCTTGCCGATCAAGGGCCTGAAGGCTGCGGATATCAGTTGGGAGCGGCCGCGCCTGAAGGTGCCGTAAGCGATGGCGAGCCCGACGATGGCATACATCGCCCAAGGGTGCAGCGTCCAGTGAAACAGGGTGGTGGCCATGGCCACCTGCATCGCTTCGCTCGACTGGCCAGTGGTCGAGCCCGGCGGCGGGGAAACGTAGTGCGACAACGGCTCGGCCACGCCGAAGAACATCAGGCCGATGCCCATGCCGGCACTGAACATCATCGCCACCCACGACACCGTTCGAAACTCAGGTAGTTCTCCATCCCGGCCCAGCGGCACGCGACCATAACGACTGGCAGCCAGCCACAGCACGAACACGACGAACACAGTAGAGGTCAGTACGAAGAACCAGCCGAAGTTGAGAATGACCCACGACTGCGCACTGGACGCGCTACTGGCCAAATTGACTTGGTTGAGGAAACCCCACAGCACGAACGCGATGGCCAACAGGCTGGTCAAGCCGAATACGACCCAGTCGAGCTTGCCCTCCAGGCGCCGGTCCTGTCGGGCTTCGTCGGTTTTGGAGGGGTCGGTAACGCCAAGATCGGGTGTCTCTGCGGAGTGTTCCTTTGCCATGAAGTGGGAGCCCTGTGTGGCGTGCCTGCTGAAACAGGCTTGTTGTTGTAGAGGCGAGCGCGTGGTGGCGTTCTCGGCAGGGTGGTTTGCCGGGCGATTATCCTGCGCGTCAAATCCCGCTGCCTGTCCCGGTTGCGCCGTGGGGCTTCCATTGCGCGACCTGCTGGTCACTTTTAGTTCTTGGGCGGATGACCCTTTCTGTGCCGTGTTCTGTTAACCTGATCGACATCACCCGGGCCTGCTTGTCCGAGTAGCGTGGACACGCTGCTGCTCGTGGCCTGCGCCGCATCAGGAAACGGAGATTCGTCAACATGGCCACTGATCGTGTGAGCCTGATTCATTTCGATAAATTGAGCATGAGCCCCGCTGCGGCCGATCGCTTCCAGCAGGCCCTCGACGCCCTGGAAACGCTGAAACTGCAGGATCGTTATGTCTACCTCATCGCGCCTTATCTGGGTGATATCGCCGACGCCTCCGATGCTGAACAATTGGCCACTGCCGTCGAGCAAGGCCTGCGCGTGGTCGACGAGCTGCTGAGCGGCAAGTCGGTCACCAAGGCCAAGGCCGACGAGGTGCGCGAGGTGTTCCAGCGGGCAGGGGCGCGCGCGCGGCTGGAACTGACCGCCTGAAGCAGCTTATTGTCTAGGGCCCAGCGCAGGGAACGAGGTATCACAGCGTCGTCTGCCGGAGGTCTCGCATGATCAAGGGTTGGGTTGGCCTGTTGTGCCTTGGGCTATTGCCACTGCTGGCAATGGCTGCCGAGCCGTGTAAACGGCTTACCGCCACTGGAAACCCGGAATATCCCCCCTACCTTTGGCGTGACCCCCTGGACCCGCACCATCTGATTGGGGCCAGTGCGGATCTGATCACGCGCCTGGCCAACAGCCTTGGCCTGGAAATCGACGTCCTCTATGTAGGCCCTTGGTCCAGGGCCCAGGAAGAGGTTCGTACCGGCAGGGTCGACCTGATGGCCGGCTACTTCATCACCGACGCCCGCCAGCAGCAAATGGACTTCATCCTGCCGGCGTTTCTCTACACGCCGAGCGTGATCTGGGCCCGTCAGGGGCATGGCTTCGTCTACGGGCAATGGTCGGACCTGCAGGGGCTCAAGGGTGGAACGCTGGTCAATAACAGTCACGGCCAGCCGTTCGATGCTTACGCCAAGCAGCACCTGACGCTCGAAGCGGTGCCCAGCGCCAGGCAAGCTTTCGAAAAGCTGATGCACGGGCGCAGTGACTATGTGATCTATGAGCAGTACCCAGGCCTAGCCCTGGCGCGCACCTTGGGCATCGACCAGCAGGTGCTGGTGCTGCAGCCGCCTGTCTCCAGCGAAGGCCTGTACCTGGCCCTGTCCAAGGCTTCGCCGTGCAATCAGCCGGCGCTGCGCGAAGCCCTGAGCCGGGCGATGCAGCAGCTCAACGCGCAGGAGGTACCGCAGCAGCTGCTCAAACTCAACCTGGAGCGCAGCCGCTAAGGCCTTCCGGTGCTCGAATGCGCGGCATGGGTCAGCGCATCTGCAGGATGATCGGACTAGGGCTGGCAGGATCGGTATCTTTGCGCAGCTTGGCCACTGCCGCGGCTTCGACGGCGTTGCCGTGGTTACCCCAGGCACTTCGGATATAGCTCAGCACCTCTGCTGTTTCCTGATCGCTCAGTTGTGCACGCATGGCGGGCATGCGGTAGGCATCGGGCCTGCCATCGGCCACGGCCCGCTGCGACCCGTTCAGGGTGATGTTGATGGCTGAAGCAGCCTCCTTTGCAAGCAACGAAGTGGCGCCGGCCAAGGGCGGCATCCACTCACCCTGGCCCTTGCCGTCCATGCCGTGGCAGGTAGCACAGCGCGCCATGTACGTGCGTACGCCTGGGCGCTCCAGCTGGGCGAGCGTCGGCTCAGGCTGGTACTGCCAGGGTTTGCCATCTCGGGATGGATCGCCGGGCAGTGCCTTGAGGTAGTGGGCGATGGCCTGTAGATCGCCATCGGTCATGAACTGCGTGGAGTTGTTGAATGCCTCGTTCATCGAGCCGAAGACCACGGCATGTCGATTGCGACCGGTCTTGAGAAACTGCACCACCTCAGCTTCGTTCCAGCGGCCAAGGCCGGTGTTAGGGTCATTGCGCAAACTGGGCGCGTACCAGCCGTCGAGCAAGGCGCCTGCGAGATACGGGGCGCCTGACTCGTCGAAGGCTTTTTCATTGAAAGCCAGGCCTCGGGGGGTATGGCAGCTGCCGCAGTGCCCAGGCCCCTGCACGATGTAGGCGCCGCGATTCCACAGTGCATTCTGGTCGTCCTTCGCCACGTAAGGGCTCGCAGGTGCGAACGCGCCGTTCCACAGGGCGATGGGCCAGCGTAGGTTCAATGGCCAAGGTATGTCGCCAGGCGTGTTCGGCTGTCGTGCAGGCTGAACACTGCGCATGAAGAAGGCGTAAAGCGCACGTATGTCGTCGTCGCTGAGCTTGGCGTAGGAGGGGTACGGCATGGCGGGATAGAGGCGGCGCCCGCCAGGCGCCACACCGTGGCGCACGGCCCGGTCGAAGTCGGCCAGCGAGTAGGCGCCGATGCCTGTCTCCGGGTCGGGTGTGATGTTGGTGGCGTGGATCGTGCCAAGCGGGGTAGCCATCTCGAGCCCCCCGGCCATCGGCGGTTCGCCAGGCAGGCTGTGGCAGGCGACGCAATCGCCCAGCCTTGCGACGTATTCCCCGCGACTGATCAATGCCGGGTCGTCGGTGGCGCGTGCCTGCTCATCAGAGAACGGCGAGGCAGGTTCACGGGTGACGTACCAACCGGCCAGGCCGGCGGCGACCGCGCAGGGCAGCAACAGCCAGCCAAGGGTTCTAGCAGTACGAGGGTGCATGGCGGCGTCCTTGTCGGTCAGCTGAAGGTATGACGGCTCATGGGCAGGCTGCGAACCCGTTGTCCGGTCAGTTGGGCCACGGCATTGGCCACCGCCGGTGCTACCGCGGGCAACGGTGGCTCGCCGATACCGCCCATCTTCGCGCCACTCTCAACGATGCGTACATGTACCCGAGCCATGCGCGCAGGCGGCAGGATCGGGTACAGGTCATAGTTGCGCGCACGCGGCATGCCATCGACGTACACCGCTTCCTCGACCAGCGTCTGCGACAACCCCAAGGCCACCGCGCCATTGACCTGGTGCTCAATGATGGCCGGATTGACGATGCTACCCGGATCGATCGCCTGCCAGATGTCGTGGACCTTCACTTGGCCGTCTTCGATGGAGACCTCGGCGATCACGGCCGCTTCGGACCCGAAAGGGGACGCCATCGCCAAGCCTCGGGCCCGCCGCGTGCCATCCTCGGCAGTGAAAGGCCCTCGTTTCCAGCCCCCTGAAAGCTCGACGACCGCTTGCAACAACTGGGTCAGGCGCGGGTTGTCTCGCAGCAGGTGCCGACGCAGGGCCAGAGGGTCCTGGCCTCCTTTGTCCGCCAGCTCGTCCAGGAAAGACTCATAGAAGAAGTCATTGAGCGAGTTGCCCACCGACCGCCAATAACCGAGCATGGCCGGGCCTTTGACGTACACCTGTGCGATGCGCTTGTTGGCTATGGCATAGGCCTTGCCCGATAGCCCTTCCAGTGCCGTGGGGTCGACCTTGTCACCTTGCTTGCCGGCCAGGGCTTCGGTGGGGCCTTCCGTGGCGCTGACCGCCTCCAGGACTACCGGCAAGCCTTCGGCATCGAGCCCGGCGCGGAACTTGACCGCGGCGACAGGGCGTAGCACATCGCGAAGGAACTCTTCCTCGCGGCTCCAGATCAGCTTGACGGGCTGGCCTACCGCCTTGGCCAGGGCGATGGCCTGCGGGTAAGGGTTGGCGGACTCATACAGGAAGTGTCGACCGAAGAAGCCGCCAAGCAGCGGCGAGTGCAGCGTAATCTGGTCGGGTGACAGCCCGGTACGCTTGGCGATGTCATCGCGGAACATGTCGGGCGCCTGGTTGGGCAGCCAGACCTCCAGTGTGCCGTCGGGGGTGAAGCGGGCCAGGGCAGAAGGGGGCTCGAGCTGGGCATGGTTCAGGTACTGGTTGTGGTAGCTGGCCTCGACGGTGGTCACGGCGTTGTCCAGCGCGCTTGCCACGTCTCCGGCCGTTTCTTCATCACGGGTTGGACCCGTGGCACTGGCCAGGTGCTGGAGCCAGCCGTCGCTGGAAAAATCCGCCGGCATGGCCCGCACGGTGGAATCTGCGGCTGGCTCCAGCCACTGTACTTGCAGTGCCTCGACCGCACGCTTGGCGTGCCACCAACGCGGTGCAACCACCGCTACAGCACCGGGCAGGCGATGCACCGAGTGCACGCCCTTCATGGCAGCCACCTGTGCCTCATTGCGCACCTGGCCCACCGTCATGCCCAGGCGAGGGGCATGCTGCACGGCGGCATGAAGCATGTTCGGCACGCTGAGGTCGATGCAGTACATGGCCTTGCCGGTGGACTTGTCGTAAGCGTCCAGGCGCCGAACTGGCTTGCCAATCCAGCGAAAGTGGGCAGGATCACGAAGCTTGACGGTGGCAGGGTCGGGGACCGGCAGGTCCATGGCGCGCTCGGCCAGTTCGCCGTACCCAAGCGTGCGCCCTGACGTGGTATGTACTACGGTACCCGGCGTCGTGGTGAGCTCGCCCACCGCGACACCCAGTTGCTGCGCAGCGGCCTGCAGCAACATCGCCCGCGCCAGTGCGCCCAGGCGGCGCATGGTGGGGTAGCTCATGCGTACGGACATGCTGCCGCCGGTGATGCGCATGCCGTTTTCCATCACCACATAGGCTTGGCCAGGTGGGGCGCTGTCCACGATGAAGTGAGCAGGATCCACATCCAGCTCCTCGCCAACAATCTGCGCCATGGCGGTGAACGGTCCTTGGCCGCCTTCCATGAACGGACTGAGCAGACGGACCGTGCCATCCGGTCGAATTTCCAGGAACGCCGGTACCTGGGTGCCTCGCTGCGCATCGGCAGCAGCTTGCACACGCGCAACGCCCGTCGGCAGGCCGAAGCCCAGGACCAATGCGCCTGCAGCCGTGCCGACGAGGAAGCGGCGACGCGAGAGATTGACGGTTTCGCCAGCTTGCAATCTATGCAGTTCAGCAACGGGATCAGGCGTGCTCATCAGGCTTTGGCTCCCTACGCCAGGTCATGCATGGCTGCATGAATAGCGTTGTAGGTGCCGCAGCGGCACAGGTTGATCATGGCTGCATCGATCTGCTCGGCGCTGGGTGCCGGGGTATGCTTGAGCAGCGCGGTCGCTGCCATTACCTGACCGGATTGGCAGTACCCGCATTGCGCGACCTGGTGTTCCACCCAAGCCGCTACCACCCGCTTGCCCACAGGGTCCGCCTCGATCGCCTCAATGGTCGACACGTGTCGGCCAACCACGCCGGACACCGGGGTCACGCAGGCGCGCACCACAACGCCGTCCACCAGCACCGAGCAAGCCCCGCACTGGGCCAGGCCGCAGCCATACTTGGTACCGGTCATGCCCAGATCGTCGCGGATCACCCACAAAAGGGGCGTGTCGGCGTCTGCATCGACCTGGTGGGTCGTGCCGTTGATGAGTAGTTCCATGGTTCACCTGCCAGTCATCGGTTAGCGCTGTTCTTGTCATGATCGTGGGGTGCGTCGCCCCGTGTAGAAACGCTAGCACAGCGCTGAACCGGTGCCTGCGCCAGGCTGTGCAGATACAGAGGATCAGGCAAGGATTTCCCCGGAATGCGCAAGCGCGAGGCCGCCATTGACGCGCATGCCGGTCGGGGAGGATTTCCGCTGTGAAAAACCGGATAATGCCGACCATTGTGTTTTGCACGCTTAAAATCACGGTAAACCCGCATGGAAATCAAGGTCAATTTTCTCGACAATCTCCGTCTCGAAGCCAAGTTCGATGACTTCACGGTGATCGCCGATCAACCGATCCGCTACAAGGGCGATGGCTCGGCCCCTGGGCCATTCGACTATTTCCTGGCGTCCTCGGCGCTGTGCGCGGCTTACTTCGTCAAGCTCTACTGCCAGACACGCGGCATTCCCACCGAAAACATACGCCTGTCGCAGAACAACATCGTCGACCCCGAGAACCGCTACAACCAGGTGTTCAAGATCCAGGTGGAGCTGCCGGAAGACATCACCGACAAGGACCGCCAGGGCATCTTGCGTTCGATCGAGCGCTGCACGGTCAAGAAGGTGGTGCAGACCGGTCCGCAATTCGTGATCGAGGTGGTCGACAACCTCGATGCCGATGCCCAGGGTTTGCTCATGCCGGTGGCCGAAACCAGCACCCGTATCCCTGGCAAGGACCTGCCACTGGAACAGACGATTGCCAACATGTCCGGCATCCTGGCCGACCTCGGCATGAAGATCGAAATTGCTTCGTGGCGCAATATCGTGCCCAACGTCTGGTCGTTGCATGTGCGCGATGCGCAGTCGCCCATGTGCTTCACCAATGGCAAGGGCGCTACCAAAGAAGCGGCGCTGGCGTCTGCCCTGGGCGAATTCATCGAGCGGCTGAACTGCAATTTCTTCTACAACGATCAGTTCTGGGGAGAGGAGCTGGCCAATGCGGCGTTCGTGCACTACCCGGACGAACAGTGGTTCAAGCCCGGCCCTCGGGATGCCCTGCCTGACGAAATCCTCGACGCGCATTGCCTGGCCATCTATAACCCCGATGGCGAACTGCGCGGCTCGCACCTGTACGACACCAACTCGGGCAACACCGCCCGGGGCATCTGTTCGCTGCCGTTCGTGCGCCAATCAGACCAGCAGGTGGTGTACTTCCCGTCGAACCTGATCGAGAACCTGTTCCTGAGCAACGGCATGAGCGCGGGCAACACGCTGGCCGAAGCGCAGGTGCAGTGCTTGTCCGAAATCTTCGAGCGTGCGGTCAAGCGTGAAATCCTCGAAGGCGAGCTGTGCCTGCCGGACGTTCCCGCCGAGGTGCTGGCCCGCTATCCGTCCATCGTCGCGGGTATCCAGGGGCTGGAGGAGCAGGGCTTCCCAGTACTGGTCAAGGACGCCTCGCTGGGTGGCGAATTCCCGGTGATGTGCGTCACCCTGATGAACCCGCGCACCGGTGGTGTGTTCGCTTCGTTCGGTGCGCACCCAAGCCTTGAGGTGGCCTTGGAGCGCAGCTTGACCGAACTGCTGCAGGGCCGCAGCTTCGAAGGTTTGAACGACCTGCCACAGCCCACCTTCGAAAGCCACGCCCTGACCGAGCCGAACAATTTCGTCGAGCATTTCATCGACTCCAGCGGTGTTGTGTCGTGGCGCTTCTTCAGCGCCAAGGCTGACTTCGAGTTCGTCGATTGGGATTTCACTGCCCAGGGCGAAGGTGCCAATGCTCAGGAGGCAGCCACCTTGTTCGGCATCCTCGAAGACCTTGGCAAAGAGGTCTACATGGCGGTGTACGACAACCTCGGTGCAATCGCCTGCCGAATCCTGGTACCAGGCTATTCGGAAATCTACCCGGTCGAGGACCTGATCTGGGACAACACTAACCGGGCGCTTTCCTTCCGCGCCGACATCCTCAACCTGCACCGCCTGGACAATCGCTCGCTCAAGCTGCTGCTCAAACGCCTGGACAATTGCGATGTCGATGACTACACCACCATCACCACGCTGATTGGCGTTGAATTCGACGACAACACGGTATGGGGGCAACTGACCATCCTTGAGCTCAAGCTGCTCATCTGCCTAGCCGTGCAGCGCTTCGAGGAGGCCAAGGAGCTGGTCGAGGCGTTTCTTCAGTTCAACGACAACACCGTGGAGCGTGGGCTGTTCTACCAGGCGCTTAACGTGGCATTGGAAGTGCAATTGGACGATGAACTGGACATGGCCGACTACGAAGTCAATTTCCGCCGCATGTTCGGCAACCCGCGCATGGATGCGGTGCTGGGCTCGATCGAGGGAAGCGTGCGCTTCCACGGCCTGACCCCGACCAGCATGAAGCTCGAAGGGCTGGATCGCCACCTGCGTCTGATCGACAGCTACAAGAAGCTGCACGCCGCTCGGGCGCGGCTGGCCTGACGTCTGGCAGGCATGCGGGCCTGGATAGGCCGCGTATGCCACGAAGGGCAGCGGTTCGGGGTTTTTTGCAGGATATTTCAGCTATGTATGGCTGAACTATCGGCTCGCCAGGGTGCTCATTTGCTAGGCGCACCCTGCGTATCCCCGTGGGCCGTCTCTCGTCGGCCCCGGTCACTGAACGAAAAGGAGGCACCGTGACCGTTTCCGACCCTACCCTGTACCGCTGCAGACCTGGCCCGCTGCATGCATTGTTGTTGGCGGGCACCGTGCCACTGTTTCTGGGGGCAATGATCAGTGACATTGCCTACTACAACAGCTACCAGATCCAATGGAGCAACTTTGCCGCCTGGCTGATCGCAGGCGGGCTGGTGTTCTGCGGGCTGGCCCTGCTGTTCGCCCTGGCCAACCTGATCAGCGCTCGACACAAGGCCGGGCGGCCAACCCTTTACTTCTTGCTCTTGCTGGTGACGTGGGCGCTGGGGTTGGTCAACGCCTTCGAGCATGCCAAGGACGCCTGGGCTGTGATGCCGTCCGGGCTGGTACTGTCGGTGATCGTGACCGTGCTCGCTGTGGTGACGGCGTGGCTTGGCTTGAGCAACCTGCGTTCGGGAGGTGAAGCATGAGAGCGCTGCACGCTGTGAGCTTGTTGTCCCTTTCGCTGTTGCTGGCGGCTTGCGGCGGTGAGGGTGATCCCACCCAGGCCCGTGGGCCTGACCCGAAGCTGCCCGAGCCCCAGCGCGGTCTGCTGCCCAGCATGAAGATCGCCGAGCCGGTGGCCTGGGGCCAGCAAAAGCCGACCGTGCCCGACGGTTTCAGCGTCACGGCCATCGCGACCGACTTGAAGATCCCGCGTCAGAGCCTGGTGCTGCCCAACGGCGACATCCTGGTGGCCGAAGGGCGTGGCGGCAGCGCTGCCAAACTCAAGCCCAAGGATGTGATCGCCAGCCAGATCAAGGCCAAGGGCAATACCCAGGTCAAGGGCGGCAACCGCCTGACCCTGTTGCGCGATGCCGATGGTGATGGCAAGTATGAGCTTAAGACCGTCTTTGCCGAGAACCTGAATGCGCCTTATGGCCTGGCATTTGCCGATGGCAAGTTGTACGTGGCCAATCAGGATGCGCTGGTGCGCTTCGACTACCGCGACGGCCAGACAAAGGCCGACGGCCCGCCGGTCAAGCTCACCGACCTGCCGGCCGAGATCAACCACCACTGGACCAAAGCGCTCACCATCAGCCCGGACGGCCGCTTCCTCTATGTCGGCATCGGTTCGAACAGCAACATTACCGAGCGCGGCCTTGAAGTCGAGATCGACCGTGCGATGGTGTGGGAAGTCGATGCCCAGACGGGCGCACATCGGCCCTACGCCACCGGGCTGCGCAACCCCACTGCACTGGCTATCCAGCCGGGTACCGGGCAGCTCTGGACAGTGGTCAACGAGCGCGACGAACTGGGCCCAGACCTGGTCCCCGACTACCTGACCTCCGTGCGTGAGGGCGGCTTCTACGGTTGGCCCTACAGTTACTGGGGGCAGAACGTCGACGACCGGGTGCGGCCGCAGAATCCTGACAAAGTAGCTGCGGCGATCAAGCCCGACTACAGCCTGGGGTCCCATGTCGCGGCGCTGGGTGTCGACTTCTCAACGGCCGCCATGGGCCAAGGCTTTGCTGAGGGGGTGTTCGTGGGCGAGCACGGCAGCTGGAACAGGCCGAACCCGGTTGGCTACAAGGTCATCTTCGTGCCGTTCAGCAACGGCAAGCCGGCAGGCGAGCCCATCGATTTCGCCACCGGCTTTCGAGGTGAAGATGGCAAGACGCGTGGGCGTCCAGTGGGTGTGACAGTCGATCCGCGTGGGGCATTGATCATTGCGGACGATCTGGCCAACACCGTATGGCGGGTGACCCGCAACTGATGCAATCGGCTGCAGGGGCGGGACTGTCCGTCCCTGTGGCTTACTCTCTAGGATCACGGTTATTACGTCTTGGCGTAGCCACGCAGATTCGCTATTCGCCACACGAATAGTTTCCATCTCGGCTTTCGATTTCCATGCGAGGCGTCAATAGCCTCATGCTGAACCCCGTCCTGTTTAGCGAGAACGGTAATGTTCAGTAAATCCATGATGATAGTGCTGTTACCCATTGTTTTGGCATTGATTGCAGGCGCGGTTCTGCCGTTTCAAGCGGCGGGCAATGCCGCTGCGGGCAGGGCCCTTGGCCACTGGCTGTGGGGCGCCTTCGCATCGCTTGCCGTCAGCGCCGTGGTTGTCATTGCAGCGCTGCTGGTGTTGCGGGTACCTGCGCCTGACATCGGCAACGCCTTGCAAGGCCCATGGTGGCTCTGGATCGGCGGTGTGCTGGGCGCCCTGTACGTGGCAGGGGCGGCGGCGCTGACGCCCAAGCTTGGCGCGGCAGGCTTTCTGGTGCTGGTGGTGGCAGGGCAGATCGTTACGGCGGTGGTTGCTGATCATTTTGCCATCATGAACCTGCCTGGCAGGCCCCTAGGGCTGGCGCGAATTTTTGGACTTGTGATGATCCTGGCCGGCGTGTGGTTGGTGCAGGGTCAGTGGGCCACCAGTACCCCCAGCAAAAGCGAGCCCGCGGTGGAGCGCTCAAGCCACGATCAGACCTCTGGCTGACAGCATGCCAGCACCGTCTCGCGCAGCCAGCGATGCCCTGCATCACCCTGCTTGCGGCTGTGCCAGGCTTGCCGGTAATCGATGCTGTCCAAAGGCAGCGGGGGGACGAACTCGCACAGCCCCCCATGGGCAGGCAGCGGGGCGAGGGCCCGTCGCGCTACGGTCAGAATCAGGTCGGTATCTTTCACTACTTCTACGGCTGCGCTCCAGTGCGGCAGCGCCAGGGCAATGTGCCGGCGCTGACCTTGGGAGGCCAGTGCACGGTCAATCTCATCGAAGGCGTCGGGGCGCGTAGCCACCAGCACATGGGGGCGCGCCAACCACTGGCTCAAACTCAATTTGCCCGTGGCCGGCAGCGTCTGATGGTCAGCCACGCTTACGAAGCGATCTGCAAACAGTGACTGGGCGGTGATGCCTTGAGGTAATTCCGGAAAGACCCCCAGCGCCAGGTCCAGTTCTCCATCGAGCAATTGAGCCACCATTGCCTCGCGACTGGCCTGGCTGACCGCCAGGTCGATGCCCGGGGCAACGCGCCGCACATGGCGCAGCAGAGGTGGCAGGATGATCCGTGCTGCATAGTCCGACAGCGAGAGACGGAAGCGTCGCCGGGCCTGCGTAGCATCGAATTGCGGCGTGCTCAGCAGCCCCTCCAGATTGGCCAATGCGTCCTCCAGCGGTTGGGCCAACGCCTGAGCCCGCGCGGTGAGCGTCATCGTGCCACCCTGACGTACCAGCAGAGGATCATCGAAATGCTCGCGCAACTGCGCCAGCGCATGGCTGACGGCCGGCTGGCTGCGGTGCAGGCGAATGGCAGCGCGTGTTACATGCCGCTCGGTAAGCAGGGCGTGCAGGGCCAGCAGCAGGTTCAGGTCGATTCGGCGCAATTGATCCATGGTTCGTGGGTCTGATCCGTAAGGGGGCAGGGGCCAAGCCTAACAAATGCGCGCCTGCACCGCTGGCGGCACTACACGACCTCACCGGTGGTTGCCGTTATACTGCGCACCTGTTCGATTTTTTTCCGAGTATTTCGATGGGTCTTTCCGCTACCGTTTCACCTGAACCGCGCCGTCTGGGCGCACCCCTTGTCGCGTTGGGTCTACTGATAGCTGGCGCTTGGTTCCTGGATGTCAATGCAGGCTTCAGGCAGGTCCTGCTTCTGCTGCTGGGGGCTGCGCTGGGCCTGACGTTGTATCACGCGGCCTTCGGCTTCACCTCTGCCTGGCGCGTGTTCATCAATGAGCGGCGCGGCGCCGGCTTGCGTGCGCAGATGGTCATGCTGGCGCTGGCTGTACTGCTGTTCTTCCCGGCGCTTGCGGCCGGTAACCTGTTCGGCACCCCCGTGACGGGCCTTGTGGCACCGGCCGGGGTGTCCGTCGTGTTCGGGGCTTTCATCTTCGGCATCGGCATGCAACTGGGGGGCGGCTGCGCGTCGGGCACCTTGTTCACCGTTGGCGGCGGCAATGCCCGCATGCTGGTAACCCTGCTGTTCTTCATCATCGGTTCCGTGACCGCCACGCACCACGCCGACTGGTGGTTTGCCTTGCCATCCTTGCCTGCGACCTCAATCGTGCAGGCATGGGGCCTGGTACCTGCCTTGCTGGTGAGCCTGGGCGTGTTCGGCCTGATCGCCTGGGTCACTGTGCACCTGGAAAAGCGCCGCCACGGCAGGCTTGAACAGCCCGAGCAGCATGACCGGGCAGGTCTGCAACGCTTTGTGCGAGGCCCCTGGCCGTTACTCTGGGGCGCCGTCGCGTTGGCCGTGCTCAACTATGCCACCCTGGCCTTGGCTGGACGGCCCTGGGGCATCACCTCAGCCTTCGCCTTATGGGGCGCCAAGGTGCTGGACAGCCTGGGTGTTCAGGTGAGCAGCTGGGTGTTCTGGCAGGCACCGGCAAATGCCAAAGCCTTGGCTTCGCCGGTCTGGCAGGATGTGACCACCGTCATGGACCTGGGCATCGTGGTGGGGGCGTTGCTTGCAGCAGGCCTTGCCGGGCGTTTTGCGCCAAGCCTGAAGATCCCGCTGCCGTCATTGATCGCCGCCGTCATCGGCGGCCTGTTGCTGGGCTACGGTTCGCGCCTGGCCTACGGCTGCAATATCGGCGCTTATTTCAGCGGCATCGCTTCAGGGAGCGTGCACGGCTGGCTATGGCTGATCGCCGCCTACCTGGGCAACGTGATCGGGGTGCGGCTGCGCCCTGCGTTCTTTGCAGGGGAGCGTCGCGCGACGACCTTGACCGGCTGTTAAGGCGAAGGGCTGGCCCGTTGATACCCGACTGGGCCATTCAACGCAAGGTTCGAAATGGCTGAACCAAGCATGGCGGGAAGGGTAGTTGCTAATATTTTTTATCAACTATGTTTAGTAACTAATTGATATGTATAGCTATCTGCG
This sequence comes from Pseudomonas sp. WSY_20, assembly GCF_043104335.1. NCBI lineage: Bacteria > Pseudomonadati > Pseudomonadota > Gammaproteobacteria > Pseudomonadales > Pseudomonadaceae > Pseudomonas > Pseudomonas sp. WSY_20. The sequence goes on from NZ_JBICKP010000077.1 coordinate 62,463, forward strand.
TGCCAGCGCATGTTGCACACATTGCTCCTGGTAGGTTTTGCTGATGGCAGCAGGTGAGAGCCTCGAGCGACTGTTATAGGTCTGCTCGGTAATGCCGAAGGCGGTCATGCGCATCCACGGCTTGGCGAACTTGCGTGCCTGCAGCTTCTTGCGCGCGGTATACAGCGTGATCCCAGACAGCTTGGCCTGCTGGGCCTGGGCTGCAATCTGGGCGCCCCACTTGCAGGCTTGGCGATCGTTCTGAGTCAAAGGTCGGGCGTTGGCGCCGATACCTGCCGTAGCCAGCAGGCAGCCCGTCGTGATTGCTAGAATTACTCGCATGTTCCTGTCCTAAGCTTCTGAAGGAAAAGGAAGTTTGCCTCCTCCTTCCAAAGCCGGGGGCCAGCAGTTTGCCTTCAGGCCAGCGCAGCTTTGGCGCCTGTGCTGGCATGTTCGCGCAGGCTGTACCAGGCAATAGCCGCTACCCACAGCACGCCCACCCCATAATTGAGGCGCTGGTAAAGCCCGAACAATTCGCCGCTCTGCATGGCCTGGCCCATGAACCCGACTGTGACAAGTGCCCCAAGGGTACAGGCCAGCGAGAAGACCGCCAGGGCGCGCGAGTGCGCGATGCGGGCGCCAAGCCAGATCCACAGGGCACTGGCGAGGGTCAAGGACAAGAACATCAACAGCCCGGACAGGTTGTGCAACTGCTGCGACGTGGAAGGCTGTTCAGGCGCGCAGCCCTGGTCGCAGGCGAACCATCCCGTGCCCAAGCTGCCAACGGCGTGCAGCAACAACAGCACTGCACTGACCATGGCCAGCCGGGAGCCGCGCCAGCGCCGGGCAATGCCCCAGGCGAACAAGGCGAACAATAATGCTAATGGGAAATTGTTCACCAGCGGGGAAAGATGATGGGTTGGGGCACCGACGGCGCCAAGCTGGCTCATGGCCAATTGCAGATGATCGTAGCCGGGGTAGGCCATGGCGGTCAGCGTGACGCCCAGAGCTAGCCACAATGGAATGAGCAAGCCACAGCTGAGCAGTGATCGGTCGAGCAATTTCATGCAGGCATCCTTCCGTGGAAAGCCCGGACCTTAACAAACGGTGTGGTGATAGTGCCAGCACCGATAGCGTTGCAGCCGTATGTGATCGTACAACTGCCTGCGCTATCATGGCGGCTGTCTTTCAAGGTGAAGCCCAGGGCATGTCAGATCTACAACCACCGCCACGGGCCAGGCGCAAGCCGCGCAGCCTGGCCCAGGAACTGGTCACAGTGCTGACCGAACGCATCCGCAGTGGTCAACTCAAGCGCGGTGACAAGCTGCCGACCGAATCGCAGATCATGGCTGAGGAAGGGGTCAGCCGCACGGTCGTGCGTGAGGCGATCTCGCGCTTGCAAGCCGCCGGGCAGGTGGAGACCCGTCACGGTATCGGTACCTTCGTGCTGGACGCTCCGCCGGTCGGGGGGCTGCGCATCGACCCGGCCACGGTGGTGACGCTGCGCGAAGTACTTGCGGTACTGGAGCTGCGCATCGCCCTCGAAATCGAATCGGCCAGCCTGGCGGCTCAGCGACGCAGCGATGAAGAGCTGGCCGGGATGCGTGCAGCCCTCGATGAGCTAAATGAACAAGCAGCCCATGCTACCGACGCAGTGTCCGCGGACTTTCAATTCCACCTGCGCATCGCCCAGGCCAGCGGTAATCACTATTTCGCCGACATCATCAACCACCTGGGCACCAGCATCATCCCTCGAACCCGCCTCAACTCTGCTCGCCTGGCCCACGACGACCAGCCCCACTACATGAGCCGGTTGATGCATGAGCACGAAGCGATCTATGAGGCGATTGCTCGCCAGGACAGTGAAGGGGCGAAGATGGCCATGCGCATGCACCTGAGCAACAGTCGGGAGCGGCTGCGCCAAGCCCATGAGCGGGCGCAGGTGAGCGGGGCGTGACCTAACCGCCCCAGCCTCCGGGTGTCCCTCATCCCGGCTAATGACTCAAGATCTACCTTGGAGCGCTTCTTCACTCCACTGGCCATTGACCAACCGGCGCAACCCCAGCGGATTGCTGTCGCGCAGCGGCTCGGGCAGCAGCGCCTGGGGGTAGTTCTGGTAGCACACCGGCCGCAGGAATCGGTCGATGGCCAACGTGCCGACAGACGTGCCCCGAGCGTCCGAGGTGGCGGGGTACGGGCCGCCGTGGACCATGGCATCGCATACCTCCACACCTGTTGGATAGCCGTTGACCAGGATGCGGCCGACCTTTTCCTCAAGCAGCGGTACCAACCAGGCGAACGCAGCAAAGTCTTCCGGCTCGCCGATCAGCGTCGCGGTCAGTTGGCCTCTCAGGCCCTGCAGGGCGCTGCGCAGTTGTTCCTCGTCGCGCGCTTGCACCGCTACTGTCGTCGGACCGAAGACTTCTTCCTGCAAAAGCGGGTCGGACGCCACTAGCAGGCGGGCCTCGGCTTTGAACAGTTGTGCACGTGCCTGGGGGCCTGTCTGCGGCTGGCCGGCCAGGTGCACGATGCCGTCATGGGCGTGAAGGTGATCCAGCCCACTGACATAGCTTCGCAGGCCACCTGCATTGAGCATGGTCTGGCCGGCCTGTTGGTCCAGATGGGTGCCCAAGTCTTCGAGGAGTTGGCTGAAAGCGGGGGATTGCAGGCCTATCACCAACCCCGGGTTGGTGCAGAACTGCCCAGCCCCCATGCAAACGGAGCCTGCCAGTTCACGCGCAATGGCTTCGCCGCGCTTGGCCAGCGCCCCGGGCAGGACAATCACCGGGTTGATGCTCGACATTTCGGCAAACACCGGGATCGGCTGGGGGCGCTCGGCGGCCATGCGGCACAGGGCATCGCCACCTTTGAGCGAGCCGGTGAAGCCCACTGCCTGGATGGCCGGATGCTTGACCAATGGCTCACCCACGCCTGCCCCGAACACCATGTTGAACACACCTTTGGGCATGCCGGTACGGGCGACCGCGCGTTCGATGGCACAACCGACCAGGTCGGCGGTGGCCATATGGCCGCTGTGCGCCTTGAATACCACCGGGCAACCGGCAGCCAGTGCAGCAGCGGTGTCACCACCGGCGGTAGAGAAGGCCAGGGGGAAGTTGCTCGCGCCGAACACCGCTACAGGACCAACGCCGATGCGCATCTGTCGCAGGTCCACCCGCGGCAGCGGCTTACGGTCTGGTTGGGCCAGGTCGATGCGCGCACCCAGATAGTCGCCTCGGCGCAGCACCTGAGCAAACAGGCGCATCTGACCACTGGTCCTGCCGCGCTCACCCTGGATCCGAGCTGTCGGTAAGGCGGTTTCACGGCACACGATCGCCACGAAGGCATCGTCGAGCGCATCGAGCTCCGCGGCAATGGCGTCCAGAAACTCGGCGCGGCGTGCCGGTGGCAATTGGCGAAACCCTGCGAAGGCGGCCTGTGCGGCCTCGGCCGCCTCGGCCACCTCGCGCTCGGTGGCTTGTGCGAAGCTATAGGGCAGGGGCTCGCCAGTGGTGGCATCCAGGCTTTGCAGGCGCTGCGTGCCGGCTGCGCTGCGCTGGCTGGCGATGAAGTTGTGGCCAAGAATCTCTGGCATCTGGAACTCCTCAGGGACAAGGGATCAGGTAATGGGTGCGGGATTGAACAGGGTGATGTCGTTATGCAGGCGGTGTTGCTCGGCCCAGGTGTGTTTGCGCCCGCTGGCCACGTCCAGGTAGAAGTGGAATAGCTCCCAGCCCAGCTCTTCGATGGTGCTGCGGCCCGTGGCGATGCGCCCGGCGTCAATGTCGATGAGGTCCGGCCAGCGCTGCGCCAGCTCGGTGCGGGTGCACACCTTCACTACCGGCGCCATCGCCAGGCCATAGGGCGTACCGCGGCCGGTAGTGAACACATGCAGGTTCATCCCGGCGGCCAGCTGCAGGGTGCCGCAGACGAAGTCGCTGGCAGGGGTGGCACAGAAGATAAGCCCCTTGCCGCTCACCCGTTCCCTGGCCCGAGCACACCTTGAATGGCGCCGCTGCCTGACTTGACGATCGACCCCAGTGCTTTCTCGACAATGTTCGACAAGCCGCCTTTCTTGTTGCCTGGCGTGGTATTGGCGCTGCGATCGGCAGCGCCCTGGTGCAGGTAGCGGTCGTACCAGTCCATTTCGCGTACCAGCGCATCGGCCACCTGCCGGTCCTGGGCGCGGGAGGTAAGCATGTAGATGGCGTCGCGCACCTCGGTCACTTCTGAGAACAGCACCGTTGCACCGGCCCGCACGAGCAGGTCTGCCGCGTAGCCAAGTGCCGGGTTGGCGGTGATGCCCGAGAAGGCATCGCTGCCGCCGCACTGCATGCCCAGGATCAACTCACTGGCCGGCACGGTCTCGCGCCTGCGCTTGTCGAGTTTCTTCAGGCGGGTTTCGGCCAGGGCCATGATCTGCTCGATCATCTCAGTGAAGCCCAGGCTTGCGTCCTGCAGGCGATACAGCCAGGGCTCGCTGAGGTCGACCGAGGGGTCGTCGTCGTGCATCACCTGGCTGGCCTGCAGTTTTTCACAACCCAGGCTGATGACCAGCGCTTCGCCACCCAGGTTGGGGTTGCGCGCCAGGTTGCGCACGGTGCGGATGGGGATATAGGCATCGCGGGCATTGATGGCCACGCCGCAGCCGTAGCTGTGGGTGAGGGCGACCACATCGTCCACATTCCTATAGCGCGGCAGCAGCTCGTGGCGGATGCGCTTGACGGCATGCTCCAGCACCCCAGTGACGCATTGCACGGTGGTGGTGATACCCAGGATATTACGAGTGCCAACCGTGCCGTCGGCATTGCGATAGCCTTCGAAGGTATGGCCCTGCAGCGGCGGTTGTGGCTGGGGAACTGCATCGCAGCATGGCAGATTGTCCAGCTCAGGCGGGGCGGGCATGGCCAGCTGCCCCTCCTGCACCCAACTGCCCTGGCGCAGGTCCTCAAGGGCATAACCGATCACCTGGCCATAGCGTCGAACCGCTTGGCCCTTGGGGATAGGCACGGTGGCCACCTTGTGGCTCTGCGGCACGTCTTCTACCAGGGTCAGCCCGTCGACGAACCGGGCCCCTTCGCCCAGGCCGCCGTCATTGACCACCACCACGACATTGTCGTCCTCGTGCAGGCGGATGTAGCGCGGCGATTCGGAATGTTCGATCAGCTGCATGTTCGGGCCCTATTGTTCAGGTTCTCAGGCTTTTGTACGTGCGTGCGCACGGGCTAGTCCGTGCGCACGTGCTCAATCAGTGACGCGGGCTGGCAAGCTGGGCATCCGGCACTGACGCCGGCTTGGACTCAGGCGACTCTTCGCGCAGCTCGATTCGCTTGATGGGGCCGACGATCACCAGGTAGCTCAGTACTGCCACCAGCGCGTTGGCGCCCACATAGACCAGCGCCCACTTGAACGAGCCGGTGGCGCTGATGATGTAGCCAATCACGATAGGCGTTGTGATCGAGGCGATGTTGCCGAAGGTATTGAACAGCCCGCCGGACAGGCCGGCGATCTGCTTGGGGGAGGTGTCGGCCACCACTGCCCAGCCCAACGCACCTATGCCTTTGCCGAAGAAAGCGAGGGTCATGAAGCCCACCACCATCCATTCGGCATCGACGTAGTTGCAGAACACCATGGTGGTGGACAACATCAGGCCGCACACGATGGGCAGTTTGCGCGAGAAGGTCAGCGAATGGCCGCGGCGCAGCAGCCAGTCCGAGATCACGCCGCCCAGTACCCCACCGATGAAGCCACAGATGGCTGGCAGCGAAGCGATGAACCCTGCTTTGAGGATGGTCATGCCCCGTTCCTGAACCAGGTACACCGGGAACCAGGTCAGGAAGAAGTAGGTGATGGCGTTGATGCAGTACTGGCCAAGGTACACACCCAGGAGCATGCGGCTGGTCAGCAATTGCTTGATGTAGCCCCACTTGGGCCCGTCGTTGCCGCGCTTGTGGTCCATGTCCACCAAGCCGCCGTTCTGCTCGATGTGTTCAAGCTCGGCGGGGCTGATACGCGGGTGCTGGCGGGGGTTGTAGATGGTCTTGAGCCATATGATCGAGAAAAGGATGCCCAGCACGCCCATGACCACGAACACATGCTCCCAGCCGAAGCTGAACACGATCCAGCCCATCAGCGGTGCGAACAGGGCAGTGGCAAAATACTGCGCCGAGTTGAAGATCGCCGAGGCCGTGCCGCGCTCCTGGGTCGGAAACCAGGCGGCGACGATGCGGGCGTTGCCGGGGAACGACGGCGCTTCGGCAAAACCGACCAGAAAACGCAGGGTAAACAGAGTGACCACTGCCCAGGCCACCGGCAGGCCGCCGACGAAGCCTTGCAGCAAGGTGAACAGTGACCAGGTGAAGATGCTGAATGCATAGACGTTTTTTGAGCCGAAGCGATCGAGCAACCATCCGCCGGGGATCTGTCCGGCCACATAGGCCCAGCCGAAGGCCGAGAATATGTAGCCCAGGGTGACGGCGTCGATGCCCAGGTCTTTTTGCAGGCTCGACCCTGCAATGGCGATGGTTGCGCGGTCGGCGTAGTTGATCGTGGTCACCACGAACAGCATGAACAGGATCAGGTAGCGCACATGCGTTTTCTTCGTCGCTTGCATGCTGGTAGTACTCCCACTAGTTATTGTTGTGCGGGGTCTTCGATTTATGCCGGAGTAAGACGAGCCCACTCCGGACGCGGCGCTGGCAGGCGCCGCGAGGGTTTACTGCGGCCCCATCTTGTCCATCAGGGCCGCAAGCATTTCGTACTCATCGGGGCTCAGGTCGGTCAGTGGGGCACGAACCGGGCCTGCATCATGGCCGGCAATGCGGGCACCCGCCTTGACGATGCTGACGGCGTAACCGGCCTTGCGGTTACGAATGTCCAGGTAGGGCAGGAAGAAGTCGTCGATCAGCTTGGCCACGGTGGCATGATCGTCCCGGGCAATGGCGTGGTAGAAGTCCATGGCGGTCTTGGGGATGAAGTTAAATACCGCCGATGAATACACCGGCACGCCCAGCGCTTTGTACGCCGCAGCGTAAACTTCGGCAGTCGGTAGCCCGCCCAGGTAGCTGAAACGCTCACCCAGCCGGCGGCGGATCGACACCATCAGTTCAATGTCACCCAAGCCGTCCTTGTAGCCGATCAGGTTCGGGCACCGCTCGGCCAATTGTTCGAGCAAGGTGGCGTTGAGGCGACAGACGTTGCGGTTATAGACCACCACCCCGATGTTGACCGACTGGCACACGGCCTCTACATGGGCGGCGACGCCATCCTGGCTGGCTTCGGTGAGGTAGTGCGGCAGCAACAGCAACCCCTTGGCACCCAGGCGCTCGGCTTGCTGCGCATACTCGATGGCCTGGCGGGTTGCACCACCAACGCCCGCCAGGATAGGTACCGACGTGGCGCAGGTGTCCACCGCTGTCTTGATGACCTGGCTGTATTCGCTGGCAGCCAGGGAGAAGAATTCGCCCGTACCCCCGGCGGCGAACAGCGCACTTGCGCCGTATGGGGCCAACCATTCCAGGCGTTTGATGTAGCCGGCCTGATTGAAATCGCCCTGCGCATCGAAGTCGGTGACAGGAAACGACAGCAAGCCGTGGGAGAGGATGGATTTCAGTTCTTGTGGGTTCATTGTTATAGGCATCCAGACGCTTGGGTGGGAGTGATGCGGTGTATGTGAGGTAAGTTATCGTACAACCTCTTTCAAGACCAGTCCCTTAGGGAGGTTTTTTTGGTCGGGCTGATTTAAGGGTGGCGTCGATGACTCGCCATGGCGGGGTGATAGCGTGCGGCAGGGGCCGTGGACAGCGGGTTCTGCTGTCAGGTCATCGTATCTCTAGGGTTAGGCAGTTGCATCCACAAACGACTGGGGCGGCCTTGCGCCGCCCCATGCTTTACTGCTCGCATGCGTGCGAGTGATCAGGCAGCCTGTTGAGGCTTGCCCTGTACCTTGCGCACGTGCGCTCTACACGCATCGCCAAACGCCTGGAAGATCTTGATCGAATCAGGATTCTTGGCAGCTTGCCACTCTGGGTGCCATTGCACGGCAAAGAGAAAGGGCGAAAGGCTCGGGGCATGAATGGCCTCGACGAGCCCGTCTTCGGCGTGGGCAATAGCTTCGATGCCCTTGCCCAGGTTGCGCAGCCCTTGGCCGTGCAGGGAGTTGACGCGAATCTCATCCGTGCCAAGGGTGTCGCGCAGCCAGCTACCGGGCTTGATCTTCACGCTGTGGGTCTGCGCGTACTGCACCTCGACAGGGTCTTCCGGGTTTTCGCGGTGATCATTGAAGCCAGGCTCGGCGTAGACCTTCTGATAGATGTCCCCGCCCAGCGCCACGTTGATTTCCTGCATGCCCCGGCACACGCCGAAGATGGGCAGGCCGCGCTTGATTGCGGCCTTGACCAGCGGAATGTCGAACAGGTCGCGGTTCTTGTCCTGGCCCTTGCCCGGGGTCTCGTTCTCCTGGCCATACAGCGCTGGGTCGATGTTGCTGCCCGCACCCGTCAAGTACACGCCGTCGGCCATGTCCAGGTAGGTCTCCAGTGCCTCGGTGCCACAGCAGGTGGGCACCAGGACCGGGACGCAATCGGCGAAGTCGACCAGCGGGGTGATGTATTTGTGGGTCATGACTTGGTAGTCATGGCCTTTGCGCTCTTGGGTACCCATGGTCATCAGAACGATGGGTTTGCGCAGGGAAGGTTGCTTGTTGCCAATGTTGCTGTTGGACATATGTCACCTTGGGACAGGTTGAACCTGTCGTTGTTGTGCAGGTGCAAGGCGCGCGGCGCTGGTGCAACCTGGGGCCCCGAGCACTGCCGACTCGTCGGCGTCGACGATGTCGGTCGGGACTTGGTGTTAGATTGCCAGAGCCGTTTGATATGTCAAACGGCTGCAGCCGGTCTCTAAGCCCGGATTGCGGGGTCGACCGGGCTATAAGTCAGCGCCGGCGTGGGTTTGGCTGGGGCGAGGGTCAATAATACTTAACGACGCAGTCGACTCATTGCAGCGGCGCAATGATCCACGGGTTTCATGTGCTAGCCGTTGAGGTTGTGAGGTTGATCTGACCGGATCGCGTGGCCCTGCCAGCATGCGTGGGTTAGTCTGCTGAGCTGTTGCGGTGCAGCTCAACCCTCCATGATCAGAAGAAGGATAGTTTGATGGCCATTCCCACCCGCGAGCCCGTCGTGCATGTTCCCTTTGCTGAGCTCAAAGCCTTGCTTGAGTCGATCTTCGAACGACATGGCTGCACACCGGCAGTGGCTCGGGTTCTGGCCGCCAACTGTGCCAGCGCCGAGCGTGATGGCGCCCATAGCCATGGCGTGTTCCGCATGCCCGGCTACGTCTCGACCTTGGCCAGCGGTTGGGTGGACGGCAAGGCTACGCCCGAGATCAGTGATCTGGCGGCCGGCTACATTAGCGTCGATGCGCGGGGTGGTTTTGCGCAGCCTGCACTGGCGGCTGCCCGGGACTTGTTGGTAGCCAAGGCGCGTGCTGCTGGGATCGCAGTGCTGGCCATCTACAATTCCCACCATTTCGCCGCATTGTGGCCGGACGTGGAACCGTTCGCCGAACAGGGCCTGGTTGCCCTGAGCGTGGTCAACAGCATGACCTGCGTCGTACCTCACGGTGCACGCAAGCCGGTATTCGGGACCAACCCGATCGCCTTCGCTGCGCCCTGCGAAGGGCATCCGCCCATCGTATTCGACATGGCGACCAGCGCGATGGCCCATGGCGATGTGCAGCTGGCAGCCCGCGCCGGGGAGGCAGTGGCCCTGGGGGTAGGCGTGGACGAGCAGGGCCAGGTGACTCAGGACCCGGCCAAGATCCTGGACGGCGGTGCCCTGCTTCCGTTCGGCGGGCACAAGGGCTCAGCCCTGTCGATGATGGTAGAGCTGCTGGCAGCTGCACTCACCGGCGGGCATTTTTCGTGGGAGTTCGACTGGTCCGGCCATCCCGGGGCCAAGACGCCGTGGACGGGGCAGTTGCTGATCGTCATCGACCCGCAGGTTGCACAAGGTCAACGGTTCGCCCAGCGCAGTCGCCTGCTGCTGGAGCAAATGGAGGCGGCCGGTGTCAGCCGCATGCCAGGTGCGCGGCGGCACTTGGAGCGTGAGCGGGCGCAGCGCGAAGGGGTGGCGATCACCGCCAGTGCCCTGCAGGCGTTGCGCGATCTGCTCACCTGATCGCGGCCGGGCAGGGTAGGCGGACCCGCACCCGATCATGCAGTGTTGCATATCCCCCTTGCACGATAGTTGGTGCCCATTCCCAGCCAGTACGGGTATGCTCTTGGCTGCCTTTTTGACTCGCCCTGATCCCAAGGAGCTGCACGCTGTGTTCAAACATGTCGAAGCCTACGCCGGCGACCCGATCCTCTCGTTGATGGAAACCTTCAAGGCCGATCCGCGCGCCGACAAAGTCAACCTGAGCATCGGCCTTTACTACGACGAAGCCGGAGTAGTGCCGCAGCTCGCTGCAGTGGATGCAGTGGAAAAGCGCATCGCAGGTCAGGATCACGATGCTTCGCTGTACCTGCCGATGGAAGGCCTTGCCAGCTACCGCCAGGCCATTCAGGCCCTGCTGTTCGGTGCCGACCATCCGGCGGTTGCTGGCGGTCGCGTGGCGACGGTGCAGACCGTCGGTGGTTCCGGGGCCCTGAAGGTCGGTGCCGACTTCCTCAAGCGTTATTTCCCGCAGGCGCAAGTCTGGGTCAGCAACCCTACCTGGGACAACCATCGCGCCATCTTCGAGGGTGCAGGTTTCACCGTTAACACCTACCCGTACTTCGACCAGGCCACCCGTGGCGTGGACTTCGAGGGCATGCTTGCCACGTTGCACACTTTGCCTGCCAACAGTGTGGTGCTGCTGCACCCCTGCTGCCACAACCCGACGGGTGCCGACCTGGATCAGGGCCAGTGGCAGCAAGTGGTAGAGGTGGTCAAGGCCCGCCAGTTGATCGCCTTCCTGGACATCGCCTACCAAGGGTTTGCCCAGGGTCTGGTCGAAGACGTGTTCGCCATCCGCGAGATGGCCAGCGCAGGCGTGCCATGCCTGGTCAGCAACTCGTTCTCCAAGATCTTCTCCCTATATGGGGAGCGTGTGGGCGGCCTGTCGGTGGTTTGCGACGATGCAGCCACGGCGCAGAGCGTGCTCGGCCAGCTGAAGGCCACCGTGCGCCGCAATTATTCCAGCCCGCCCAACTTCGGCGCCCAACTGGTCGCAGGCGTGCTCAACGATCCCGCCCTCAATGCCCAGTGGGCTGCGGAAGTAGAGGTGATGCGCACCCGCATCCTGGACATGCGCCAGGCGCTGGTCGATGCGCTGGGTGTGCTGCTGCCGGGGCGTGATTTCCAGTTCCTGCTGCGTCAGCGGGGCATGTTCAGTTACACCGGCTTTAGCGTGGAGCAGGTGCGCCGTTTGCGCGATGAGTTTGGCGTTTACCTGATCGACAGTGGCCGCGTGTGCATGTCAGGCCTGCGGCCGGCGAACCTGCAGCGGGTTGCCGAGGCCTTCGCGGCTGTACATCAGTAAGCACCCCAGGCTTGACGTTTTGCAGCAACCCTCGCCGAGGCCGCCCTGTGGCTTCGGCGATTGCCTTTCCATTTCCGCATTCCGTGCTCACGGACGCCTGTGCCAGCCAGGGCCTTCTCCACGCGGAGCGTGCTGGGCCGCCCGGCTGCACCTACCGCTTGTACAGACAAGTGCAACCGCCCCTCCGAAAAAGGCTTCGCAAGTGCAACCTTTCCGTGCACAATCGCGCCCCTCTTTTTCCGGTTGAGTAGGGCGCAGCCAACGCTTCGTCATTCTCAGCCTGTTGCAGTCTTGCGAGTGGAGCGTCACCCGGATGAATGAGCAGGCCTCAAGCGTAGAACAGCGTTACGAACAAACGACCGCCGCCAGCCTCGGCAAATGGGCCCGGCAGGACACCACCTGGATGCTCGGCCTATTTGGCACCGCCATTGGCGCAGGTACGCTTTTCCTGCCGATCAATGCCGGCCTTGGCGGGTTCTGGCCGTTGCTGGTGCTGGCGGTGCTGGCCTTCCCGATGACGTACTACGCCCACCGCGGGCTGACCCGGTTCGTGCTTTCGGGGCGCGAAGGGGCAGACATCACCGACGTGGTAGAACAACACTTCGGCATCAAGGCTGGCGCCTTGATCACAGTCCTGTACTTCTTTGCCATCTTCCCCATCCTGCTCATTTACAGTGTGGCCCTGACCAATACCGTCAGCAGCTTCATGGAGCACCAGCTGCACATCGCGCCTCCACCCCGTGCGCTGCTGTCATTCGTGCTGATCCTGGGCCTGCTCGCGATCGTACGCTGCGGCGAACAGGCCACCGTCAAGGTCATGAGCCTGTTGGTCTATCCATTCATCGTGGCCCTGGCGCTGCTGGGCCTGTACCTGATCCCGCACTGGACCGGTGGTATTCTCGACAGCGCCCACACGGTGCCCAGCGGTTCGGCCTTCCTGCACACGGTATGGCTGGCCATCCCGGTCATGGTGTTCTCGTTCAACCATTCCCCCATCATTTCGGCCTTCGCGGTCGACCAGAAACGCCGGTATGGCGATCATGCCGACGCCCGCAGCGGCCAGATCCTGGCACGTGCGCACCTGCTGATGGTGGCCATGGTGCTGTTTTTCGTCTTCAGCTGCGTGCTGACCCTCGATAGCGCGCAACTGGCCGAAGCCAAGGCGCAGAACCTGTCGATCCTGTCGTACCTGGCCAACCATTTCAGCAACCCGACCATCGCCTTTGCCGCGCCCTTGATCGCCTTCGTCGCTATCGCCAAGTCATTCCTGGGCCATTACATCGGCGCCAGCGAAGGCCTCAAGGGCATCATCGGCAAGACTGGCGCGCGCCCGGGTGCCAAGGCCCTGGACCGCGTGGTAGCGGCGCTGATGCTGGTGGTGTGCTGGATCGTTGCCACGCTCAACCCCAGCATCCTGGGCATGATCGAGTCCCTCGGCGGCCCGATCATCGCAGTATTGCTGTTCCTGATGCCCATGTATGCCATTCGCCGCGTGCCTGCCATGCGCAAGTACAGCGGGGCGCTGTCGAACGTGTTCGTCACCGTGATCGGCCTGGTCGCCCTGACTTCGGTCGTCTACGGCCTGTTGGCCTAAGCCCGCAGCAGCAGGCCCGCCCCGGTGCCCGGCAAGTGCGCCAGGGCGGGCCATTGCCTCACCGGCAACAAATTTACCTTGCCCCATAGGCACATGCTGGCCGTCATGGTTAACTCTTGATCCTTTTCCCAACCCAAGATCGAGGATTTCGTCATGGCTCAAGTGACTCTCAAAGGCAACCCCGTCCAGGTCAATGGCTCGCTGCCACAGGTTGGCGCTCAGGCGCCGGCGTTTTCCCTGGTAGGCGAGGGGCTGGCCGACAAGTCGCTCAAGGACTTCGCCGGCAAGCGCAAGGTGCTGAACATCTTCCCAAGTGTCGATACGCCTACCTGCGCCACGTCCGTGCGCAAGTTCAATGCCCAGGCCAATGACCTGGCCAACACTGTCGTACTGTGCGTTTCCGCCGACCTGCCATTTGCCCAGGCTCGCTTCTGCGGTGCCGAAGGCCTGGAAAACGTCAAGAACCTGTCCACCTTGCGTGGCCGTGAATTCCTTGAGCAGTATGGTGTGGCCATCGCCGACGGCCCATTGGCTGGGCTGGCTGCCCGCGCCGTCGTGGTACTGGACGAGCACGACAAGGTGCTGCACAGCGAGCTGGTAGCTGAAATCGCCGACGAGCCCGACTACGACGCAGCCCTTGCCGCATTGAAGTGACGGCGCCGGGCAGGGATCGAACCTTCCGCCTGCCCATTGCTCCAAGCTATACCCTGTAACGGCCCGGAACGCTTTTCCGGGCCGTTTTCGTTTAAAGTTCAGGGTCTTGGCAACGTCAGGCAAAGGTAAACCTCTGGTAAAGGCGCTTTGCTTGGCCGTCGACAGTGCTTATCGTTCACCCTCCTGAATCGTCAATCCGAACAAGGTTCGTTCAACCCATGCAAGCGCCAAAATCCCGTTCTCCCCGTCGCTGGCTCGTCACGCTGCTGATCGTGTTGCTGGTCGCAGTGCTGGCCTGGTGGCTATGGCCTGCCACGCCAGCCACCGACCAGGCTGCTGGAGGGCCGGGCGGCAAAAGCGGGCGGCCCGGTTTCGGCGGGTCTACTGACCCGGTCCCGGTGAGGGTGGAACCTGCACGGGTGGGCGATTTCCCGCTTTACTACAAGGCGCTTGGCACGGTGACCGCGACCAATACCGTGAATGTGCGTAGCCGTGTAGGCGGTGAGCTGGTCAAGATTCACTTCAAGGAAGGGCAGCAGGTAAAGGCCGGTGACTTGCTTGCCGAAATCGACCCGCGTGCCTACCGCATCGCCCTGCAACAGGCCGAGGGCACCCTGGCCCAGAACCAGGCGCAACTGAAGAATGCCCAGGTCGACGTCGCTCGCTACAAAGGGCTGTATGCCGAGGACAGTATCGCCAAGCAAACCCTGGACACCGCACAGGCGCAGGTCGCGCAGTTTCAGGGGCTGGTCAAGACCAACCAGGCACAGGTCAACGATGCGCGCCTGAACCTTGAATTCACCCAGATTCGCGCGCCGATCAGCGGCCGCGTCGGCCTGCGCCAGCTCGACCTGGGCAACCTGGTGGCCGCCAACGACACCACAGCGCTGGTGGTGATCACCCAGACCGAGCCGATCAACGTGGCGTTCACGCTGCCGGAAACCGAGTTGGGTACCGTTCTTGAACGCTATCGCACCGGCGCCAGCCTGCCTGTGGAGGCGTGGGATCGGGGCGACCCCAAGCTGCAGGCCACCGGCGTGCTGGGCAGCATCGACAACCAGATCGACACTGCCACCGGCACCCTCAAGTTCAAGGGCCGTTTCGAGAACAAGGACCTGGCCCTGTTCCCCAACCAGTTCGTAAACGTGCGCCTGCTTGCCGATACGCTCAAGCAGGTGGTGCTGGCGCCAGCCGCCGCCATTCAGTTCGGTAACGACGGAACGTTCGCCTATGTGATCAACGGCGAAAATACCGTCAACGTGCGCAAGCTGAAGGTCGGCCCCAGCGACGGTGAAAACAGCGTGATCCTCGACGGCCTGGCGGCCGGTGATCGCCTGGTGCTCGAAGGCACCGACCGCCTGCGTGAAGGCACCAAGGTGGAAGTGGTCGATGACAGCGCCCAGGTGCCGACCACGCCAGGCCAGCATTTGCAGGGCCAGGAAAGCAATGCGCCGGGCCAGGCTGATAGCACCGCAGGCAAGGCGGGCGCATGAACCTCTCGCGCCTGTTCATCCTGCGGCCAGTCGCAACGACCTTGACCATGCTGGCCTTGGTGCTGGCCGGTTTGATCGCCTACCGCATGCTGCCTGTCGCCGCGCTGCCGCAGGTCGATTACCCCACGATTCGCGTCATGACCCTATACCCCGGGGCAAGCCCCCAGGTGATGACCAGTGCCGTCACCGCGCCACTTGAACGTCAGTTCGGCCAGATGCCCGGCCTTGAACAGATGGCCTCGACCAGTTCAGGGGGCGCGTCGGTCCTGACCCTGCGCTTCAACCTGGACATGAACATGGACGTGGCCGAGCAGCAAGTGCAGGCCGCGATCAACGCCGCCAGCAACCTGCTGCCCAGCGACCTTCCGGCCCCCCCGGTCTATAACAAGGTCAACCCGGCCGATACGCCAGTGCTGACGCTGGCCATCTCCAGCAAGACCATGCCGCTGCCCAAGCTCAACGACCTGGTCGACACCCGCGTGGCCCAGAAGCTGGCCCAGACCAGCGGGGTGGGCATGGTCAGCATCGCAGGGGGCCAGCGCCAGGCTGTGCGCATCAAGGTCAACGTGGATGCACTGGCGGCCAACGGGCTCAACCTGGAGGATGTCCGCACACTGATCGGGGCCTCCAACGTCAACCAGCCCAAGGGCAATTTCGATGGCCCTACACGCGTCTCGATGCTCGACGCCAATGACCAACTGCGCTCGCCCGAGGAATACGCCAACCTCATCCTGGCCTACAACAACGGCGCCCCGCTGCGTTTGAAGGATGTGGCGCAGATCGTCGACGGCGCGGAAAACGAACGGCTGGCGGCCTGGGCCAACCAGAATCACGCCGTGCTTCTGAATATTCAGCGTCAGCCAGGTGCCAACGTCATCGAGGTGGTGGACCGCATCAAGGACATGCTGCCCTCGATCACCGACAACCTGCCCGCCGGCCTGGACGTGTCCGTGCTCACCGACCGCACCCAGACCATCCGCGCCGCCGTGCGCGACGTTCAGCATGAACTGCTGATCGCCATCGCCCTGGTGGTAATGGTCACCTTCCTGTTCCTGCGGCGGGTCAGCGCTACGATCATTCCTTCGATCGCCGTGCCGCTGTCATTGGTCGGCACCTTCGCCGTCATGTACCTGGCAGGGTTTTCCATCAACAACCTCACCCTGATGGCGCTGACCATCGCCACCGGTTTTGTGGTGGACGATGTGATCGTGATGCTGGAGAACATTTCACGGCACATCGAGGAAGGCGAAACGCCGCTGCAGGCGGCGCTCAAAGGCGCCAGGCAGATTGGCTTTACCTTGATCTCGCTGACCTTCTCGCTGATCGCCGTGCTGATCCCGCTGTTGTTCATGGCCGATGTGGTAGGGCGCCTGTTCCGGGAGTTCGCCATCACCCTGGCAGTGGCCATCCTGATTTCCCTGGTGGTCTCGCTGACCCTGACGCCGATGATGTGCGCGCGCCTGCTCAAGCGCGAACCCACCCCAGATGAGCAAGGCCGTTTCTACCGGGCCAGCGGTGCCTGGATCGACTGGTTGATCAAGCACTACGCCAGCGCCCTGCAATGGGTACTCAAGCGCCAGCCCCTGACCCTGCTGGTGGCGGTGGCAAGCCTGGCGTTGACGGTGCTGCTGTACATGGTGGTGCCCAAGGGGTTCTTCCCGGTCCAGGACACGGGCGTCATTCAGGGCATCTCCGAAGCACCCCAGTCCACCTCGTTCGCGGCCATGAGCGACCGGCAGCAGGCCCTGAGCCGCGTCATCCTGCAGGACCCTGCCGTGCAGAGCCTCTCGTCCTACATTGGCGTGGACGGCGACAATGCCACCCTCAACAGCGGCCGTATGCTCATCAACCTCAAGCCTCATGGGGAGCGCGATGTCACTGCAAGCGATGTCATCAAGCGCTTGCAACCCCAGCTCGACAAGCTGGTGGGCATCCGCCTGTTCATGCAGCCGGTGCAGGATTTGAGTATCGAGGACCGGGTCAGCCGCACGCAGTACCAGTTCACATTGTCATCGCCCGATGCCGAACTGCTGGGGCAGTGGAGTGGCAAACTGGTCCAGGCCCTGAACCTGCGCCCCGAGCTTGCCGATGTGGCCAGTGACCTGCAGGAGAATGGCTTGCAGGTGTACCTGGTGATCGACCGGGACATGGCCAGCCGGCTGGGTATCAGCGTGTCGCAGATCACCAACGCGCTCTACGATGCCTTCGGCCAGAGGCAGATTTCGACTATCTACACCCAGGCCAGCCAATACCGGGTGGTGCTGCAGTCGCGAGACGCGGCCGTGATCGGTCCCCAGGCACTGGAGTCGATCCACGTCAAGGCCAGTGATGGCGGGCAGGTGCGTCTGTCGGCGCTGGCGCGCATCGAGCAGCGCCAGGCGCAGCTGGCCATTTCTCACATCGGTCAGTTCCCGGCGGTCACCTTGTCATTCAACCTGGGGCAGGGCGCCTCGCTGGGCAAAGCCGTGCAGGTGATCGAGCAGGTTCAGCAGGACATCGGCATGCCGTTGGGCATCCAGACCCGGTTCCAGGGCGCGGCGCAGGCGTTCCAGGCATCACTGTCGAGCACCTTGCTGCTGATTCTCGCGGCGGTGGTGACCATGTACATCGTGCTGGGTGTGCTCTATGAGAGCTACATCCACCCGGTGACCATCCTCTCGACGCTGCCTTCGGCTGCCGTGGGCGCCTTGCTGGCGCTGCTGATCAGTGGCAACGACCTGGGCATGATCGCCATTATCGGCATCATCCTGCTGATCGGTATCGTCAAGAAAAACGCCATCATGATGATTGACTTCGCGCTCGAAGCCGAACGTCACCAGGGCATGAGCCCGCGCGATGCCATCTACCAGGCCGCGCTGCTGCGGTTCCGGCCAATCCTCATGACCACGCTGGCGGCCTTGTTCGGAGCCGTGCCGTTGATGTTGGCCACCGGGTCCGGCGCCGAACTGCGCCAACCCCTTGGCCTGGTGATGGTGGGTGGGCTGCTCGTGAGCCAGGTGCTGACGCTATTCACCACGCCGGTCATCTACCTGTACTTCGACCGGCTGGGGCGTCGTTTCGGCAAGCGCAACCTGGCGCAGGAACCGGTATGAATACGCGCAGCGCTTCAGTAGGGGCGGCCCGATGAACCTGTCTGCGCCATTCATCCGCAGGCCCGTGGCAACCATGCTGTTGAGCCTGGCGATCATGCTGCTGGGCGCGGTCAGCTTCGGTCTGCTGCCGGTCTCGCCGCTGCCGCAGATGGATTTCCCGGTGATCGTGGTGTCGGCCAACCTGCCGGGTGCAAGCCCCGAAGTCATGGCCTCGACCGTGGCAACGCCGCTTGAGCGCAAGCTGGGCAGCATTGCCGGGGTTACCACATTGACCAGCAGCTCCAACCAGGGCTCCACGCGGGTCATCATTGGTTTTGAGCTTGGGCGCGACATCGACGGGGCTGCGCGCGAGGTGCAGGCCGCAATCAATGCCACCCGCAACCTGCTGCCCAGCGGCATGCGCAGCATGCCGACCTACAAGAAGATCAACCCGTCCCAGGCGCCGGTCATGGTTTTGTCGCTGACCTCCAGCGTGCTGCAGAAAGGGCAGCTGTACGATTTGGCCGATACCATCCTGTCCCAAAGCCTGGCCCAGGTGCCGGGCGTGGGCGAGGTGCAGATCGGTGGCAGTTCGCTGCCGGCCGTGCGCATTTCGGTCGAGCCACAGTTGCTGAACCAGTACGGCCTGGCGCTTGACGAGGTGCGTACCGCGGTGGCCAATGCCAACCAGCGCCGGCCCATGGGTTTTGTCGAGGATGCCGAGCGCAACTGGCAGGTGCGGGCCAACGACCAGTTGGAAAGCGCCAAGGATTACGGGCCGCTCGTGATTCGCCAGGAGAACGGCACGGTTCTTCGGCTATCGGATGTGGCAACCATCACCGATGGCGTCGAAAACCGCTACAACAGTGGCTTTTTCAATGACCAGAGCGCGGTATTGCTGGTCGTGAACCGGCAGGCAGGTGCCAACATCATTGCCACTGTGGAGCAGATCAAGTCGCAGTTGCCTGCCCTGCAATCGCTACTTCCGGCGAGCGTCGAGCTGAACGTGGCCATGGACCGTTCGCCGGTGATCAAGGCCACACTCAAGGAGGCGGAGCATACCTTGCTGATCGCCGTGGTGCTGGTAATCCTGGTGGTCTACCTGTTCCTCGGCAGCCTGCGTGCTTCACTGATTCCCAGCCTGGCGGTGCCGGTGTCGCTGGTTGGCACCTTCGCGGTCATGTACCTGTGCGGCTTCTCGCTCAACAACTTGTCGCTGATGGCGCTGATCCTGGCGACCGGCCTTGTGGTGGACGATGCCATTGTCGTGCTGGAGAACATCTCCCGGCATATCGAGGACGGGCAGCCACCGATGAAAGCGGCCTTCCTGGGCGCCAAGGAAGTCGGCTTCACCCTCCTGTCGATGAACGTGTCACTGGTGGCCGTGTTCGTGTCGATCCTGTTCATGGGCGGCATTGTGCGCAGCTTGTTCCAGGAATTTTCCATCACCCTGGCGGCCGCCATCATGGTTTCGCTGCTGGTGTCGCTAACCCTCACCCCCATGCTGTGCGCCCGTTGGCTGACCGCGCACCAGGCCGAGCAGACTCGCCTGCAACGGTGGAGCGATGTTGTGCACCGGCGCATGGTTGCCGGCTATGACCGCAGCCTGGGCTGGGCGCTGCGGCATCGGCGCCTGACCCTGATCAGCCTGCTGGTGACCATTGCGGTCAACGTGGCGCTGTACGTCGTGGTGCCCAAGACACTGATGCCCCAGCAGGATACCGGCCAGCTCATGGGTTTCATCCGCGGTGATGACGGCCTGTCGTTCAGCGTCATGCAGCCCAAGATGGAAACCTACCGGCGCGCCTTGCTGGCAGACCCTGCCGTACAGAGTGTTGCAGGCTTCATCGGCGGCAACAGCGGTACCAACAACGCCATGGTGCTGGTCAGGCTCAAGCCCATCAGCGAACGCAAGCTCGATGCCCAGAAGGTGATTGAACGCCTGCGCAAGGAGATGCCCAAGGTGCCTGGCGGGCGGCTGTTCCTGATGGCCGATCAGGACTTGCAACTGGGCGGTGGCGGGCGCGATCAATCGTCCTCGCAGTACCTGTATACCTTGCAGAGTGGCGACCTGGCAGCCTTGCGCCAGTGGTTTCCCAAGGTCGTCGCGGCCATGCGCGCCTTGCCCGAGCTGACCGCCATCGACGCGCGCGACGGGGCGGGCACCCAGCAGGTGACGCTGGTGGTTGACCGCGACCAGGCCAAGCGCCTGGGCATCGACATGCAGATGGTCACCACCGTGCTGAACAATGCCTACAGCCAGCGGCAGATCTCCACCATCTATGACAGCCTCAACCAATATCAGGTAGTGCTGGAGATCAACCCGAAATACGCCTGGGACCCCAGTACCCTGGAGCAGGTGCAGGTGATTACCGCCGAGGGCGCGCGGGTGCCGCTGTCGACCATCGCGCACTATGAGAACAGCCTGGCCAACGACCGGGTCAGCCACGAAGACCAGTTCGCCTCCGAGGACATCGCCTTCGACGTCGCCGAAGGCTACAGCACCGACCAGGCGCTGGCGGCAGTCGAGCGTGCCGTGGCCAAGCTCGGCCTTCCGGAAGGGGTGATCGCCAAGCTTGGCGGCACCGCCGATGCCTTCACCAAGACCGCACAGGGGCAGCCCTTCATGATTCTAGGCGCACTGGTGCTTGTGTACCTGGTACTCGGGATTCTGTACGAGAGCTACATCCACCCCCTGACCATCTTGTCCACGCTGCCCTCGGCCGGCGTCGGTGCCTTGTTGGCGCTGTATGTGACCGGTGGCGAATTCAGCCTGATCTCCCTGCTGGGGCTGTTCCTGTTGATCGGGGTGGTAAAGAAAAATGCCATCTTAATGATCGACCTGGCCCTGCAACTTGAACGTCACCAGGGGCTGTCGCCTGAGGAATCCATTCGCCGCGCATGCCTGCTGCGCCTGCGCCCAATCCTGATGACGACGCTGGCGGCCATTCTCGGCGCCTTGCCTCTGCTGCTGAGCCAGGCAGAAGGGGCGGAGATGCGTCAGCCGCTGGGGCTGACCATTATCGGCGGCCTGGTCTTCAGCCAGGTCCTGACCCTCTACACGACGCCTGTGGTCTATCTGTATCTGGACCGCTTGCGTCACCGCTACAACCGTTGGCGCGGTGTGCGCACCGACGCGGCCTTGGAAAACCCGCTATGACTTTTGCCCAGACTCCGCTTCATCGTGCCCTGCAAGTGCTCAGCCGTGTTCGCGGCTCGCGTTTGCTGGGGGCAGCCTTGGGGGCCGCCTTGCTCAGCGCCTGTACATTGGCCCCGGACTATCACCGTCCGGAAATGACCGGCACGGCGCAATTCAAGCATGCCGAAGGCTGGACGCAGGCAACGCCTTCTGACGCCATCGCCCGTGGTGCCTGGTGGGAGATCTATGGCGACGCGCAACTCAACGCACTGGTCGATGAGCTCAATCGCAACAACCAGAGTGTGGCGCAAGCCGAGGCGCAGTATCGCCAGGCCCAGGCGCTGGTGCGCAGCAGCCGCGCCGGACTGTTTCCAAGTCTCGACCTGAGCGTGGCCAAGAACAGGTCGGCCCAGGGCACTGGCAGTTCCAGCTCAAGCCTGTCCAATAACAGCAGCGGCATTCGGGACACTTACAACGCCCAGTTGGGAGTCAGCTGGGAAATCGACTTGTGGGGTAAGTTGCGCGAGACGCTCAATGCCAACCAGGCCAGTGCTCAGGCCAGCCTGGCCGACCTTGCCGCCATGCGCTTGAGCCAGCAGTCGGAGCTGGTGCAGAACTACCTGCAACTGCGCGTCATCGACGAGCAGAAGCGCCTGCTGCAAGCCACGGTGGCCGCCTACGAGCGCTCGCTGCGGATGAATCAGAACCAATACCGCGCAGGTATCGCCGGCCCCGACGCGGTGGCCCAGGCGCGCACCCAGCTCAAGAGCACCGAGGCTGACCTGATCGACCTGATCTGGCAGCGCGCCCAGTTCGAGAACGCTATTGCCGTGCTGCTGGGCAAGACGCCTGCGCAATTTGCCCTGGCCGACAGCCAGGCGATTCCTGCATTGCCGCAAATTCCGGTGGCGCTGCCATCGCAACTGCTCGAGCGGCGGCCCGACATCGCCGCTGCCGAGCGCAATGTGATGGCTGCCAACGCCAATATCGGCGTATCGCGCGCGGCCTATTTTCCGGATCTTAGCCTGAGCCTTAACGGCGGTTACTCGAGCAGCAGCTTCAACAACTGGATCGAGTTGCCCAACCGTTACTGGTCGGTCGGACCACAGCTTGCGCTCACCCTGTTCGATGCAGGCAGGCGCAGCGCCGAGGTGGACCGTACCGTAGCCGTATATGATCAGACGGTCGCCCAGTACCGCCAGACCGTGCTGGATGGTTTCAAGGAGGTGGAGAACCTGCTGGTGCAACTGAAGGTGTACGGGGACGAAGCCGTGGTGCGCCAGGAGGCCCTGGAGGCCGCCCGCGAGTCGCTGCGGCTTACGGAAAATCAATACAAGGCCGGCTTGATCGGTTATCTGGATGTGGTCAATGTTCAGGCCACCGCGCTGAGCAACGAGCGCAGTGTGCTCAACCTGTTGCAGGGCCGCTTGGTTGCCAGTGTCCAATTGGTGGCAGCGCTGGGCGGTGGCTGGGATGCACGAGGGGCGTTCGCCGACCAGGATTGATGCGTAACCTTTGACCCATGTCGACGTACAGACCTACCGTCGACATGGCCATTTGATATGCCGAAACACCGTGCGTTTTACCAAAGCTTGAGTACAATGGTCGGCCTTTCGTGCCTACCTCTGCCGGCTCCTTGGTACTTCGCAAAATGCTGACCGCTAGCTACTCCTCTTCGCTGGTGTTGATTTCCTTGTGCGTGGCCATCCTGGCGTCCTACACGGCTCTGGACCTTGCCGGACGCATTGCCACCGCCAGGGGGTATGCCGCCTCGCTGTGGATGATCGGCGGGGCGCTGGCCATGGGAACCGGCATCTGGTCCATGCATTTTGTCGGCATGCTCGCCTTGCAACTGCCAATCGAGCTGGGCTATGACCTGACGTTGACCGCATGCTCGCTGCTGATTGCGGTGCTGTCCTCGGGCTTCGCCCTCTGGCTGGTCAGCCAGCCCAGCTTGCCCGCCCTGCAGCTTGCCCTCGGCGCGCTCATCATGGGAGCCGGTATCGCCAGCATGCATTACACCGGCATGGCAGCGCTGCGCATGACACCCGGCATCGACTACGACCCGAGTCTGTTTCTGGCTTCGCTGCTGATCGCGGTGGGCGCTTCGGCGGCGGCGTTGTGGATCGCGTTCCGGCTGCGCAGACAGACCCCCTACGTGCGTCAAATCCGTGGGCTGGCAGCGGTGCTCATGGGGATCGCCATCGTCGGCATGCACTACACCGGTATGGCGGCCGCTGGTTTTCCCCAGGGCAGTTTCTGCGGTGCCCTGCCCGGTGGCCTGGAGGGGGATGGCTTGGTGTCGCTGGTTCTGATCACCACCTTCGCGGTGCTGCTTGTGACCTTGCTGACCTCCGTGCTGGACGCGCGCCTCGAGGCCCGCACGGCGGCGCTGGCCAGGTCGCTGACCCTGGCCAACCAGGAGCTGACTCAGCTGGCATTGCACGACACGCTCACAGGCCTGCCCAATCGCAGCCTGCTGGCTGACCGCATCGAACTGGCCATCGCCAAGGTAGCCGAGCAGGGCGGTTGCTTTGCGCTGATGTTCATTGATCTGGACGGGTTCAAGCCGGTCAACGATGCCTTTGGCCATCATGCCGGAGACCTGCTGCTCAAAGCTGTGGCGACGCGATTGCGCGGGCACCTGCACAGCCAGGACACACTGGCGCGCATCGGCGGGGATGAGTTTGTGCTCCTGGTCGAGTTGCAGGACCCGAGCGATGCCATGAACGTTGCCATCAAGCAGGTGAACCTGGTCTCACGGCCTTTCAAGGTGGCTGAGCATGACCTGCAGCTTTCGGCCAGCCTGGGTATCGTGCTGTATCCCGGCAACGGTCAGGATCAGCACGAGCTGCTGCGCAACGCCGACGCCGCCATGTATCACGCCAAGCGAATAGGCAAGAATGGCTACAGCTTTTTCGACGCCTCGATGAACAGCAATGCCCGGCAGCAGTTGCAGTTGGTGCAGGATTTGCGCCTGGCAGTGGCGGCGGGGCAATTTCGTCTGCATTACCAACCCAAGTTCGACGCCAAACAGTGTCAACCGATCGGCGCCGAGGCGCTGCTGCGTTGGGAGCATCCGCAGCACGGGCTCTTGGCCCCTGACCGTTTCATCAGCCTTGCGGAAAAGACCGGCCTGATCATTTCCATCGGTGACTGGGTACTGGACGAGGCATGTCGCCAGATGCGCCTGTGGCTGGATGAAGGTATCGAGGGTTGGCGGATCGCGGTCAACCTGTCGGCCATCCAGTTTTGCCACGCGGGGTTGCTTGATAGCGTGGCGCGCGCTCTGGAACGCCATGCACTGCCCGCCAACTGCCTGACATTGGAGATCACCGAAACCACGGCGATGTCCGACGTGGAGGTGAGCCTGACTGTCCTTCAGCAGCTCTCGGACATGGGCGTGGACCTGTCGATTGACGACTTTGGTACAGGTTATTCCAGCCTGATGTACCTCAAGCGCTTGCCGGCCAACGAGCTAAAAATCGACCGAGGGTTTGTACGCGAGCTGGAGGATGAGGGCGAGGATGCGGCCATCGTGTCAGCCATCGTAGCCTTGGGCCGCGCACTGGGATTGCGAATCGTTGCAGAAGGGGTCGAGACTTCAAGTCAGCAAGCCTTCCTGACGCGGCTGGGCTGCGATGCGCTTCAGGGCTACCTGCTCGGCCGACCCGTGCCGGCCGAGCAGTTGCTGGGGTCGAGCCCGGGCCCGGTCATGGGTTAACTGGCGTTGCGCAGCAGGGGCGGGGGCTGGAAGGCTTCGAGTTCAGCTTCGACCGCTTCGATGATGCGCTCGACATCGCTGGCAGCCATGATGGCCATGCAGGGGATGCCCGCTATGGCCAGCAAGGTTTCGCCCGTGCTTCTGTCGAACAGCCGCGCCACCATGCTGCGCGGCGCATCCATGTTGGCTTCGAAGCCCAGCGGATGGAAGTGCCAGCGCATGACCTGGCAGGCGTTGGGGAAGGTCATCTTGTTCATCCGAGCCTCCTTGTACGTGACTGAAAGCTGGTGAAGGGCGGCCGCGTACTGTGGCTGCCGGGAAAGTAACCATAGCACCTGGTTGACGGCATTCTCACTTGCAAATGTGACAAATGTTGCAGGGCATGATCTGCAACACAGCGCAGAGGACTTTCAGAAGCAGGTCAAGGCGCATCTTCACATTTTGCCCCCCTGGCGAGCGCACCGAGCGCCCTGATCCAGGCCCGGCGTGGGTACGCGCGACGGGCTCTTGGAACCTATAGGGCCGAGTACGGCTTGAATTCGTGAAATCCGACCGGCGGACGGTCACCCAAGCAATCCAGCCGCAATATTGATGGTGAAACCGAGGATGGCGGTGTTGAACACGAACCCCACGAGCGAGTGGGCCAGTACCACCCGCCGCATCGCTCTACCGGCTATACCCACGTCGGATGTCTGAACGGCCACGCTGATGGTGAACGACACGTAGTGAAAGTCCCAGTAGTCCGGCTGGGTTTCTCCATCGGCGTAGCGTAAAGGCGGCGCCGTGGCCGTCTCTGCATAGAACAGCCGCGCATAGTGCAGGCTGAAGATGCAGCCGATCAGCAGCCAGGAGCCTGCGACGGTGAACCCGGTGTACAAGTAGTGAGCCGTCAATGCGCTGCCATGCAGCCCGCGGCTGGATACCAGTTGCAGCGTCACGGCGACCAGGCTGGCGATTGCCGCGATGCAGACGGTAAGCAGCACCAGGCCTGCGTTTTCGTCTTCGCTGTGGGCCACCCTGCGAACCTTTGCAGGGCTTGCGGTGCAGCTGAGGCAGAGTACCAGCATCAGGTACAGCCAAACGCCAATGTTCCAACCCGCCAACAGGCGTTGCACAGGGTCAGTGACAGGGACCAGCCAGGCGCCCAGCAACCCTACGCCTGTGGCCAAGCTCAATCTAGGATGGGTGCGCGTTAGACGATGGAAAGCCATGGTGCCTCACAGCAGGGGGTGTGCTCGACAAGGTTTCTGACCGCCTGGCGTGTGCCAAGATCCGCATGGGCAGGGCCTCGATACGCTCCCTGGGCAGCGACGGCGGTAGGCGTCGAATTGTCCTTGAGCGATACCCACGGTTTCTTTCGTGCACTGCATCGCGCGCACTTGCAACTCTCAGTACACTGCACGCTCTAACCCCCACATTTCGCTGAACTCGAGGTTAATGCATGACGCTCAGTCCTTTGGCAGGCAAGCCGGCTCCAGCCAGCGTGCTGGTCGATATTCCCCGCCTGCTCACGGCCTACTACACCGGCCGGCCGGATGCTGGCGTGGCAAGCCAGCGTGTCGCTTTCGGCACATCGGGGCACCGGGGTACTTCGCTCGAGTTGAGCTTCAACGAACACCATGTGCTGGCCATCACCCAGGCCATCTGCCTGTACCGCCAGGAAAAGGGCATCGATGGCCCGCTGTTCGTCGGTGCTGATACCCATGCGCTGTCGGCGCCTGCCGCGGCGAGTGCATTGGAAGTGCTGGCTGCCAACGGTGTACAGGTGATGTTGTCCAAGGACGACGAATACACCCCGACACCGGCGGTGTCCCACGCCATCCTTTGCTACAACCGTGGGCGCCAGGACGGCCTGGCCGACGGCGTGGTGATCACACCCTCGCACAACCCGCCGCAAAGTGGTGGCTTCAAGTACAACCCGCCCAACGGCGGCCCGGCCGACAGCGACGTCACCAAGTGGATCGAAGCCAAGGCCAACGAATTGCTGGCAGCCGGGCTGGCGGGGGTCAAGCGCATCGACCACGCCCAGGCCCTGCAGGCTCCTACCACCCATCGTCACGATTACATCAGCCACTACGTGGCAGACCTGGAAAACGTCATCGACTTCGAGGTCATCCGTGCAGCCAAGCTGCGCTTGGGCGTGGACCCGCTGGGTGGGGCAGGGGTGCGCTACTGGTCGGCCATTGCCCAGCACTATCAACTGGACCTGGAAGTGGTGAACACCGAGGTCGACCCGACGTTCCGCTTCATGAGCGTCGACTGGGATGGCCAGATTCGCATGGACCCTTCGTCACCCTACGCCATGCAGGGCTTGATCGGCCTGCGCGAGCGCTTCGACGTGGCCTTTGCCTGCGACCCGGACCATGATCGCCATGGCATCGTCACGCCCGACGGCTTGCTGCAACCTAACAATTACCTGGCCGTGGCCATCGACTACCTGTACCGCAACCGTCCACAGTGGCGCACCGACGCGGCCGTCGGCAAGACGGTCGTGTCCAGCGGCCTGATCGATCGCGTGACCGAGCGGTTGGGCCGCGAGCTGTACGAAGTACCCGTGGGCTTCAAGTTCTTCGCCCAGGGTCTATTCGAGGGCTCGCTGGGCTTTGGTGGCGAAGAAAGTGCGGGTGCCTCGTTCCTGCGCCGCGACGGCTCGGTATGGGCAACCGACAAGGATGGCCTCATCCCGGCCTTGCTGGCTGCGGAGATGACCGCCCGGACGGGACGTAACCCGAGCCAGGCGTACGCCGAGCTGACCCAGGCGCTGGGCAAGCCGTTCGCTACCCGCGTCGAGGCCAAGGCTGATGCCCGCCAGAAAGGGTTGTTGAGCAAGCTTGCGCCTGAGCAGGTGACCTCTACCGAGCTTGCTGGAGAGCCGATCCTGCAGATCCTGAGCCACGCGCCGGGTAATGGGCAGGCGATCGGTGGTCTTAAGGTCATCACCGCCAATGGCTGGTTCGCGGCCCGCCCGTCTGGCACCGAGGACATCTACAAGATCTACGCGGAAAGTTTTGTCGACGAGGCCCACTTGCAACGATTGGTTCAGGAAGCCCAGGTGCTGGTAGATGCGGCCATTGCGTAAGCCGTGATAAAGGGCTTGGCCCTGCGATGAGATGTAAATTAGAATTAATCCTATTTACATCATCGCAGGGACTTGTCCATGTTCGAAGCCGCGCCGCCGCCCACGCAAAGCTTCCCTGACCTTTACCAGGAGCACCGCGGCTGGCTCGAAGGCTGGCTACGACGGCGCATGGGCAATGCCTGGGATGCGGCCGACCTGAGTCAGGATACCTTCCTTCGCGTGATGGCCAGCGCCCAGCCGTTGACCGACATCCGCGAGCCACGCGCCTACCTGCTGACGGTCGGCAAGCGACTTCTAAGCAACCTTCACCAACGCCGCAGCCTCGAGAAAGCCTACCTTGAGGCCCTGGTGCACCTGCCTGAACAGCACGCGCCTTCGCCCGAACAGCGCTGGTTGTTGCTTGAAACGCTGCAAGCGCTCGATCAATTGCTGGACGGTTTGAAGCCGGTCGTGCGCAAGGCTTTTCTGCTAAGCCAGCTCGAAGGGCTGAGCTACGCCGAAATCGCCAGCCGGCTTGGTGTTTGTGAGCGTTCGGTCAAGCGCTACATGGCGCAGGCCTACGAGCACTGCCTGTTGGCCGAACTTCAGTGAGCCCACCTGTGAACCAACGGGAGGCGTTGCGCGAGGCCGCCCAGTGGCTGGCGCTCATCGATTCAGGCGATACCCGCGAGGCGGACTTGACCGGGCTTGAGCAGTGGCGGGGGCAAAGCGCTGTGCATGAGGCTGCCTGGCAGCAGGCGCTGCGCTTGCGTGAGCGCTTTACCGGGTTGCCTGCCAGTTTGGCCATGGCCACCCTTGACCGTCCCGATCACGGTCGACGTGCCGCGCTTGTTCAAATGCTCGGTTTGGCAGCGCTGGTGCCTACGGCTTGGTGGTTGAGCCGCGAATTGCCCCTTGAGGCCTGGGCTGCTGATCTGCGTACGGGTGTGGGTGAACGGCGGCTCATGACGCTGGGGGATGGCACTAAGGTGCAGTTGAACACCGACAGCGCTGTCGACGTGGACGCTGCCAATCATAGACTGTGGTTGCGACGCGGCGAAGTTTCAGTCGACACGCCTGGCCTTCAACCCCTGACCATCCAGGTGCCTTCAGGTCAGGTGACAGTGGGTGGTGCAACCCTTGGCCCGGGGCAGGTGTGCATCCGCCTGGTCGAACCAGGGTGTCAGGTTGCAGTTGT
This sequence comes from Pseudomonas sp. WSY_20, assembly GCF_043104335.1. Taxonomy (NCBI): domain Bacteria; kingdom Pseudomonadati; phylum Pseudomonadota; class Gammaproteobacteria; order Pseudomonadales; family Pseudomonadaceae; genus Pseudomonas; species Pseudomonas sp. WSY_20. The sequence goes on from NZ_JBICKP010000077.1 coordinate 91,896, forward strand.
CCAGGGCCGGGCAGACGTTCAGCCGCTGAAGGGAGATCGCCTGCGCCTCACCGCCGGCCAGCAAGCTGCCGTTCTGGCGTCAGGTCTGCGAAATGTCGGTCCTCTTCAAGCTTGGCGACTGGGGTGGCGAGATGGCGTGTTGCGCCTGGACGATCAACGTCTAGGCGACCTGCTGGTGGAGTTGAGCCGCTATCGCCCAGGCGTGCTGCGCTGGGATCCGGCGCTGGACAGGCTCAGGGTTACCGGCACCTTCCGCCTGGATGACACCGACCGGGTATTGGCGCTGCTCGCCGCGAGCCTGCCGGTGCAGGTGGTGGCCCGTACCCGCTATTGGATCACGCTGGTGCCGCGAACAACGACTGCCTGAGGCTCGAACCCGAGCGCTGCGTTGCGGCGCATTGCACGTGATATCAACGCGATGCTGTCCCCTTTTTCGTGCTCGCCTGTCATTACCCGTAGAACACCATAAAGGGGAGCCTCATCGATGCCTGCAGTAAAGTCCATTCACCTGCGCCCATGGGTGCGCGCAGCTCGCCCATTGTTCGCCATGAGCCTGCTACTGGGCATTCCCGCCTGGGCCGACGAGCCAGTCCGGCGCACGTACCAAGTGCCAGCGGCGAGCCTGGGGGCGGCCTTGACCCGCTTCGCCGATCAAGCAGGGGTCAGCTTGTCGCTGGACCCGGCGCTGGTCAAGGGCCTGCGTAGTGAAGGGCTGGCCGGCCAGTACAGCGTCGATGAAGGCTTCAGGCAATTACTACGCGGCAGCGGTCTGCAATGGGTACCTGTGGGCCACGATGCCTTTACGCTCATGCCGTCGCCGCAGCAAGGGGGCGCGCTGGAAATAGCCCCTACCAGCATCGTCGGCGGCCCACCGACGACCGACGAGGCGCTCCCTTATGCAGGCGGTCAGGTCGCTCGCCAGGGCGCACAAGGCTTGCTGGGTGCGCGCGATTTCATGCAAACGCCGTTCAGCATCACCAGCTACACCAGCGATCTGGTGAAGAACCAACAGGCGCGCACCCTGAGCGAACTGGTCGCCAGTGACCCTTCGGTTCGTGCCACCAACCCGGCCGGTGGGCGTTTCGAGCAGTTCACCATTCGCGGTTTCAGCTTGTATAACAGTGATGTGTCCTACAACGGCCTCTATGGCTTGCTGCCTACCTACTCGATCGATATGGAGATGGCCGAACGGGTCGACATCATCAAGGGCCCTAGCCAACTGATCAACGGCATCGCACCACGGGGCAGCGTCGGCGGCGGCATCAACATCCAACCCAAACGCGCCGGTGACACGCCGATCACCGAGTTCACCGGCAGCTACGCCTCGGCGGGCCAGGTAGGCGGGGCCGTTGACGTAGGGCGAAGGTTCGGCGACCAGCAGCAGTTCGGCATGCGTCTGAATGCGGTGAAACAGTCCGGCGATACCGAGTGGGACCACCAGCAAGTGGACCGCGAAATGGCCGTGCTGGGGCTGGATTTTCGCGGCGAGCGCCTGCGGCTTTCGGCCGACCTCGGGCATACCGAGCGTGATACTGATGCCCCCCAGGAACGTGTGCTGGTTGGGCCCCGCGCCCAGGTACCGCGTGCTGGCGGTGTGCACCGCAACTACGCCCAGGCGTGGAGCAAGGCGCGCACCAACGATACCTTCGGGGCACTGCACGCCGAATATGATCTCAGCGATTCTGTGCTGGCCTATGGCGCAGTGGGTGCCAGGGAGAGCCGGCACGATTTCCTGCGCCATAACGTTTCTCTGATTAACAATGCTGGCGACTTCACCATCCAGCCCCGCGATTTCAGCAGGGATGAATCGGTGCGCACCGCCTTGGCAGGCTTGAGAACCTGGTTACACACTGGGCCGGTCAGCCACGAGGTCAACCTGGCTGCAACGTATTACTACATGGACTTCACCAATGGGGGGGCTCGTTACGCTTCCTCACCCGGCAACCTCTACCATCCTACGGCTACGCCGACGCCAGGTACCCCAACGCGGCTCGATTCGAAGGATTACACCGAGAACCGGTTCTCCGGGTTGGCGTTGTCCGACACCCTCGGCTTTTTCGATGACCGATTGCTGTTGACCCTAGGGCTGCGCTGGCAGCGGGTGCAGGTGGACGATTGGAGTGATGGGGTCAAAGGCGATACGGCGTATGACGAGAAGAAGGTCTCGCCCTCCGGTGGCGTGCTGTACAAGGTCACGGACGAGCTGTCGGTGTATGCCAACTACATGGAGGGCTTGAGCCAAGGCAAGATCGCACCGTCCACGTCGATCAACGAGGACCAGATATTCCCACCTTTCACCAGCCGCCAGGTGGAAGTGGGTGCCAAGTATGACCTGGGCAAAGTGGCGTTTACGGCCAGCGCCTTCAGAATCCGTCAGCCTGCCTATGAAACCAACCCCGGCTCCCGGGTCTTCGGCCCCAATGGCAAGCGCAACAACCGCGGTGTGGAGCTGAACGTGTTCGGTGAACCCACCACAGGGGTGCGTGTGCTGGGCGGGGTGATGTACATCGACAGCGAACTGACCGATACCGTCGGAGGTGCCTACGATGGCAACCGTGCGCCTGCAACGCCCGCGTACAACGTCAACCTGGGTGCCGAATGGGATGTGCCGGGGGTGCAGGGGCTGACCCTGACGGCACGTGGCACGCACTCGAGTTCCCAGTACCTGGACCAGAACAACAGCAAGAAAATCGACGGCTGGGAGCGCTATGACGTGGGGGCACGGTATGCGTTCAAGCTGGACGACACGCAGGTGACCCTACGCGCCAGCGTCGAAAACGTACTCGATGATCGTTACTGGAGCTCAGCAGGCGCGCCGGATGACGCCGAGCCGGGGCTGACCTTGTCGACACCACGCACCTACCTGCTGTCCGCCACGCTGGGTTTCTGATCCGGCCTGCAAGAAGCCCGGGGCCAAGACTGCGGGTGTTGGCTGTCGCTGGTGAAAGCTGGCGCTACTGCGGCGAGCCGAACAGGGCCGTCCAGTAGATGCCGGCATCGCTCTTCGGGTCTACGGCATAGGCTGCGCCGAGCTCCCGGAAGTCGGCGCTCATCAGGATTGCGCAGTGGCCTGGGCTGTCCAGCCAGCCTTGAACCACCTTGTGCGGCGTGTCGCGCCCGGCGGCGATGTTCTCGCCAATCTGCTGGTACAGATAACCGGCAAGCTCAGCCCGGTCGCCTGGGGTGCGGCCCTCTTTGTCGATGTGATCGAAGAAATTCTGGTTGGCCATGGCCCGTGTGTGGCTGGCCGCCACCCCGGCCAGCATCGTGTTCCAGCCAAGTGCAGGGGCGGCGGCGTAGGGCTGGCCGCCGCACTGGCGGGGTTGCTGACGCGCGGCGTTGATTTCCTGGAGCATCTTTTGCCCTTCCGCTTGCCAGTCGCCCAAGCGGCCAGAGAGCAGGGGGCGAGCCAGCACAACGCGCCAGTCCCGCCCTTCCTGGCTGACGCCGATGTCGACGAACTGAGGGTCGAGCACCACCTGGCAGAAGCTTTCTTCGATGGCGTGCATGGCTGCGCGTGCATCACGGGGACCAGAGAGGCTGATCGCCTGCACATTGACCATCGGGTAACCGGCGCGGGTCATGGCCTGCTGAAGGTCACGGGTGCCTTCAGGAGACAGCGCCAGGCGAGTGTCGCTGTTAAGCGGCGGTAGTTCCAGCGAAGCTTGCTCGCCGCAGGGCTGCGCCTGGCTGCGGTATGCGTTGATCGACGCGATCAGCTGTGCTTCTTCGCCCGTGACAGCCAGCGCCTGGGACGAAACGATCAGCCCAAGCGTGAAGGCAGCGACAGATGACAGGACGCGCATATGGTTCTCCCTGAGGCTGGCAGCGGCGAGTAGGCGCTGCCTATCCTACACAAGCCCGATGGTTTTGACCCGAGCTGTGCAACGCATTGAAAACGCCTGCAATCATTGTCGGTCGTAAGGGAGAGTAGACCGCAGCCCGGGCAAAAAGTGCGGCGATGTCCAGGCCAAACGTTGGTGGTAAGCGCCTGGTGGGCCTGGACCCGACGTGTACCCAGCATGACGTGGGCCATGCTGGGTTTGCGCGGCGGTTAGCCCAGTAGCAATGAAAGGACCAGAGGAAGCGTGGCCGCCGCCATCACCGTCTGTACCGCGATGATGGTCGCCATGAGGGGCGCGTTGCCGCCCATTTGCCTGGCCATGACGTAGGAAGACGATGCCGTTGGCAGCGCCTGGAAAAGCACCGCCACTACAGCGGCCTGGCCATTGAGACCGAGCAGGCGGCACAAGCCCCATGTCGTCGCTGGCATTACCAGAAACTTGAACACAGAAGCCGCTATCAATGGCTGGGCCTGATCACCGATACGTGCACCACCCAGTGCCGCACCAACGCACAGCAACCCCAGCGGCAACGCGGCATGGCCCAGCGCGCCGAGGGTAGGTTCGATACCAGCTGGCAACCCAAGCCCCGTCACCCGCAACAGCATGCCCCCCGCACACCCTAGAATCAGCGGGTTGGCCAGGATTGCCCGCAGTACCGCCAGCGGCGAGCTGTGCCGGGCGCTGAAGCGCGCGAAGACCAGCACGCAGAGCAGATTGACCAGTGGCACGATGGCTGCGTTGGCCACTGCTGCCAAGGCGATACCCGCACTGCCATAGATGCCCGCGGCCAGGGTCGCGCCGATGTAGTTGTTGAACCGGATGCCACCCTGAAACAGCGAGGTGAAGTCGGCGCCGTCGTGCTGGCGAACGCCTTGATACAGCACCAGCAGCAATGCCCCGGACAGGGTCGAGAGCATCAGCACCGCGACCATGCCCAGCACCGGCACCCCGTCCAGGTTGGCAGTGGCCAGGCCATGGAGGAACAACGAGGGCAGCAGCACGTAGTAGCTCAGGCGCTCGGCACCTGGCCAGAAGCTCTGCGCGACGAAGCCACGCACCCGCAGCAGCGTGCCCAGGGCGATCAACAGGATGATCGGAAGCAGGGTGGTCAACAGCACATGCAGCATGGAGACAGATCCGTGGCCGAGTACGTTGCACAGACTACCGGCCGGACACCCGCTTGGCCATGCCCGTCCCACCGGCCTGGCTAACGCCTTTCAACGCCGTCCACGCCCATATGCCTGGCTGATCCGGTCGATGACCATGGCCAGTGCCACGATGGCCAGCCCTGCCTCGACGCCCTGGCCGACGTTCAGCGTCTGGATGCCTGCCAGTACATCTTCACCCAGCCCTCGCGCCCCAATCATCGACGCGACCACGACCATCGACAGGGCCATCATCACCGACTGATTGAGCCCGGCCATGATGCTGGGCAGCGCCAGGGGCAGGGCGATGCGCCTGAGTCGCTGAGCGCGGGTCGCGCCGAGGCCTTGGGCAGCCTTGAGCAACGATGGGTCTATCTGGCTCAACCCAAGCTCGGTGAGCCGCACCAAAGGGGGCAGGGCATAGATCAAGGTCGCGAAAACCGCAGGCACCTTGCCCAGGCCGAAGAGCATCAACACGGGAATCAGGTAGACGAAGGCGGGTAGGGTCTGCATCACGTCGAGCACCGGCATTACCAGGCGTCTTGCCAACGGCCGAGCTGCCAGCACGACGCCCAACGGTATGCCCACCAGCACGCACAGCCCGGTACTGACCAGCACCAACGCCAGGGTTTGCAGCAGTTTGTCCCACAACCCCAGCATGCCGATGAGTGCCAGCAGCCCTACCAGAACACAACTTCGCAGCAGGCTTCGGCACGCATGCCAGGCCAGCGCACCGACCCCCGCCAGCAGTAGCCACCACGGCATGAGCCGCAGCAGGTTTTCCAGGCCGACGAGCACTTGCAGCAACTGGTCGGAGACGCTGCGCAAGTGATCCCCGTAGTGGAGTACCAACCAGTCGACCATGCGGTTGACCTGGTCGGCGAAGGAAAACTGCAAAGCCTGGGGAAAACCATTGCTCACAGACCGCCCTCGACCTTGGTGGCCACGTGCTCGGGAAGCCAAGCCTTCCACACTTGCGGGTGCTGGCGCATGAACGCCAAGGCGGCGTCACGGGGAGGGGTCCGTTTTTCGCTCATTTGCGCCAGTGCCTGGTTGAGCGGGTCGATAGGCAGGTCCACCCGCTCGAACACCTGGACCAAGTCCGGGTATTGCTCACGAAAGGCTTTGGACACGCCAACCGAAAGTTTGGCTGGCAGCGAACTGCTGCCTGTTGGAGCTGGGTTGGCAGGGTCGGTCAACGTCGCCCAGGCCTGGGCATCGAATGCAGGTTCCTGTAGCCGCACGAGCTTGTAGCGGCCCATGAGCGGCGTAGGGTTCCAGTAGTAGAAAAGCACGGGTTGGCCCCGGCGAATAGCCGACCCGATCTCGGCATCCATTGCGGCCCCCGACCCTGTGCGCAAGTTCGTGTACAGTTCGTCGAGGCCATAGGCCTTGAGCTTCTGGCTGTTCACGGTTTCGGACGTCCAACCACTGGGGCTGTTAAGGAAACGGCCTTTGTCGGGTGATTCGGGGTCGCGGAACACCGGGGCGTAGCGCTTTAGGTCTTCGACGCTGTGCAACTCAGGTGCCAAGGGCTTGAGGTTACGCGACGCATCGCCTTCGATGACATACGCCGGTACCCACCAGCCTTCTTCGGCATGCTTGACCGTGTCGCCCAGTGCAAACACCTGGCCTGCCTGCTCGGCCTTGACCCAGGCAGGGCTGCGGCCCGCCCACTCTTCGGCGATTACCTGCAAGTCGTTACGGGCCAGGGCGACTTCCAGGCTGACCGTGCTCCCAGGCAGTGTTTCGGTGGCGTAGCCGTAGCCACGCTCGACGATCACGCGCAGGAGTTCGGTGGTGAAGGCACCGCTTTCCCAGGTAAGGGCGCCAAAGCGAATGGGCGATTTCTGATCGGCAGCGCCAGCGCTGTCGGCAGTGGCCAGACCCAGGGCGAACAGCACCCCGAACAGCAGCGATGAACCTCGTTTCATGCCTAACCTCGTCGTCTACAGCCCTTCGGGGATGGGGCAAGTGTAGACGACGCGGCGCAGGCGGCAGACTTAGACGCGGAACTGGTCCATCAATGCCTGCTGCTGGTTGGCCAAGGCATTGAGCGACTGACTGACCCTCGCCGATTCGTTGGCCTGGCCGGACAGCGACTCGGTGACATCGCGAATGGTTGCCACGTTGCTGTTGATTTCTTCAGCCACCGCGCTTTGTTCCTCGGCTGCCGAGGCGATCTGCAGGTTCATGTCGGTGATGACCGTCACCGCCTGGCCAATGCGCTGCAAGGCGGTCACGGCCTGGCCCACCTGCTGCACGCCGCTTTGGGCCTGACGATGGCTGTTGTCCATTGCGCCCACCACTTCGCGGGTACCGTCCTGCAAGGCTTCGATGACCTGGCGGGTTTCTTCGACCGACTCCTGGGTGCGCTGGGCCAGGTTGCGGACTTCGTCGGCGACCACCGCAAAGCCGCGCCCGGCCTCACCGGCTCGGGCTGCTTCGATGGCGGCGTTGAGCGCCAGCAAGTTGGTCTGCTCGGCAATCGAGCGGATGACCTCCAGTACGGAGCCAATTTTCTCGCTGTTCTGCGACAGGCCCTGCACCTCGGCCATGGCCGTGCTCATGTCAGCGGCCAGTGAGTCGATGCTGTGGGTGGTGCGATCGATCACCGCCAACCCTTCGCGGGTGGCCTGGTCGGCGTCGCGTGCCGCCTGCGCGGCTTGCGCAGCGCTTCGGGCGACGTCCTGGGCGGTCGCGCTCATCTCATGGGAGGCGGTGGCTACCTGGTCCACCTGGCGGTATTGCTGTTCCATGCCGGCGCTGGTCTGGGTAGCGATGGCCGATGACTGATCGGCCGTTGAGCGGGCGGCCTGTACCGACTGTTTTACCTCGGCGATGGTGGGCTGCAGTTTGTCCAGGAAACGGTTGAACCAGCCCGCCAGTTCGCCCAGTTCATCCTGCTTGTCGTAGGTCAAACGGCGGGTCAGGTCACCTTCGCCACTGGCGATGTCCTTGAGCATGGCCGCCACGCCCAGGATCGGGCGGGTAACGCCACGGGCCATCAGCCACACCATCAGCAGGCCGAAGATGGCTGCTGCCAGGCCAAGGCCCAGTTCGAGGAGGGTACCGCTGGTGTTGAGGGCGTCCAGTTCCTGTTTCAGTGCCTCGGCAGGCCCGGTCAGGGCGTTTTCAGGGACGTCCAGCAACACGCCCCATGGCTTGGCGTCCGGAATCGGACGGAAGGCCGCGAGCACTTTCAGGCGCTGGCGATCATTGATGATGGTCATTTTGCCGTCGGCCATCTTGGCCACCAGGTCTGCACCCTTGGTCGTGTCGATCTGGTCGAAGCGCTGGGAGAGCTTGCTGGCATCTAGACTGTAACCTGCCAGCAAGCCCACTGGGCTCAGAATGCCCACGGTGGTGCGGCCTTCATAGAGGCTGCGGCTGGCCTGTTCGCTCAGTGCCTGCAAGCTGTTCAGGTTGATGTCCACCGACAGCGTGGCGATCGCCTTGCCGTCCACCACCAGCGGGAAGACGATGCTGGTCATCAGCACCTGCTGGCCATCGATGGCATAGAAGTAGGGTTCGACCACGCAGACCTTGCCCGACGTGCGCGGGCATACCCACCAGGTATTGGCAGGTTGGCCGCTAGGCCCGATGGAAGTGTCGGCCATGTCGCGCTCGGGCAGAGCCATCGAGGTCAGCTGGCCCACGTGCGGTTGCGACCAGTACAGGGCGAAGCGGCCGGTTTCGTTGCTGCCAAGCTGTGCCTGGCCGGCGAACAGGCTGTCCTTGCTGTCCAGCGCATTGGGCTCGAACACCAGTGACAGGCCCAGCAGATCGGGGTTGGCCTGAAGCGCGGCACGCACCTGCCGGGTCATGTCCTCGCGCAGGTCGAACGCATCGAGAAAGCGCTTTTCGGCCTGTTCGCGCAGGAACAGTACCTGCCTGGCAAAGCCCGCGCCGTACTGGTAGGCATCCATGAATTGGCGGCGGATGTTCAGGGCCTGTACCTCGCCCTGGGATTCGATGCGCGACTGGGCCGATTCGGTCAGCATCTGCATGCTGCTGGCCTTGACCAGGTCCGAGCTGTGGTCCATCCGGTACAGGGACAACCCGATGAGCAGGGTGACGATGCCGGCCAGGCACAGGCCGGCCAGCAATGTGATTTTCCATTGGATGGAAAGGTGTCGCAGAGGCATGGGGCAGATCCCTTTTTTTGACAAGTAAGGGTTAGGGCACGGGCGAGGCGATTTCCAGCCCCAGGTGGGTATCGGCGCCTACAGACTTTTCTTTATTCAAACATTCAATTTAATCCGCCCGGTTGCGGGCAAATCGCCGCTGCGTGGCAGTTTTGACATCTGCCGTGCACTGCGTCAGAGTGCGCGCTTTTTTGTCCCCAGTGAGGTAAGCCCCCCATGAATGCAGTGATTGCCGCGGTTGGCATCATGCTGATACTGAGCCTGTCCCGCGTACATGTGGTCATTGCCCTGATCGTCGGTGCCCTGGCAGGTGGGCTGGTCGGCGGTCTGGGCGTGCAAGGCACGCTTGAGGCCTTCAATGGCGGGCTCGGTGGCGGGGCCACCGTGGCGCTGTCCTACGCGCTGCTGGGTGCCTTTGCCGTGGCCATCGCCAAATCCGGCCTGGCGCATGCCTTGGCCGACCGGGCTTTGGCCATGATCGACCGGCAAGGCCACGACCAAGCTGGCAGGGTGAAATGGTTGATGATCGGCCTGATGCTGGTGGTGGCCGTCTCGTCTCAGAATATTCTGCCCATTCACATCGCCTTCATTCCATTGCTGGTACCGCCGCTGCTTTATGTGCTGACCCGCCTGCGCATCGACCGGCGCCTGATCGCCTGCGTCATTACATTCGGCTTGATCACGCCCTACATTTTCCTGCCAGTGGGTTTCGGCAATATCTTCCTCAATCAGATTCTGCTGGCCAACGTAGCGCGTGCAGGGGTCGATATCACTGGGGTCAACGTCACCCACGCCATGGCCATTCCCGCCGCTGGCATGTTGGTAGGCCTGCTGTTGGCCGTGTTTGTCAGCTACCGGAAAAAACGCGACTACGATCTGGCGCGCATCGAGCAGGTCGAGCAGGTAAGCGTGCGCTACAACCCGATGACACTGTTGGTGGCCGGCATTGCGATCGTTGCCGCGTTCGTCGTCCAGCTGCTGGTGGACTCGATGATCATCGGCGCAATGGTCGGCTTTCTGATCTTCTCGCTGTCGGGCATCGTTAAGTGGCGCGACACCGATGACCTGTTCACCGAAGGCATGAAGATGATGGCCATGATTGGTTTCATCATGATCACCGCCTCAGGCTTTGCAGACGTCATGAAAGCCACTGGTGATGTACAAAGCCTCGTCGAAACGTCGGCGCATTGGATCAACCACAGCAAAGGGGTAGGGGCCTTGCTGATGCTGTTGGTGGGCCTGCTGGTCACCATGGGCATCGGCTCGTCGTTTTCCACCGTACCGATTCTGGCCGCGATTTTCGTACCGCTGTGCGTCCAGCTCGGCTTCGACCCTTTGGCGACCGTGTGTATCGTGGGTACGGCAGGCGCGTTGGGTGACGCAGGCTCGCCAGCCTCGGATTCCACCCTGGGCCCAACTTCCGGGCTCAATGTGGACGGGCAGCACCATCACATTTGGGACACGGTGGTGCCGACATTCATTCACTACAATCTGCCGCTGCTGGCCTTCGGGTGGCTGGCCGCGATGACGCTCTAGCAGCAGGCGGCTCAGCGCTTGGCGGGCGGCGGCGAGATACGGTTGAGCACCGTGCTGCCGTCGTTGCTGCGGGTTAGGTAGATCGGCAGCACCTTGGGCAGGTTGTTGACCAGCTGGCCTACCTCCCGGGTGTTGTAGATGCCGCTGATACGAATCTGACCGGTACCGGAATCGGCAAGCCTGAGCGGCTTGTCGAGGTAGCGGTTTATGGCCGGCAGTGCTTGTTCAAGGGTCAAGTTGTCGAGCACCAGTTTGCCGCTGCGCCAGGCCAGCGCGTCGGCAAAGTTGCTGTTTTCCAGCAGTTGAGGCTCGAAATCGCCCTTGCGGTAGATGGCCTGCATGCCAGGGCCAAGCCGATAGCCCGTCTTGCCCTCGCTGGAGACCAGCACCGATCCCTCGACCAGGGTCACTTTAACGCTGTCCTGGTATTTCCAGACATTGAAGCGGGTACCTGTCACGCGGGTCTGGCCATTGCCGGCACGGACCACGAAGGGGTGGGTGCTGTCGTGGTGCACCGTGAAGAATGCCTCGCCATGCTTGAGTGTGACACGGCGCTGGTGCTTGAAGTTGAGGTAGGTCAGGTCGGTGTTCAGGTTGAGCTGCACCGTGCTGCCGTCGCTCAACTGCACGGTCTGCATGTGGTCCGTGGTCTCGAAATGCTGGTAGCGGTTGGGAACCCAGCCTTGCTCCCAGCCGATCCATCCCACCAACGGGAGTGCCGCCAATGCGATGACGGCTGCGTAAGCCTGGGCGCGCCATCTGCGACCGCTGCGCCTGACCGGGCCAGCGTGCCCGATCGCTTGAGCGGGCCGCGGCAGCAGGTCAGCCGTGTGCCAGATAGCCAGCATGGCTTGGTATTCCTCGGCATGACGCGGATCGGCTGCCAGCCACCGGGCAAACGCCTCACGCTCTGCAGTCGTGCAATCGCCTTCATGCAGGCGCATGCACCAGTGCGCAGCGGCATCGGCCATGCTGTCATCGATGTGGATAGTAGGGCGGTCTTGATTCATCGCGGCTCCGGGTTTTGCGCATTCTAACGTTCCACCGATGCGTCGAGGAACACGCCAAGCCGCTAATCCCTTTCATTTCCCGGTCTTTTCCGGCGAAAGCTTTCAAATTTTTTCGCTTTTGAGAACGCTTCGCGCCATGACTAAAGGCCCTCGGTACGCGTACATAGCAAGCTAATTAAGTCTTTGACATTCACTGCCTAGGCAGTAATATTTGCACACACTTGTTCGAGCAATCATTCATGCCCCATTTCTCGCCTGACAATTTCGAGACGTGCGCCATCGGCATGTTGCTGGGCCGTGCGGCGCTTCTGAAGGACCGGATTCTCGACTGGCATCTGGAGTCCGAGGGCGTCACGGCTGCGCAGTTCAAGGTGTTGATCATCGTGACGCAGTACCAGGTCGATACACCCGCTGAGGTCTGCCGCTACCTGGGTCTGGACAGCGGATCGATGACGCGCATGCTCGATCGCCTGGAGCACAAGGATCTGCTTGTACGCACCCGATGCCCCACGGACCGCCGCGTGGTGCGCCTGGCGTTGACCGCCGATGGCCAGCGGCTGGCCGACCGTTTGCCCGAGATCGGCGCTGCCGCCATGAACGAGCTGTGTGGCGCACTGGCAGCCGATGAGCTCCAAGACCTGGAGCGTCTGCTGGCCAAGGTACTGCTTGGCGCTGGCGATCCGCTGACGATCCGTCGTTTCGGTGATCGTTGAACCCCGTTTCCTTTATTCCAAGGTATTGTCATGGACACTTCCTCAGACACCCCTGCACCTACCGAGGCACCTGCCTCCTCGCGCAAGCGCAAGCTCTGGCTGATTGGCCTGCTGGTGCTGCTGATCCTCGGCGGGTTGGGCACCTGGGCCTGGTACAGCCTGGTTGGGCGTTGGTACGAGAGCACCGATGACGCCTACGTCAACGGCAATGTGGTCGAAATCACGCCATTGGTGACCGGGACGGTCACCAGCATTGGCGCCGACGATGGCGACCTGGTACATGCCGGCCAGGTCTTGCTGCAGTTCGACCCGGCCGACAGCCAGGTGGCCCTGCAATCGGCTCAAGCCAACCTTGCGCGTACCGTAAGGCAGGTGCGTGGTCTGTACAGCAACGTCGATTCGCTCAAGGCACAGTTGCAGACGCGCCAAGCCGAACTGCGCAAGGCTCAGCAGGACTTTAACCGGCGCAAGGTGCTGGCCGAAAGCGGCGCCATTGCCGGCGAAGAGCTTTCCCATGCGCGCGATGACCTGAGTGTTGCCCAGGCGGCTGTCAACAGTGCCCGCCAGCAACTGAGTACCAGTGCTGCTTTGGTCGACGATACCGTGGTGGCTTCGCACCCGGAAGTCATGGCCGCGGCGGCCGATCTGCGGCAGGCCTACCTGGCCCATGCGCGCACCACGCTGGTCGCGCCGGTGACCGGCTACGTTGCCAAGCGCAGCGTGCAGCTCGGGCAGCGCCTGCAACCCGGTACTGCCACCATGGCAGTGATCCCGCTCGACCAGGTGTGGATCGACGCCAACTTCAAGGAAACCCAGCTGCGCCAGATGCGCATCGGCCAACCGGTGGAGATCACTGCCGACCTGTATGGCAGCGACGTCACCTACAGCGGCACGGTGGACAGCCTGGGTGCCGGCACCGGTAGCGCCTTCGCCTTGCTGCCTGCGCAGAACGCGACCGGCAACTGGATCAAGATCGTGCAGCGGGTGCCGGTGCGGATTCACCTGAACCCCGACCAGTTGAAGGACCATCCCATGCGAATCGGCCTGTCCACGGTTGTGGATGTGGACCTGCACGACCAGAGTGGCCCGGCCCTGGCCCAGCAACCGCCGCAACAGGCGAGCTACACCACCGACGTCTACGATCGCCAGTTGGTCGAGGCGGACAAGCTGATCGAGCAACTGATCCGTGACAACAGCGCGTCTGGCAAGACGGCTCAGCGATGAGCAATAACGCCACTGCCCAGTTCACCCCGCCAAGCCTGCTGCTGACCACCATCGGCTTGTCGCTTGCCACGTTCATGCAGGTGCTGGACACCACCATTGCCAACGTGGCCTTGCCGACCATCTCGGGCAACTTGGGGGTCAGTTACGAGCAAGGGACATGGGTCATCACCTCGTTCGCCGTGAGCAATGCCATCGCCTTGCCGCTGACGGGCTGGTTGAGCCGGCGCTTTGGCGAAGTGAAGTTGTTCCTGTGGGCGACCTTGCTGTTCGTGCTGGCATCGTTCTTGTGTGGGATCGCCCAATCGATGCCGGAGCTTGTAGGCTTTCGGGTGTTGCAAGGGGTGGTAGCCGGTCCGTTGTATCCCATGACCCAGACCCTGCTGATTGCGGTCTACCCCCCTGCCAAGCGGGGTATGGCGCTTGCGCTACTGGCCATGGTAACGGTTGTGGCGCCTATTGCCGGGCCCATCCTGGGTGGGTGGATCACGGACAGTTACAGCTGGCCATGGATCTTCTTCATCAACGTGCCTATCGGCCTGTTCGCCGCTGCGGTGGTGCGCCAGCAGATGCGCGATCGTCCAGTGGTCACCAGCCGGCAGCCGATGGACTACATAGGGCTGCTGACCTTGATTGTTGGGGTAGGGGCGTTGCAGGTGGTGCTGGACAAAGGCAATGACCTGGACTGGTTCGAGTCCTCGTTCATCATCATCGGCACGCTGATCTCCGTCGTGTTTTTGGCCGTGTTCGTCATCTGGGAACTCACCGACCGGCACCCGGTGGTAAACCTGCGGTTGTTCGCCCACCGCAATTTCCGCGTGGGGACCATCGTCCTGGTGGGTGGCTATGCAGGGTTCTTCGGCATCAACTTGATCCTGCCGCAGTGGTTGCAGACACAGATGGGCTACACCGCCACCTGGGCGGGCCTGGCGGTGGCGCCTATCGGGATATTGCCGGTAATCATGTCACCATTCGTGGGCAAGTACGCGCATCGCTTCGATTTGCGGATTCTGGCAGGGCTAGCGTTCCTGGCCATCGGCAGCAGCTGCTACATGCGGGCGGGGTTCACCAGCCAGGTGGATTTCCAGCATGTGGCATTGGTGCAGTTGTTCATGGGGATTGGGGTTGCGCTGTTCTTCATGCCCACACTGAGCATCCTGTTGTCGGACCTGCCGCCCCAGCAGATAGCCGACGGATCAGGCTTGGCAACGTTCCTGCGCACATTGGGTGGGAGCTTCGCGGCTTCGTTGACGACGTGGATCTGGATTCGACGGGCTGACCAGCACCATGCCTACTTGAGTGAGCACATCAGTCAGTACGAGCCGGCGACGCGGCACACGCTTGAGCAGATGGGTGGGGCGAACCTGCACAACTATGCGCAGCTGGAGCAGGTGCTCAACGGGCAGGCTTACATGATGTCGACGGTGGACTACTTCATGTTGATGACGTGGGTGTTCGCAGGGTTGATTTTGTTGGTCTGGTTCGCGAAGCCGCCGTTTACGGCCAAGGCGGGGCCGGGGGGCGGGCATTGAGTTTGATTTGGGGTACGCGACCGGTGCCTTTGCTAAGTACTGGGGCTTGTGTAGCGGTCTTGCCGGGGCGCCGGACCGACCGCGATAGGCTGCGCAGCAGCCCCAAGTGAGTTTGATGGGGAACCGTGAATTTCGAGTCCTCGCTGCTGAACATCGCCGCATCAGCGCGGTAACCTTGGAAAGACGTTTGTGCATGCACGTCCCGATCAGGGGCAGATCTTCCTACCCCCACCCCTGGCTTGGCCATCGCGTCGAAGAGGCCCATGTGGCCATCCTCACGGTTGTCACTGGCATCCCTCATCTCATTACGTTGCGTTCGGGTTCGTTCCATGGCAATGGCTCTGTGTCGCCGCTCATCCGTGCAGTGGCGAATGGGTAATCAGGACAGTGTTCCATTTGCCATCTTCTATATTCTCAATTGCTGATGTCATCGCGCAGGGGGGGCCAAATTTTCGTAGGAAGTTTCGTTGTGAAACGCGCTTTCTATAAGTATTCTCGGACTTCGGTGCAGTATTTACCGACAACAAATCACTATCTTAGATAGGGTTTAGTCGATTAATTCACGAACTCACGCCTAACTGAAAGTTTGCTTGTTCAGCCCATCTTGGCCCGCTTAACTGGCAACCGCCTTTCATTTCCTCTATCTTCAAACCACCACCTCAACATATCCGGCACCTCATGAACCCCGTCATCCTCATCACCGGTGCCAGCCGCGGCATAGGCGCTGCCACCGCCCTGCTCGCCGCCCGGCATGGCTACCATCTGTGCATCAACTACCGCAGCAACGATGAAGCTGCCGATGCCATCCTTAGCCAGGTCCGTACCTTGGGCGCAAAGGCTATCGCCGTGCGCGCCGACGTCAGCAGCGAAGCCGACATCATCGCGATGTTCCAACGTGTAGATGAAGATCTGGGGCCGATCTCGGCCCTGGTGAACAATGCCGCCACCATCGCTCCCCAAACCCGCCTCGAACATATGACCGAGGCGCGATTGCTCAGCATGATGAAGACCAACATCGTCGGCCCCATGCTCTGCGCCAAGCACGCTGTATTGCGAATGGCCGCACGTCACGGGGGGAATGGCGGGGGCATCGTCAACGTCTCATCCCTGGCCGCCCGCCTCGGGTCACCGAACGAGTACATTGATTACGCCGCCTCCAAAGGCGCGCTCGACACGTTCACGGTGGGCCTGGCCAAAGAGCTGGCTGCTGAAGGGGTAAGGGTCAACGGGGTCAGGCCCGGCTACATCCACACCGGCTTTCATGCGCTGTCGGGAGATCCGGATCGCGTCAGCAAACTCGAGCCTGGGTTGCCCATGGGCCGAGGCGGGCGGCCTGAGGAGGTGGCCGAGGCGATCCTCTGGCTGCTGTCTGACAAAGCTTCCTATTCGACAGGTACATTCATCGACCTGAGTGGCGGAAGATGACCAGCTGCTCGCATCATCAACTGCGCCTGTTCGAGTCGGCGGCGGCGCTCGCCAGCAGCAGGCCCACCTGTTCGACCAGCGCGGCCAATGCGAAGGGCTTGCACATCACCGCACCTCTGCGCGACATGGCGATGCCCTGTTGATCAGCGTAGCCAGTGATGTAGAGCAGGGCTGCCGAGTCGGGCAGGGCGGTTTCCAGCTGCTTGCCACTGACTCTCCCTGGCAAACCGATGTCGCTAATCAACAGCGATGGCTGCAGGCCGGCCCTTAACGCTTTCAAGGCCTGCGAGCCCTCGGTGAAGACGCGCACCTCCATCCCTTGATCAATGAGCAGTTCCTCTATCACCAGCCGCAATGTGTCTTCGTCCTCCACCAGCATGACCAGATGCTTGCCCTGCTGGGGAGGGCAGAAGGGCGTTGATACCTTGTCAATGCTCGCAGCGACCTGGCCTGTGTCCTTGGGTAGATAGAGGTCTACGCAGGTTCCTTGCCCCGGCGAGCTGGTGATCTTTACCTGCCCCTCGGATTGACGGATGAAGCCGTAGACCATGGGGAGCCCCAGTCCCGATCCCTGGCCGAGCGGCTTGGTGGTGAAAAACGGTTCCATGGCACGTTCTGCCACATCGCTGCTCATTCCTACGCCATTGTCACTGACAGAAATCCTGACGTAATCGCCGACAGGCAAATGCAGTCGTTCGGCCAGTGAAGGGTATACCCGCACGTCACTGTTGCGAATGATCAGCGTGCCGCCTACCGGCATGGCGTCGCGTGCATTGATGCACAGGTTGAGCAATGCGTTTTCCAGCTGGGAAGGGTCAATCTGGACAAGCCAGTGCCCAGACTTGGTGAGGTCCTGGAACTCGATGCTGGCGTGCAACGAGCTTTTGATGAGATCGTGCATGCTGGTCACCAACTCATGGACGTCGACGGTCTGCGGGCTCAGTTTCTGTTGCCGAGCGAACGCCAGCAGTCGTTGCACCAGTGTGGCCGCTCGCTTCGTATCCTGCCTGGCCAACCCCATGAGCCTGGCAGCATCCGGATAGCGACCTTCGGTTTGTCGCTGAGCGGCAACCTCCAGCGCCCCCATTATGCTGCCGAGCAAATTGTTGAAGTCATGGGAGATACCGCCGGTCAGCTGTCCGATAGCCTCCATTTTCTGGGACTGCCTTAGGGTTTCTTCCACTTGCTCAAGGCGCTGTTGTTCAGCGACGCGCTCAGTGATGTCGTAGGCGAACATGAAACCACCCTGCACGACCTGCTCGGCATCGAGCAGCGGGTTGTAGCGCACCTCGTAGTGGCGGACATTTCCTTCCAGGCCAACGGCAACGGTGTCCACGAAAGATTCACCCGTCATGATCCTTGGCCACAGCCCGTTCAGTTGCTTGACGATGTCCGGCTGGTCGGCGATGAAGTCGGGGATGTACTCACCGACCTTGGGCACCAGGCCGCGCCAGCGTTTGAGGGTTTCCTGCGCGGTGCGGTTGATCGCCAGCAGCCTGAAGTTGCAATCGGCCGCGAATACGTTGGCAACGCTGTGATCGACCAGATTGCCCAGCAGCTTGCGACTGGCAAGCTCTCTGTCCACTTGCTGCGCCAGTTCCTGGTTGAGCGCCTGCAACTGATGGATGCCAGCGTTTTCGTCGGGCCTGCCGGTGAACAGAACCAGCAATATCCGCTCGCAGGCGGGCTCGAGGCGGCTAACTTTCAAGGTCAGCCACCGGTTCGAGACTGCCAGCCGCTGCTCGAAGTGCAGGGGCACACCCGTACGCGCCACCTCGGCGAAATGTGGGAGCCATTGGTCCACTTCGTCGGGGATGGTCTGCCTTGCGGTCAAACCTACCTCTTTAAAATGGAGGGTGTGGCGGGCACAAGCCGCGTTGTACATCAGGTAGCGATAGTCATTGAGTTGGCCGTGCTCATCCTCGAGCACTTGCAGGACGCACAGGCCTTCATCGATTTGCTCGACGACGGCGTCATAGGCAGCAGCTTTCAGGCGCAGCTGCTCGTGCTCGGCCTCGAGCTCAAGCAGCCTGGCCTGTAGCGCTGCGCGGTCATCCAGAGGCGTTTGTGATGTCATGCGGGCGATTCGGCTTGGAAATTTCGACAACTATAGCCGTGCGCGCATGAAGGGTTGAACGCAGACCTCAGAAAGAGCGAATTATCCGCCCCAGGGTGGCCATTGCCTGCTCGGCTGCTTCGTTCCAAGGGCTGCCATAGTTGAGCCGGATGCAGTTGCCGAAGCGTCGGGTGGGCGAGAAGATCGGCCCCGGGGCAATGCTGATGCCTTGCGCCAGGGCCATGTGGAACAGCTTCAGCGCGTCCATCTGTTGCGGTAACTCCAGCCAGAGGAAGTACCCCCCTGACGGTTGACTGACCCGTGTCTGTGCCGGGAAGTGACGCCCGATCGCCGCCAGCATATTGGCTTGCTGGCCTTCGAGTGCATAACGCAACTTGCGCAGGTGGCGATCGTAGCCACCGTGCTGGAGGTAGTCGGCGATGGCAGCCTGGGCGGGCATCGAGGCGCAGAGCGAGGTCATGAGCTTCAACCGCTCGACCTTCTGCGCAAACCGCCCTGCGGCGACCCAGCCGATGCGGTAGCCCGGGGCGAGGCTCTTGGCGAAGGAGCCGCAGTGCATGACCAGGCCCTGGGTATCGAATGCCTTCGCAGGCTTGGGTGCCTGCTGGGCGTAGTAGAGCTCGGCGTAGACATCGTCTTCAATAAGGGGCACTTGGTGGCGTGTCACCAGCTCGACCAACGCCTGCTTCTTGGCCTCCGGCATGCTGGCGCCGACCGGGTTCTGGAACGTGGTCATGCACCACACCGCCTTGACCGGGTGCTTTTGCAGCGTTTGGGCCAGCACCTCCAGGTCCATGCCCTCGCGGGGATGCACGGGAATTTCCACGGCTTTGAGTTTGAGCCGCTCCAGTATCTGCAGGCAAGCATAGAACGCGGGCGCTTCGATTGCGACCAGGTCACCTGGCTGGGTGACAGCCTGAAGACAAAGGTTCAGGGCCTCAAGTGCGCCGTTGGTGATCAGCAGCTCTTCCATCGGCAGCATCAGCCCGCCGACCATGTAGCGCAGGGCAATCTGCCGACGCAGTTGCGGGTTGCCGGGCGACAGGTCGGTGACCGCCACACGAGGGTCCATGGCACGGCTGGCGCTGGCCAGTGACCGGGACAGGCGCTGCAGAGGGAATAGCGAGGGACTGGGGAAGGCCGAACCGAAGGGTACCGTGTTGGGGTCCTTGATCGAATCAAGGATGGAAAAAACCAGGGCACTGACGTCCACATCAGTGGACTCGCTGATCGGGTGCAGCGCTTGGGGCTCGCTGAATTGACGAGTGGCGTGGGCATTGACGAAGTAGCCCGAGCGCGGCCGGGCGCGAATCAGTCCACGCCGTTCCAGCAGGTAATACGCCTGGAAAACCGTGGAGGGGCTGACCCCATGGGTCTGGCTGGCGTACCGCACGGAGGGCACGCGTTCACCAGGGCCCAGTACGCCGGAGCGGATGAGTTCGGCGATGTCGTCGGCGAAGCGTTCGTAACGTTTCATTGTGGCCTTCTGTCGAAGCCTGGCAGGCAAGGGAAGAGGAGTGTAGGCGTCATCGGTTCATGGGCGCCACGAAGCGGCTGTGCGCCACGCTGCGCACCGACGCGTCGTCGCGTTCGCTGATTTCGAATGCAAGCGGCACCGAGCTGCTTTCGGGTCGGTCGGCCAGCATCGCCACCGACACCGGAATTTCGCTCATTTCGCCGGCCGATACGGTAAGCGCCGTCTGCCCCTGGAGGGTAAAGCCCTCGGCATCGAGCAACCGCAGCGCGTAGTGTTGAGTGTGCTCGGTCTTGTTGATCACCTTGAGCAGGTAGATGTTCTCGATCTGACCCAGTGCATTTTCGCGGAACAGACCACGGTCCTTGATCACATCCAGCGATACCATCGGCCGCAGGTACAACGCCACGCACAATGCACCGATCATCACCAGCAGTGCTGCGGCGTAACCGAGCAGGCGTGGTCGTAGCCAATGCGTAGTACCCCCTTGCAGGCTGTGTTCTGACTTGTACCCGATCAGCCCACGTCTGTAGCCCATCTTGTCCATCACACCGTCGCAGGCATCGATACAGGCGGCGCAGCCGATGCAGGCCATTTGCAAACCGTCGCGAATGTCGATGCCGGTAGGGCATACCTGAACGCACAACGTGCAGTCGATACAGTCACCCAGGCCCTGGGCGCGGGCGTCGCTGCCTTTCTTGCGCGCGCCACGTGCCTCGCCACGGCGCGGATCGTAAGCCACGGCCAGGGTGTCCTTGTCGAACATCACGCTCTGGAACCGGGCATAGGGGCACATGTGCAGGCAGACCGCTTCGCGCAGCAAGCCGGCATTGAAGTAGGTGGCGGCTGTGAAGAACAACACCCAGAACAGCGCAACGCCGCCCAGTTGAAGTGTGAGCAGTTCGGCTGCCAGCGGACGAATGGGTGTGAAGTAACCAACGAAGGTCACGCCGGTGACCAGGCCTATGGCCAGCCACAGCGAATGCTTGGTGAGGCGTCTGGCGGCCTTGTCGAGACTCCAGGGCGCTGCGGCCAGCTTGATGCGTTGGTTGCGGTCGCCTTCGGTGATTTTTTCGCACCACATGAATAACCAGGTCCAGGTGCTTTGCGGGCAGCTGTAACCGCACCAGACCCGCCCGGCGTAGACTGTGATGGCGAACAAGCCGAACGCACAGATGATCAGCAGCGCCGAGAGCAGAATGAAGTCCTGTGGCCAGAAGGTCGCGCCAAAGATGTGGAACTTGCTGTTGCCCAGGTCCCACAGTACCGCCTGACGACCGTTCCAGTTCAGCCAGGCAGTGCCGAAGAACAGGGCAAACAGGGCCCCGGCGAAACCGATGCGCAGCGTGCGGTACACCCCGCTGAAACTGCGCGTGTGGATGGCGGCGTCGCCGACACGGCGGGAAGGGTTGGCAGGGACAGTGGCAATCACTGAATAAGGCGTTCTGTCGGTCATGGCTCCGTGCTCATCTAGCCTGGATCAGGCATGTGCACTATGGCCGTCAGTCTGCTATCAGCACAGGCTCAGCCTTGGCGATAAAAACCATATCAGTTGAGGTGCAGGCCGTGCAGCCCCTTATATGATCGAGCCTGGCGCGGTGTTCTTAAGATGCCTGCGGCTATCGACCGCACCGGCCACCGTGAGCGCATCGGCCTCGATTTCGGTGATCGGCGTGTGCATTGCACCCAGTACCGCGACTGACATGCGCAGTCGCTCGTCGGTCACGATTTCGATGTCACAAGCGGCGCCTTCGAGACGCTGCTGGTCGTTGATGAGCGTGCAGCGTTGGGTTTGAGCATCGATTTCGACTGGCATGACACGTCTCCTGATGTGAATTCGAACGGTTGACCGCAGGGTATTGAGCATCGTTGCACCCCCTTGGCTCAACGGCACTTTGCAGAGGCTCTTGGGGTCCATGAAGGTGAACAGGGAATGCAGGGCCCGGTGGTGTGGGCAGCTGTGCAGCCCATCGCCGGCAACCAGGATCTCGCACAAGGGCCGTGGTGGATGTGTTGGCACTTGGGGCAAGCATGGCCCCACGACCTAGGCACCTGACGTTTGCCAAGCACTCAGCCTTTGGAGAGAACGTACAGGATGGAAACTATCTGGCACGCCATCCAGATCGAATTCGCGGATGTGACCGATGCGCACGAGGTCACACGCATTCTAATTCGCTTGTTGATGGCATCGCTGCTCGGCGCGGTTTTGGGGTTCGAACGCGAACACCGGGGCAAATCCGCCGGGGTGCGCACGCACATGCTGGTGTCGCTCGGTGCTGCCCTGTTCGTGTTGGCGCCCAGCATGGCAGGCGCCGACGAACAGGCCCTTAGCCGCGTGATCCAGGGCATCGTCGCCGGCATCGGTTTTCTCGGAGCAGGCACCATCTTGAAAGGCAACGGACGGGACACCAGCCACGTGAAAGGGTTGACCACCGCCGCTGGCCTTTGGATGACCGCTGCCATAGGCACTGCCGCTGGGATGGGCCGGGAAGCCACTGCATTGATAAGTACGGTGCTCGCGCTGCTGGTATTGGGCACGATGCCGCTGCTGGTGGAGAAGGCCGAGGGCAAGCACGAGGAAAAACAGAAGGAGGAGGGGTAAGCACTAAGGGGAGCCGAAGCTCCCCCCAAAGCGTTGCTGCTTGCTCTTTTTATTCTTGGGGCTGGCCTGTTGTTGTTTTTGTCAGCCTGCCCTGGTGGTGCAAGGCCCCCATGCGGGGCCAAGAGCAAACGTATTTTTTTGAGCGCTGACCGACCTTCATCACGCATGATCCGAGTTGGCCGCCGCTACCTTGAGGTAGTTTTATTGTTCTGTGCCAATTCGCGGGGCTTGCCCCAGGAATGCGGGTCGACTCCAAAAAAATCTGCTTGCTACGCCTCTGCCGTGTTGTTCTTGTTCTGTCAGAGCCGTTCTCTATTATTTTTATTGAGTGATGCTTTGTTGTTCTTGTTATGCAAGAGATATAGCAGGTCCCGTGCCAGTTTTGAAAAACCCTTGTAAATCAATGGCATGAAGAAATTCATGAGAGCATGACGTCGGGAAAACCTCACTGGATGTTTCCGGGATACCCGTATCTGGCTTCGTCGCCAAGCGAGCGGTAACACTTCACCCACATTGTTGTGACACCTTGATGACCTAGCGCGCCTGTCGCGCACGTGCAACGCGCGATCCATTGGCCCTTCCCAGCACCGTGCTGATGCGCTGCCCAGCCTCGATCAAGCGCTCCAGGTCGATACCGGTCTCGATGCCCAACCCATCAAGCAGGTAAACGACATCTTCGGTCGCGACGTTACCGGTCGCGCCCTTGGCATAGGGGCAGCCACCCAAACCCGCCACCGAGCTGTCGAAGGTGCTGATGCCTTCAAGAAGGCTCGCATATACGTTGGCCAGGGCTTGGCCATAAGTATCGTGGAAGTGCCCCGCCAATTGCGCGCGGGGAACATGGGCCGCTATCACCTCGAACAAGCGTCGAACGTCACCAGCAGTACCGGTACCGATGGTATCGCCCAGCGACACTTCGTAGCAGCCCATCTGGTGCAGGGCACGCGCCACCGGCAGTACCTGCTCTGCACGGACCGGGCCCTCGTACGGGCAGCCGAGCACACAGGATACGTACCCACGCACCCGCACACCCTGGGCTCGCGCGGCCTCGATGATGGGTTCGAAACGACTCAGGCTTTGCGAGATGGAACAGTTGATATTGCGCTGCGAGAATGCCTCGGACGCGGCGGCGAATACCGCCACCTCCTTGACGCCCGCCGCCGCGGCATCTTCGAAGCCGCGCAGATTGGGCGCCAGCGCTGCGTAGGTGACGCCCGGACGCTGGTCGATACTGGCGAACACCTCGGCCGAACCGGCCATTTGCGGCACCCACTTGGGTGAAACGAAACTGCCCACTTCGATGTAGGCAAGGCCAGCCGCTGTGAGGTCGTCCACCAGCCGCACCTTGTCGGCGACACTGATGGGCTGGGCTTCGTTCTGCAGCCCGTCGCGAGGGCCAACTTCTACCAGACGAACTTTTTCAGGCAAGGACATGATGAGGTTCCTGTAACGGTCAACCGTGGTCTTTATTGGCAAGCGTGCACGCCAGGGCCTGTTCACAGCGCTCCTGGGCAGTGTCCAGCTCAAGCTGCATCTGGTGGATGTCGAGCATTTGCTGTTCCAGTTGGGCGCGCCGCTCGGCGATCTTGGCGAGCATGCTGTTCAGTTGCTTGAGGTTGCCGCCCGAAGGGTCGTACAGCTCGATCAACTCACGGCACTCTGCCAGCGAGAAGCCGATGCGCTTGCCACGCAGGATAAGTTTGAGGCTGACCTTGTCCCGCGCCGAATAGATGCGCTCAAGGCCGCGTCGCTCGGGGCGCAGCAGCCCTTGCTCTTCGTAAAAACGAATGGCGCGCGTGGTGATGTCCAGCTCACGGGACAGGTCGGAAATACTGTAGGTCTGGGTACTCATACCAGGGCTCTGGGCAGGATATGCCGCCATCCTGAAGCGTGCTTTACGTATACGTCAAGGTGGGCGACTGGAATCGAACCGCGCCACAACCGCGTGACCGTTGGTGGTCCCGTGCGTCGCAGTCGCGTTATCCTCGCCCAGCCTGAACGCTCAACAAAAGCGTCAGTGCACTTTTCGATTCGACAGCCTCGCATCTGTGCTAGGCCCAACGCAGGAAGCGGCTGCATGAACCCTCTCTTTCTATCCGTCAGCGCGCTGTGCCTGAGCCTGTCCTGTAACCTGGCCCAGGCCAGGCAAGCGCTGCCCGTAGCACCCGAACTTGGCTCCGGTTATCGCGCAGGCTTGCAGCCGGTGGCAGCCAAGCATCACATGGCCGCTGCCGCCAATCCGCTGGCCAGTCAGGCTGGACAACGCATCCTGCGCGCCGGGGGCAGTGCGCTGGATGCGGCAATTGCGATGCAACTGGTGCTGACACTCGTCGAGCCTCAGTCGAGTGGAATCGGCGGCGGCGCATTCATCCTCCACTGGGACGGGAAAAGGACCCAGGCATTCGATGGCCGGGAAACGGCGCCGTCGCAGGTGACCGAACGCCTGTTCCTCGACGACAAGGGGGCACCCATGCCATTTAGGTCAGCACAGATTGGCGGACGGGCCGTGGGGGTGCCGGGTGTATTGCGGGCCCTGGAATTGGCGCACAAGCAGCACGGCGTGCTGCCCTGGCAAGCGTTGTTTCAACCCGCCATCGAACTGGCCCGCACCGGGTTCCCAGTCTCTGCAAGGCTGCATGCGCTGCTGGAAGCCGACCCCTTCGTGGCTCGCTCGCCCAGTATGGCCGGCTATTTCCTGGACACGACGGGGCGCCCGCTTGCAGTAGGCACACGGCTGCGTAATCCCGAACTTGCCGACACGCTTGAGCAGATCGCGCAACACGGCGCGCAGGCGTTTTACAACGGCGAGGTTGCGCAGGCCATGGTGACAGCCGTCCAAAACCACACCAACCCAGGTTATCTGTCCGCCGATGACCTGAAGCAGTACCGGGCCAGCGAGCGTGAACCTGTCTGCGGACCCTACAAAGCTTGGCAGATTTGTGGCATGCCCCCTCCTTCATCCGGGGGCGTGGCGGTACTGCAGACCTTGGGAATACTGGAGGCATTGCAACGCAGGTCGGCCAGGGACGATCTGGCGCACCTGGCACCCGTCCCCTCGGCCACTGCTGCCACCCTGGAGGCGCCAGCACGCGCCGTGCACCTGGTCGCCGAGGCCGAGCGACTGGCTTATGCCGATCGCGCCCAGTACCTGGCCGACAGTGACTATGTACCCGTTCCGCTCAAGGGCCTGCTCGACCCGGCCTACCTGGCACAGCGTGCCAGTCAGGTGGGTGAGCGCAGCATGAACAAGGCCATCCCTGGCCATCCGAGCGGTGCGCTGTTGACCCTTGCGCCTGACCGATCGCCACCGCGGATAGCCACCTCCCACCTAAGCGCCATTGATGATCGCGGCAATGCCGTGGCCATGACCACCTCGGTGGAGGGCGCATTCGGCTCGCACCTGATGGTCAAAGGGTTCTTGCTCAATAACCAGCTGACCGATTTTTCGTTCGTGCCCCAGGAGCAGGGCAGGCCAGTGGCCAATCGCGTTCAACCGGGCAAGCGGCCCCTGTCAGCCATGGCGCCTACGCTGGTGTTCTCCCGGGACCATGGGGAATTGGTAGCCAGCCTTGGCTCACCCGGCGGCTCGCAGATCATCGGTTACGTCAACAAGGCGCTCATCGCGTTGCTGGACTGGCGGCTGGACCCCCAGCAAGCCGCCGGGCTGCCCAATTTTGGCAGCCGCAACGGTGCAACCGAGGTGGAATCAGGGCTGACCAGCGCTGCACTGATTCGCAAGCTCAAGGCGTGGGGCCACACCGTGACGCCGATGGATATGACCAGCGGCCTGCAAGTCATTCAGCGGGACGGGACAGGCTGGTTGGGCGGGGCGGACCCACGCCGTGAAGGTGTAGCACTGGGAGATTGAAGCCAGCGTTGCGAGCTGCCCAGGTGCGTGCTAGAAAACGGTCCTCCCATTCATTTGTCGAATACTCGCATGTCTCATAACGTTAAATCGAATAGGGCCTTGTTCGACCTGGACCTTCTGCGTGCGATCGTCGTGGTGGCCGACTGCGGCAGTTTCACCACGGCTGCCGCGCGCTTGCATTCGACCCAGTCCACCATCAGCCAGAAAGTCCGGCGCCTGGAAGACATGGTAGGGCACCGTCTACTGGTACGTGGCAACCGCGACGTGCTCCCGACCGACGCCGGGCAGACGCTGCTCGGGTACGCCCGGCATATGCTGGCCCTGAATGACCAGATGCTCGAAGCCTTGGCCGGTGCCATGGTCGGCTTCACGGTGCGTCTGGGTGTACCCGAGGACTTTGTGGGTGGATCGACCACCCATGCTTTGTCGGCCTTCAGTCGGCTCAATCCGCAGGTAAAGCTGGAGGTCACCAGCGGGCTGTGCCGGGACCTGAGCCAGGCCTACGACAATGGCGAGCTGGACCTGGTATTGCTCAAACAACGGCGCAACAGCCGCGAAGGGGTCGCCTGTTGGCCCGAGCGGCTGCAATGGATCGACAGCGCTCGCCTGCCTGCCTTTGAACTGGACCCTGTGCCATTGGTGACCTTCCCGCCGCGGGGCTTGTACCGCGAGGACATGATCACTGCCATCGAGCGCAGTGGCAGGCGCTGGCGCATCAGTTTCACCAGTTCGAGCTTGAGCGGCATCCAGGCCGCTGTCGCCGATGGCATGGGCATCAGCCTGCTACCGCCGCGCGCGGCCACTGCAGAGCATCGCGTACTGGGCGCCGAGCAGGGGCTGGGCGAAATCGACAGCTATGAGATCGTCATCGTGCACCGTCCAACCGCCGATCCGACGGTCAAGGCCCTGGCAGAGGTGCTCAAGCAACTGTTGGCCGGTGGCAGTCTTTAAGTGTTTCAGGCTGTGGCACAAGGGAATGACTGCGCGATGATGCAGTCCCATGCACAACGCGGGTATGACGTCCGCCTTCACCACGCCATGGAGAACCTTATGAAAGCAGTTGTAATCGCTGCGCTGCTGGCCACTACCGGCCTGGCCCAAGCCGCCCAGACCGTCGAGCTCAAGCTGGCAGGCCCCGATGGCCCAGGCAAGTCGATCGGCACCATCAGCATCGAGCAGAACAAGTACGGAACGCTGCTTACCCCGGACCTCAAGGACCTGCCGCCCGGTGTGCACGGCTTCCACCTGCACCAGAATCCGTCCTGCGCTCCTGCGCAGGATGCGGGCAAAGCCGTGCCAGCAGGCGGGGCGGGGGGGCACTGGGACCCGCAATCGACCAACGCGCATAAAGGCCCTTACGATGACAGCGGCCACCGCGGCGACCTGCCGGCGCTGTATGTAGGTGCCGATGGCAAGGCGACGTATCCGGTACTGGCACCGCGCCTGAAGGCTGAAGACTTCAAAGGCCACGCACTGATGGTGCACGCAGGCGGCGATAACCACAGCGATCACCCCGAGAAGTTGGGTGGCGGTGGCGCTCGCATGGCGTGTGGGGTGGTTGAGTAACAGCGATTTGGCGCACCCTGGCGGGTGCGCCTTGGAGACCGGCGAGCAGTCTTCTGTGCTCAGCGCTTGGGGTTGAGCGTCAAGTGCACGTGACGGTTCACGTCTTTGTACAGCAGGTAACTGAAGTTGCCAGGGCCGCCGGCATAGCAGGCCTGTGGGCAGAAGGCCCGCAGCCACATGAAATCACCGGCCTCGACTTCGACCCAGTCCTGATTCAGGCGGTAGACCGCCTTGCCTTCCAGCACATAGAGCCCGTGCTCCATGACATGGGTTTCAGCAAACGGTATGACCCCACCTGGCTGGAAAGTGACGATATTGACGTGCATGTCATGGCGCATGTCAGCCATGTCGACGAAGCGGGTGGTTTTCCAGCGGCCTTCGGTGCCTGGCATTTCGATCACGGTAGCGTTGTCGCGGTGGGTCACGAACGAAGACGGTACGTCCAGCCCTTCGACCTTCTGGTAGTGCTTGCGCAGCCAGTGGAAGGTGACATTGGCCTGGCTGTTGTTGCGCAGGCTCCATTCGGCGCCAGGCGCGAGAAACGCATAACCCCCTGGCACCAGTGTGTGGTGCTGACCCTCGACGGTAATGTCCAGCTCGCCTTCGACGATAAACAGCACGGCTTCGGCGTTGGGGTCCAGTTCAGGCCGTTCGCTCCCGCCTTCGGGCGCCACCTCGACGATGTACTGGGAGAACGTTTCGGCGAACCCTGTCAGCGGCCGGGCGATGACCCACATGCGCATCTTGTCCCAGAAGGGCAAGTGACTGGTGACGATGTCACGCATCACGCCCTTGGGAATGACCGCGTAGGCTTCGGTGAACATGGCACGGTCGGTCAGCAGCTCGGTTTGAGCCGGGTGGCCGCCGTGGGGCGCGAAATAGGCGTGGTTCGACATGAATGCTCTCGACTTGTTGTTCTATCCCCATGCCGTGGGCCGCACCGGCCGGTGCGGTGCAGGGGACGTGGGCACAGGATAGGGTGGCGCGCCGAACATCTACAAATTAAATGTTGGAATACCCAGTATTTGGTTGCTGAATGCTCACGCGGCTGCCGACATGGTGCGCCGTTAGCCGGTTTCCTTTGCCGAACAACTTGTGGCGCAAGGTGCCATCGACGTACCCGCGGGGATAGCGGCCACGGCGCTGCAGTTCGGGAACCAGCAACTCCACGACATGGGCCAGGTCGTCAGGTTGGACGGCATACGTGAGGTTGAACCCATCGATACCGGTTTGATCGACCCACGCCTCCAACTGGTCGGCGACTTCACTTGGCGTACCGATCAGGACGGGGCCGCGTCCTCCTAGCCCGATGAATTGCGCCGCCTCGCGCACGGTCCATTGACGGCTAGGGTCCGCCGCCGTGAAGGCTGCCAAGGCTGCACGGCCCGCATCGTTTTCCACGTACTGGATTGGCGCGTCAGGGTCCAGGCCATCCAGGTCGATTCCGGTCCAACCTGACAGCAGTGTCAGGGCTGCTTCGATGTCGACGAAACTGCGGTATTGGTCAAAGCGTGCCTGAGCCTGCTCGTGAGTGGGCGCGACGATCAGCAACGCCTGGGCATAGATCAGCACCTCGTCACGTGCGCGTCCCGCCGCTTCGCTGGCCTGACGCACGCCATCGGCGTAGCGCCGCAGAACCGTGGGTGTCGGCCCGCTGATGAACACGCATTCGGCATGCTTGGCGGCGAACTGCTGACCGCGCGCCGACGCGCCTGCCTGAAACAGCACGGGTGTGCGTTGCGGCGATGGCTGGCAGAGGTGCATGCCGGGTACCTGGAAGTGCGCGCCGGCGTGGCCGATGGGGTGCACACGGGTTGGCTCGACGTAGCGGCCCGTTTCACGGTCCAGCACCAGGGCATCGTCGTCCCAGCTCTTTTCCCAGAGTTTGTAGAGCACCTGCAGATACTCCTCGGCCAAGTCATAGCGCAGGTCATGCCCCAGTTGTCGGTCGAGCCCCAGGTTACGCGCGGCACTGTCCAGGTAGCCGGTGACGATATTCCAGCCCACGCGCCCGTCACTGAGGTGGTCGAGTGTGGACATGCGCCGTGCAAAGGGATAGGGGTGCTCGTAAGTCAGCGAGAAGGTGACCCCGAAGCCCAGGTGCTCGGTCACAGCGGCCATGGCGGGGACCAACAGCATCGGATCGTTCACCGGCACCTGGACGCCGCCGCGCAAGGCCGGGTGCGGGCTGCCTTGATAGACGTCATAGATGCCCATGACATCGGCAATGAACAGTGCGTCGAACAAACCGCGTTCGAGTCGCCTGGCCAGGTCGGTCCAGTAAACCAGGCGGTTGAAATCGGTGCTGGTGTTGCGCGGGTGGCGCCACAAGCCAGGCGATTGATGGCTGGCAGCGTTCATGCTGAAGGCGTTGAAGCGTATAGGGCGGGGCATGTTGAGCTGGCCTCAAGGCAGCACGGAAGCAGGGTAAACCGCTTCGGCTACGTTCAGTTTGCGGGGGATCAGGCCAAGCCCTTGGAAGGTGTCGGCCAGCTTCTGTTGTTCGGCAACGATCTCTGGGGTCACTGGCACAGCGTTGTAGTTGCGTCGTTGACTTGCTACTTCCAGAACATCGGCGTTGATGCCAAGCTGCGGCGCCAGCAAGGCGGCGACGTCGCCGGGTTTGTCATTGGCCCACTGGCTGGCTTTGGCCAGTTCGCTGAAGAATATTCTGAGCAACGCCTTATGGCTGTCCGCGAAGCGGGCGGTGGACAGGTAGAAGGTGCGGTTGTTGGTCAAGCCAGTCCCGTCACGCAGGTTTTTCAGCCCTGGCTGCCGCTCGGCTGCAGCCAGGAATGGGTCCCACAGTGTGGCGGCCTGAACGCTGCCTGACTGCAGCGCGGCTATCGCGTCGGCTGCGTTATTGACGTAGGCCGGGGTGATGTCCTGGTAATTCAGGCCTGCCTGTTGCAAGGCGACGGCCAGCAAGTACTGGGCATTCCATCCCCGGCCAGTGGCCACGCGCTTGCCCTTCAGATCCTGCACATCGTTCAGAGGGTCCTGCTGGCGCACCACCAGGCCGATCCCACGCGGATAAGGCTGTTCAGCGGCCAGGTAGACCACGGGTTTGCCGGCCGCCTGGGCGAACACCGAAGGCGCATCGGCCGCGTGTCCCACGTCGATGGCACCGGTACTCAGTGCCTCGAGCAACTGTGGGCCGGCGGCAAACTCATGCCAGCTGACCCTCACCCCTTGCGGGGCAAGGGCTTTTTCCAGTGCGCCGCTGCCTTTGAGGATGTTGAGGCTGTTGAATTTCTGGTATCCGATGCGCAGGGTGCTGTTTTCTTGCGCCTGCGCCGGTGCGGCTATCAGCAGGGCCCCGGCAAGCGAGGCCAGTAGTGCTCCCAGTGCTCGCCGGCGTAGTGATGAAAAGAGAGAGTGGGGCATGGCGCGATCCTTGATATGCGATGAGTGGGAGCACCAGAACATAAGCACCTGACCGCGCTGCTTCAAATTCTTTATTACTAATTATTAGACTTTTTAGTTATTTTTATATCCTTTTGTTTTGTAATCAGGTGTCTGCTTCCGACATTTTTTTCACATCCCCTTGCTAGCATTCCTTGCAGAATCAAGGAGTTCTCCATGCCCACCTTTCTGCGTAAACCCATCACCCGCATCGTGCTCACCGCTACCACCGGCCTTGTAATGGCAACGCTCGGATTTTTCGCCTGGCAAAGCTTCTACCCCGTGCAGGCCGCTTCGGGTTGGCAGGTGGAGGTCGCGCACCGCAACGTGGACAAGGCTGCGTCGCTGCTTCCCCAGGCCGACGGCAGTCTGCTGGTAAGCCAGGAGCTGGACGATGGTCGGGGCAGTATTCTCAAGATTGCACCCGACGGTGAGCGCGAAGTGCTCGTGGACCAGCTGTCCAAGCCCGACGGCATGGTGGCGGCCAGAGGTGGCTGGGTCTTCAGCCAGGAAGGTGGCCTGGCGCCGGTGAGTCTGGCTGTCGATGGCCAGGTCACACCGCTTTTCGACGGTATTGCGGTGCAGGGCCTTTGGAACGAGGGCAACCACCTTTATGCCATCGAAGACCGCAAGGGTGATGGCCGCTTGCTGCGCTATGACTGGAGCAGCGGCCAGGTGGACGTGCTGCGTTCGGGCCTGACCGAAGCTGAAGGGTTGACCCGATGCGGGGATGGCCGGCTGCTGTACACCGAGAAAGCCGACGGGCAGATACGGGCGTTGTCCAAGGATGGCAAGGACCCTGTGGTGTTCGATAGCCTCAAGAACCCCACATTCCTGTTTTGTGACCAGCGTGGTCTTTGGATCAGTGAAGACAACACGCACCGGGCACGGCTGCTGCGCATAAAGCCCGATGGGACTCGCCAGACCGTGCTGTCGTTTCTCAAGGCGCCGCAGTCCATCGTGGCCGATGGCAGCGGCGGTTACTGGCTTGCAGAAGGCGGGCGGGATCGCGTGCTGCACTTGACCCCTCCTTCGAAGCAGCCCGCTGCTGCGTCAGACTGACGCCACAAAAGCGCGAGCAGGTTCAATCCCCCAAGCGCTGCTCGCGCGATGGGGGATAACCGAAATAGGCGGCGTAGCATTTACTGAAGTGCGACACCGAGACGAAGCCGCACGCCAGCGCCACCTCCATCACCGAGAGATCGGAGTACTGCAGCAGGCGGCGACTTTTGGTGATGCGAAGTTCCATGTAGTAGCGCCGTGGAGAGGTGCCGAGCTGCGCCTGGAACAGGCGGTCTATCTGGCGGCGAGAGCGGCCGCTGTAAGCCGCCAACTGGTCCAGGCTGAGGGTTTCCTCAAGGTTGTTTTCCATCAGCTCGACGATGGTGCGCAGGTGCAGACTCATCGACTTCTTGGCCCCGGGGCCCACTTGCCG
Organism: Pseudomonas sp. WSY_20; assembly: GCF_043104335.1. Lineage (NCBI taxonomy): Bacteria > Pseudomonadati > Pseudomonadota > Gammaproteobacteria > Pseudomonadales > Pseudomonadaceae > Pseudomonas > Pseudomonas sp. WSY_20. The sequence goes on from NZ_JBICKP010000077.1 coordinate 124,898, forward strand.
ATAGCGAGCGCCCGAGAAGGACAGAATCTCCTCGACGCCCTCTGCCAGACCGTCACCGTACAGCCGTCGTACCAGTCCCAGCATCAATTCCATCGCCCCGTTCGGGCTGGCGGCGCTCAGTCGGTCCCGGTCGAGGGTGAAGCTTGCGGGCGTGATACGCGTCTGCGGGCTGCGTTCAGCGAGGCTGGCACGTTGTTCGGGATGAACGCTGCAGCCGTAGTCATCCAGCGCTCCGGCGCGGCCAAGAAACCATGCGCCATTCCACAGGCCGCCCAAGGCCATGCCGTGAGATGCGCAGTCCTGGAGCAAGCGGTCGAGCTCAGGGTATTTGAGCGGCGTACGCAAACCGCCGCAGACCACGAGCAAGTCCAAGTGCTTGAGGGCGGTTGCCGAAAGCTCGGTCGTGATCAACTCTAGCCCCAGGTCACTGAGCACACGGTCACCGGCAAGCGACAAGGGCGTGAATTGGAAGCTGTCCGCGCGCAGAAGATTAGCCGTGACCAGCACGTCCATGGCCACGGTGAAGCTGGCCATGGAGAAGTGTTCGAGCAAAACGAAGTCGACCCGATAGGGCGCCTCTACGCTGGCACTGCTGGTCTTTAATCGCAGCATGTTGCTGGTGCTGCTCTTTTTGCTGAACTGACGGGGTGTGGACACGCTGGACTCCGCTTCCTGGCTTCGCACCAAAGTGTGGCCGGTGCCCCTACGAAAGACAATCGGCAGGGTGGCTGGCGCCAATGTGCAGGTCGTGTTCAGGCATGCGCTGGGCGTCGGCCTGGGGCAGGCGGGTTCGATAGACGCTGGCGCCGTTCAAATCGAACGGAACCCTGGGCGTCTTCGGTGAATCAATAGGGTAAGTGCCAATGGGAGGAAGCTCATGGAAATCGGAACGATTTGGTTCGTCGTGGCAATCATCTTGATTTTGCTGGAGATCTGGGCGATCTGGCACATCATGGGCAGCGATCGGCGCGCCGAGCGCAAGATGCTGTGGATTGTGTTCGTCGTGTGGGCACCGTTCCCTGGCCTGCCGATCTGGGCGTGGCGCGGGCCGCGTGCAGTCAAGGGCAAGGCAGTACTGGAAGAGAAGTGATTGCGCGCCAGGCGCCGGGGGCGTCTGGCAGCCTCGCGGGTGTAGCCGCATAAATCATGTCCTGGGGCCGCTTCCGGCCCTTGACCTCAGGTTTGCTTGAGGTTGGATACTCGGCGCTCATTCCATGAACCGAGCGTCCAAACCATGCACACCACCGCTTTTGAACTGAGCAATCCTCAATCTCTGTATGACCCCAGTGGCAACGGATACTCCCATGTGGCCGACGTGCGCTCAGGGAGCAGGCTGCTTTTCATCGCGGGTCAGGGTGGGGAGCAGGCCAGTGGGGCTCTATCCCCTGTTTTCGCCGATCAGGCGCGCCAGGCCCTTGCCAACCTGGAGCTGGCCTTGTCCAGCAAAGGGGCGGGCCTTGAGCATGTCTGCAAGCTCACCCTACTGATCGTCGACCATAGCCAGGCGCGGCTCCAGCAATGGGTGGAAGCTGTGGACCACGCGTGGGGCCAGGCCCTCAAGCCTACCTGTACGCTCATACCGGTCCCACGCCTGGCCCTGGACGGGATGCTCATCGAGGTGGATGCCGTGGCGGCGCTGCCTGTCTCCTCCCAAGGTAGGTAGCGCCATCGACTGGCTGTGTAGTAAATCTCTGCTCAGGTTTGCGCCTTCCTGCGCGATAAGCACAGCGGTTCTCAGAGGTGACCACACCATGAGCACGACCTCATCTCCGATCGAACGGCCGTTGCTGAGCGCCTGGTTCTGGCCGGCCATGTTCAGCTTGATGGCCTTCGCTGCCAACTCGGTTTTTTGCCGGCTGGCGCTCAAGGATGGCGCCGTCGACGCTATCAGCTTCACCGCGCTGCGCCTGGGCAGCGGCGCCTTGTGCCTGTGGTGGCTGGTACGGCTGCGCAGTCCCTGCTCAGGCGCTGCCGGCAGTTGGCGAGGTGGCTTGGCGTTATTTTGCTACGCCTTTCTGTTCTCCGTCGCCTACCTTGATTTGAATGCAGGGGTAGGGGCATTGCTCTTGTTTGGCGCTGTGCAGCTGACCATGTTCGGCATGGCGTTGCTGCGTGGGGAACGGATCAGCCTGCGCACGTTGTCAGGCATGCTGATGGCTTTTTCAGGCCTGATCGTGTTGCTGCTGCCTGGCAGCCACGCACCTACACTGACGAGCGCCTTGCTGATGGTAGTCGCGGGTATAGCGTGGGGGATCTACACCTTGCTGGGGCAGGGATCACCTCGGCCGCTGGCCGACACGGCGGGCAACTTCATTCGCAGCGTGCCCTTCCTAGCAGTGTGTGCGCCGCTGATGGTTCTCGGTGCCGAGCTGCGGTTCTCGATGGCCGGCGTGTTCTTTGCAGTGTGCTCTGGGATTCTGGCATCGGCGGCAGGTTACGCCGTCTGGTACAGCGTGGTGCGGCGCATCAGCGCGCAACAAGCCGCCACGTTGCAACTGAGCGTGCCGGTGATCGCCGCGTTGGGTGGAATGCTCGTGATCGGCGAGACATTGTCGCTACGTGCCATGGCTGCCTGCGCGATTGTCCTGGGCGGGGTGGCCATCGCTGTCACTGCCCCCCGTCCACGGGCGCCGACACAGGCTTGAGGTGGCAGTGGCCGGCAAAGGCTGAGCGTGAGCAGGCTTGCCTAGAAGAAACTGCGCTGGGCCTTGAGGGTTACCACGCTCTCGCAATAGGTGTTGATCCCCGAATAAGCATCGCAGCCGCCACCGGTCAGGTTCGAGTCGCTGTAGATCAGGTTCAGGTCCAGGCCTAACCAGGGGCGCGACAGCTGCATGGACCAGTCGGAGAAACCGTTGACCTGGCTGCCGTCGCCGATCGTGAATGGGGTGCCGAGCCGATGATGGGCCAGCTTGACCGTCAGGTCGGCGTTGAGCAGGGGGACCTGCCCGAAATCGGCATACAGGGTGCCGATCCGGTTGCTTGGGTTGTCTCGCAAGGCCCCGCCGAATCGGCTGCCCATTATGGAAATACCCCCATACAGTGCATGGCTCTCTGCACCTGCGATGTTGGGTTGGCTGTAGTGGATCACGCCGATCTCGTAACCCAGGGTACTGTCGAAGTGATGCTTGTAGCCGACGTAGTTGTCGACCCGCAGGGTGGACCCTGGCGCCACGCCCATGCTGGGTGTGTATTGCCCCACGTACCAACCACTGGTGTGACTGAAATCCAGGCCGCCGTGAAAGGCGCCGGTAGCGGCTGGGGAAATAAGCCCCTGGGCCATGCTGCGAGTAGGCGTCGTACTGAGGGTGAAGTCAAAGTCGCCCACTTCACGTTTGATCTGCTGGGCCAGGAGCGTGGGGCTCAACAGCAGGGCTGCGCTCAGCACTAGAAGGGGCCTGATCATGGTCGGCTTCCTGAAGGACTTGCAGTAGAGCCTTGAAGGATACCGGGCCTGGCGCGCGGAGGAAACCTTGTTGCCTGCTCGGGCACGCAATGGCCTGTTTCGACGTGCAAAAAAAGGCGCGCCCCCTGAGGAGCGCGCCTTCGAGATCATGCAGTGTGAGTGATCAGGCCACTTTGACGATCCAGCCTGCCGGAGCCTCGATGTCGCCGCTCTGAATGCCGGTCAATTCGTTGTAGAGCTTCTGGGTAACGGGGCCGACCTTCTCCAGGTCATGGAAAACATGCAGCTTGCCGTTGTACTCGATGCCGCCGATGGGAGTGATCACCGCCGCAGTGCCGCAGGCACCTGCCTCGACGAAGCGATCCAGCTGGCTGATTTCCACATCCCCTTCGATAACGGTCAGGCCCAGGCGAGACTGCGCCAGCTCCATCAGGGACAGGCGGGTAATACCCGGCAGCACCGAAGCCGACTTGGGCGTTACGAACTCGTTATTGGCCGTGATGCCGAAGAAGTTGGCCGAACCTACTTCCTCGATCTTGGAATGGGTCAACGGGTCCAGATAGATGGCATCGGCGAAGTTGGCCTTTTTCGCCTCATAGCCTGGTTGCAGGCTGGCGGCATAGTTACCACCCACCTTGGCAGCGCCGGTCCCTTGCGGAGCCGCGCGGTCGAAGCTGGAGATCTGGAAGTTGTGAGGCTTCATGCCGCCTTTGAAGTACGAGCCTACCGGGATGGCGAAGACGGAAAAGATGAACTCCGGCGCAGTGCGCACGCCAATGTTGTCACCCGTGCCGATGACGAATGGGCGCAAGTACAGGGCGCCGTTGCCGTGGGGGGGCACGAAGCGCTCGTTGGCCTTGACGACCTGCTTGCAGGCTTCGATGAACACGTCGGTGGGCACGTGGGGCATGAGCAGGCGCGCACAGCTGCGCTGCATGCGGGCGGCATTCTGGTCAGGGCGGAACAGGTTGATCGAGCCATCCTTGCAACGGTAGGCCTTCAGACCTTCGAAGCACTGCTGGCCGTAATGCAGGGCCGTGGAGCCTTCGCTGATATGCAGCACGTTGTCTTCGGTCAGGGTGCCTTCATCCCACGCGCCATCGCGCCAGACAGACAGATAGCGTTTATCGGTCTTGATGTAGTCGAAGCCGAGCTTGTCCCAGTTAATGCTTTCGTTGCTCATGACACCCTCGTTGTCTTGCAAGTGCCCACGTTCGGGCTGCTGTTATATGCGCACACGCCACCTTAATACATCTTCGCCGGATCGGAAATGTCCTATCACCACTTGATGCTCGGCCCTTCAAGGCGTAAGGCGCAGTCGAGCCTCAGCGCATCGAGCAGCACCTGGTCATGGGAAGCGATCATCAGCGCACCGGTGAACTGCTCCAGCATCTTTTGCAGGGCCTTGAGCGATGGCAGGTCGAGGTGGTTGCCAGGTTCGTCCAGTAGCAGCAGTTCCACCGGTCGCCTGCGGTACAGGATCCCCGCCAGGGCCGCCTTCATGCGCTCGCCTCCACTGAGCAGTCTGCTGGGCAGCGCGACACGTGCAGCGTCCAGGCCCAGCTGAGCCAGCAGCATGCGTACATGGCTCTGATCCAGTGCCGGGTTGGCCTGTTGTACGTGTTCCAGCGCGCTTATGTCGGCCGACAACACGCTGCAGTGCTGGTCGAGCAGCGCCGTTTGGTCTGTGACCTTGAGGTGGCCTGCAGGCGCTGGCAACTGGCCGGCGATCATTTTCAGCAGTGTGCTCTTGCCGCTGCCATTGACGCCCGTCAGGGCACAACGTTGGCCCTGGCGCAGGCTGAGGTCGATGGGTACTTGTGTGCCATGCGGCAGGCGCAAGGCTTGCAGCAGTACCACCTGCCGCTGGACATTGGGCTCAAGCGTTGGCGTGTGCACGGTAATTTCGCAGGCTCTTTCGACCGCTTGCGCAGCGTCCCGCACCCTGTCGATCAGCTGTTGCCCGGCCGCCCGATGGCGTCGGCGCTGCTTGCCAAGCGTCGCCTGGCCGCCTTGCTGCTGGTGATCGAGCAGGATCTTGGCTTGGTTCACGCCCTTGGCCTTGCGCCCCGCCCGGGCCTGGGCTTTGTCCAGTGCCTGGCGTTGCTGTAGCTGGGCTCTGGCTTGCTGCTGCTGGGAGCGCTTGAGGTGTGCCAACTGCTGCACAGCTTGCGTGGTCTCGCAGCGCTTTCGTGCCTGATAGTGGCTGAAGTTGCCGCCATAGGCTTTCAGGCCCAGGCTTGACAGTTCGAGGATACAGTCCATGTGCTCGAGTAGAGAACGGTCATGGCTTATCACGAGCAAGCCGCGGTTCCAGGTTTGCATCATCGCCAGCCACTGCGTGCGACCGTGGTCGTCCAGGTGGTTGGTAGGTTCATCGAGTATGAGAAAGTCGGCCTCGCTCAACCAGGCGCCAATCAGCGCCACGCCCATGGCCTGCCCGCCGCTCAGGGTATGGACAGGGCGTTGCAGGTCCAGGTGGCCCAGGCCATGGCGGTGCAGCTGGGCGCGCAGGCGCTCGGGCGCATCCCAGCGCTCGCCGACGGTGTCGAAGTCAGCCGCCTCCACGCTGCCGAGTGCGATCCGTTCGAGCGCTGCGATCAAGGGCCCCATCTGGGCCAGATCGGCCACGGTCTTGCTGGTGTCGATCACCTGTTGATCGACAAGATGGACACGGCCCAAGCGCTGGCACGTGCCGCTGCTGGGTGAACGCCGGCCAGCGAGCAGTTGGCCAAGCAGGCTCTTGCCCACGCCGTTGCGGCCTACCAGGCCGGTCCGGGTAGTGTCGAAGGTCTGGGTGAGATCGGTGAACAGTGGCCTGCCATCTGGCAAGACCAGGGTGACGCTGTCCAGCGTCAGGATAGACGTAGTCGTCATGTGCAACTCCACAAATGCCGCGACATTTCCGGTGGCGACCGGAAAGTGAAGACTGGCCGTCTAGCAGACGGCGGCATCAATGGCGCATTGGACGAATACCTCATGAAGGGGAAGTGGGAAGGGTAGAGGAGGATGGTCAGCGCGTAAAGCGGGCAGGCGATGAAGAGAAAGGGTAACTGCCTTGCACTTTATTCGTGGGTGGCGAGGGCGAGGGCGGGACGAAGGTCGCCGTCTGGCAGCAGTGCGGCTCCCCACAGCCTCGACAACGGTTGACCACCCGACAGCCACTGCGTAGCCTTGGCCGTTCGAGGTTCTCCGGCCAGGCCGGAGCTAAGACGGGAACGCGGTTCAAGCCGCGGCTGCCCCCGCAACTGTAGGCACCATCGATGGGTCGACACTGCCACTGCGCCAAGCGCGGGAAGGCGTCTTCCCCCAAGCCCGGTCCTGATGACCGTGCCTGGCGCAGGTGCAAGCCAGGAGACCTGCCTCGCAACGTTTTCGACTTTAAACCGGGCGGGGTGATCCGGTGGCGAACATGCCTGGCCTGTCTGGTCGGCGGCGCTCGTCCTGCATGCCCGCGCCATTCTGCCAAGGGCACTGCAACATGAAAACACTGGCCAAGCTCCCCGTTACCATCGTCACCGGCTTCCTGGGCTCGGGCAAGACTACCCTGTTGCGCCACATGCTCGACAACGCACAGGGTCGGCGCATCGCCGTGATCGTCAACGAATTCGGCGAGCTGGGCATTGATGGCGACATCCTCAAGCAGTGCAGCATCGGCTGCACCGAGGAAGAGGCCAATGGCCGGGTGTACGAACTGGCCAACGGTTGCCTGTGCTGCACCGTCCAGGAAGAGTTCTTCCCGGTGATGCGCGAACTGGTGGCGCGCCGCGGCGACCTGGACCATATCCTGATCGAAACCAGCGGCCTGGCGTTGCCCAAGCCGTTGGTACAAGCCTTCCAATGGCCTGAGATCCGTACCGCCTGCACCGTCGATGCGGTGATCACCGTGGTCGACAGCCCCGCCGTTGCCGCAGGCACTTTCGCCGCCTACCCGGACCAGGTCGACGCCCAGCGCAAGCTGGACCCGAACCTGGACCACGAGTCTCCCCTGCACGAATTGTTCGCTGACCAACTGGCCAGCGCCGACCTGGTCGTGTTGAACAAAGCCGACCTGATTGATGCCGATGGCCTGGCCAAGGTGCGTGCCGAGGTCGCCGAAGAACTGCCAGCGGCTGTCAAAGTCATCGAAGCCAGCAGTGGCAAGTTGCCGCTGGAGGTGTTGCTGGGCCTGGGCGCCGAGTCCGAGCAGCACATCGACGCCCGCCCGACCCACCACGATGCCCATCACGACGGCGATGACCATGACGACCATGACCATGAGGCCTTCGATTCCATCTCCATCGACCTCCCCGAATCCGATGAGCGGGTGCTGATCGAGGCGCTCAACCAACTGGTGGTCGACTACGGCATCCTGCGCGTCAAAGGCTTCGCCGCTATTGCCGGCAAGCCGATGCGCTTGCTCATCCAGGGGGTAGGCACGCGCTTTGACAAGCACTTCGACCGCGCCTGGCGCGCCGAAGAGCCGCGCGTCACGCGCCTGGTGCTGATCGGTCAGGACCTTGACCCCGCCCAGCTCGAAGCGCGTCTGCGCCACGCTCTGGGCGCCTGACCCATGCACCTGCTGCGGACCCAGCCCGGCGGCTTCGTGCCCGACGACAGCATTGCCGACCTCGGCCAGACGCCTGCCGAACTGGTCATCCTCTGCAGCGGGGATTCGCACCTGGCCTTGCTCGCCGACAGCGCCGAGCAGTTGCCCGGCGACTATCCCAGCCTGCGCCTGGCCAACCCCATGCAGGTGCAGAACCACGCTTCGGTCGACCTTTATGTCGATCAGGTCTTGCAGCACGCCAAGGTCATCCTGGTGTCGCTGCACGGCGGCGTGGGGTACTGGCGCTACGGTGTGGAACAGTTGGTTACGCTCGCCGAGCGCGGCGTGCACGTGATCCTGGTGCCCGGCGACGACCGTCCCGACCCGGAACTGACCGGGCTTGGGTCCGTGCAGGGCGCGCAAGCCGAGCAGTTGTGGCACTACCTGCGCCAGGGTGGCAAGGCCAACGCACTCAACCTGTTCTACTACCTAGCCAGTCAGTGGCTGGACCGTGACTATTCCTGGGCCGAGCCGCGGGCGTTGCCTCGCACGACGGTTTACCACCCTCAGGTGGGCAGTGGGACGCTGGAGGACTGGTACCCGCACTGGCATGCCGATCATCCGGTGGCGCCGATACTGTTCTATCGCTCGCACCTGCAAGCAGCGAACACGGCTTTCATCGATGTGTTCTGCCAGCGCCTGCAGGCAGCAGGTTTGAACCCGTTGCCGATTGCGGTGGCCAGCCTGAAGGAAAGCGCCTGCCTGGAACAGGTCGAAGCATGGCTCGACATGGTCGGCGCCGAGGTTGTGCTCAACACCACGGGTTTCGCCCTGTCCAGCCCGGAGCGTCCTAACCTGCGCCCCCTAAGACGAGACATACCCGTGTTGCAGGCCATTTGCGCGCAGGACAACCAACCGGGTTGGGAGGCCAGCGAGCAGGGCCTCGGCGCACGTGACCTGGCCATGCACATCGTGCTACCGGAACTGGACGGCCGCATCATCACCCGGCCGGTCAGCTTCAAGGACATGGCCTGGCACAGCGAACGCAGCCAATCGGATGTGGTGTGCTACCGCGCCCACCCCGAGCGCATGGATTTTGTGGCCGAGCTGGCACGGCGCTGGGTGACCCTGGCGCGCCAGCCCAATGCGCACAAGCGCGTGGCGTTGATCCTGGCAAACTACCCCACGCGCGATGGGCGCATCGGCAATGGCGTGGGCCTGGACACGCCGGCTGCGGCGCTCAATATCTTGCGTGCGCTGCGCACTGAAGGCTATCCGGTCAGCGAGCTGCCCGAGAGCGGTACCCAGTTGATCCATCAATTGCTGGGCGGTGTGACCAACGACCTCGACCAGATCGACCAGCGGCCCTGTGCCCAGAGCATGAGCCTGGTCGATTACCAGGCGGCATTCGACCGCCTGCCGGACGCCAACCGCCAGGCGGTACTGGAGCGCTGGGGGCTACCGGAGCAGGACCCGATGTTCCGCCAGGGCCGTTTGATGGTGGCAGGGGTGCGCATGGGGATGACCTTCGTCGGCATCCAGCCTGCTCGCGGCTATCAGGTAGACCCCAGCGCCGTTTATCACGATCCGGACCTGGTGCCACCCCATGGCTACCTGGCGTTCTATTTCTGGCTGAGGCATGTGTATGCGGCCGACGCTGTCATCCATGTCGGCAAGCACGGCAACCTGGAATGGCTCCCGGGCAAGGGGGTAGGGCTGTCCGATACGTGCTGGCCGGATGCGCTGCTCGGGCCGCTGCCCAACATCTATCCGTTCATCGTCAACGACCCAGGTGAGGGCGCGCAGGCCAAGCGACGCACGCAAGCCGTGATCATCGATCACCTGATGCCGCCGCTGACCCGCGCCGAGACCTATGGCCCGCTGCGCCACCTGGAGCAATTGGCCGACGAATTCTACGAAGCACAACTGCTCGACCCGCGCCGCGCCCGTGAGTTGCAACGCGACATCCTCGAACTGGTCAGGACCCACCACATCGACCGGGAATTGCAACTCGAAGGGCAGCTTGACGATGCAACCGTCTGGTTGCCACGCCTTGACACCTACCTGTGCGACCTCAAGGAATCGCAGATCCGCGATGGCCTGCATGTATTCGGCCAGTCGCCCGAGGGACGGTTGCGCCTGGACACGCTGCTGGCACTGCTGCGGGTCGAGCGGGGCGATGGGCGTGGCGGCAATGCGAGTGTGTTGCGCGCGCTGGCCAAGGCACTGGTCCCTGGCTTCGATCCGCTGGACTGTGACCTGGGGCAACCCTGGCAAGGCCCACGGCCCACGCTACTGCTGAACATCAGCGACCAGGCCTGGCGTACGGCTGGCGATACCCGCGAGCGCCTCGAACTGCTGGCATTGCAGGTTATCGAGGGTGCGCTCGACGGCACGTTGCCAGCGCTGGAGGCGGAACTTGGCCAGCCCGTTCAGGCCGTTGTCGATCACCTGCGCGATACCGTGGCGCCGAGCCTGGACGCCTGTGGCGCCGCCGAGATGAACGGGCTGCTTGCAGCGCTCGCTGGGCGCTTCGTGCCTGCAGGGCCTAGTGGCGCGCCCAGCCGTGGTCGGCTTGACGTACTGCCCACAGGCCGCAATTTCTACACCGTCGATGTGCGCAACTTGCCGACCACCACAGCGTGGCGGCTAGGCTTCGCGTCGGCCAACCTGATACTCGAGCGTCATTTGCAAGACCATGGCGACCACTTGCGCCAGCTCGGGCTGTCGGTGTGGGGGACCGCGACCATGCGCACCGGTGGTGACGACATTGCCCAGGCCATGGCACTGATGGGTGTGCGGCCCGTTTGGGCCACCGGCAGCCAGCGGGTCGACGATTTCGAGATACTGCCCCTGAGCCTGCTGGACCGCCCGCGGGTGGACGTGACGCTGCGGGTGTCGGGTTTCTTCCGGGACGCCTTTGGCAGCCTCATCCGCCTGTTCGATGCTGCCGTTCAGGCCGTGGCCGGTCTTGATGAACCCGATGATCTGAACCCGTTGGCTGCGCGCGTGCGCAGCGAGCGTACGACTTTGCAGCAGCAGGGTGTAGACGCTGAGCAGGCGGCTCGCCAGGCCGGTTGGCGTGTCTTTGGCGCCAAGCCAGGTGCCTACGGGGCTGGCGTTCAGAATGCGATCGATGGGCGCCTGTGGCAAACCCGTGAAGACCTGGCCGAGGTCTACCTGAACCATGGCAGCTACGCCTATGGCGGGCAGGACGAGGGCACGCCGGCCAGGGCACAGTTCGTCGAGCGCCTGAGCAAGGTGCAGGCGGTGCTGCAAAACCAGGACAATCACGAACATGACGTGCTCGACTCCAACGACTACTACCAGTTCCAGGGCGGCATGCTGGCGGCCACTGAAACGCTGGCAGGCGCGTCCGTGGCCAGCTACCACGGTGATCACAGCCAGGTGGACCGACCGCGCATCCGCACGTTGAAGGAAGAGCTCAACCGCGTGATCCGCGCGCGTGCGCTGAACCCCAAGTGGATCGACGGCGTCAAACGCCACGGCTACAAAGGGGCGTTCGAGATGGCGGCGACGGTCGACAACCTGTTCGCCTTCGACGCCACGACGCACCTGATCGACGATCATCATTACCAGTCGCTGGCCGATGCCTATGTGCTGGACCCGGCGACCCGCGAATTCATGCGCGAGCACAACCCGCAGGCGCTGCGCGACCTCACCGAACGGCTGATCGAGGCGCAGCAACGCGGCCTCTGGCAGTCCCCCGGCGAGTACCGCGATGCCTTGGAAGAACAGCTGCTCGATGGCGAGGAACAGGCTTGAAATGAACGACGCTGCACAATTTCCCCTGGCCGCCGTGGTGGGGGCCGACGACTTGAAGTTGGCGCTGTGCCTGACGGCCATCGACCCCAGGATCGGCGGGGTGCTCATCGAAGGTCCGCGCGGCATGGCCAAGAGCACCCTGGCCCGCGGCTTGGCTGACCTGCTGGGCGATGGGCCTTTCGTGACCTTGCCGCTGGGCGCCAGTGAAGAGCGCCTGGTGGGCACACTCGACCTGGATGCGGCACTCGGGCAAGGCAAGGCGCAGTTCTCCCCCGGTGTGCTGGCTCAGGCCAATGGCGGCGTACTTTATGTGGATGAAGTCAACCTGCTGCCGGACACCTTGGTTGACTTGCTGCTCGATGTCGCCGCCAGTGGCACCAACCGTATCGAACGCGACGGCATCTCCCATCGTCACGATGCGCGCTTCGTCTTGATCGGCACCATGAACCCCGAAGAGGGCGAGTTGCGTCCCCAACTGCTCGACCGCTTCGGTCTGAATGTGGCGCTCGACGGTCTACCCGCACCTGATGCACGGCAACAGATCATCCGGCGTCGGCTGGCCTTCGACCATGACCCCCTGGCGTTCCGCGCCGAGTGGGCATCGGCCCAGGAGGGCTTGCGCAAGCGCTGTCATGCAGCGCGCCAGGCGCTGGACGACATCGCGCTGGATGACTGGACCTTGGCCAGTATCACCGAGCGCTGTTACGCCGCCGGAGTGGATGGGCTGCGGGCAGACCTGGTGTGGTTGCGCGCCGCCCGCGCTCACTGCGCATGGCGCGGGGCGGCGGCCATCGAGGTGTCTGACATCGACGCGGTGGAAGATTTCGCCTTGCGCCATCGCAGGCAGTCGCCTGCCCAGGCTACACCGCCCGCAGCCCCCGAACAGCCCCAGGCACAGACCGGCAGCAGCTCGGCCGAGAAAGGCGGGCAGGGGGATTGGGGTGCTTTGGCCCCACAGCCTGTGGCAAGCGGGCCAAGGCGTGAGGTGCCGAGCTGGGCAAAAAAGCCCTGAGCATCCGTCAGCCGGCCAAGACGACGGGTGCGCAAGCAGGCAAGGGTGCGCGCGCAGGTGCAAGCCGCGGTCGGGCCCAGGCTGCCAGTGCTGGCCAGGTCGCCTGGCTGCCGAGCCTGTTGAAGGGCCGGCCTCGGCACCGCGACGACTTGTGCTGGCACACCCGCAGAGGCGCACCGGCTCAGTTATGGCTGATCATCGTCGACGCCTCCGCCTCGACGCGTCGCCATCAGGCGCTCGCGCACACCAAAGGGCTGTTGGCGACATTGTTCGACCATGCCTACCGCCAGCGCGCACGGCTGGCTTTGTTGACGGCAAGTGGCAGTGCACCGCAATGGCAGCGCCATGGGCTCAAGGCTTCGGCCGCGCTGCAACCTTGGTTGCAGGCGCTTGGGGCGGGAGGGGGCACCCCGTTGCTGCCGGCGCTGGAGCAAGCCAGGCAGTGGCTGGGCAATCGGCGCAAGGCCTATCCGAACGAGGAAGTACGCTGCCTGGTGTTCACGGACGGTCGTCTGCAGCAATGGGACCCTGTCGAGCCCTTGCCGTGCCCCACCTTGCTGGTTGACATGGAGCTGGCCCCGGTCCGGCTGGGCCGTGCTCGCCGGCTGGCGCAGCAACTGGCAGCAGACTATCAACACCTGCTTAGTTTCGAAGCGATGAAGTGATAACGGCGGGGTGCGGCAACAAGTCGCACGTTAGCAGGATGAAATATGCAGGGCCGCAAGTACATGTGCGTGGCAGAGCACGCACATGTCAACGCTGTTCATTTACTTGGGCATCGACCACGGCTGCAGGTGGTAGCCTTTTTCACAAAGTTCTGCGCGTACTTCCTCGATCAGGTTAAGCCACTGAGCTTTGTCGGAATAAGTTTGCGAGTTTACCTGTTTGCTGCCGATGCGGGTGCTGGTACGGTCGATGACCGCCAGGCTCAGGTCGCCAGTGCCGTTGGGGGCGTCCCAGGCCACGCAGTGGAAGGGTTCGAAGGCGTGGTCGGCGATCAGCAGTGCTTCGTTGACACGGAGCGGGGCATTCATGGTTCGGTCTCTCTGTGGTCCCAAACATTCAAGTGACGTCCGCGTTGCTTCAAGGTCGCCTCATGTATCGCGAAATGCAGCGCGGGGTTATGTGTACTGATGCTCGATAGTCGGCATTGAGTCACATGGGTGCAGCAAAATAATCAACGATTATTCATTTTTGTTTCAACGCGCCCCATGTGAGGACGTTAACCATCGAAAATTCCCTGGCGAAATTAGGAAAAGCAGTGTTGGCAGACAGACGGTCATAGGCACCGTCAACTTAATTGCTACTGTTATTCGGGCGCCACAACTTACTGTTTTATTTCAAGAAACCAATACTTGGCGCCAAGGATCGGTCATGCAACAAACCGCAGTGCAACGCCGCCTGCTCATCGTCGATCCTTGTGACGATTGCCACCGCCTGACGCCAGGCTTGGTTCAGGCCGGGTGGGAGGTCGCCAGCTGCGCTTTGGCGCAGGCGCTGGAGCATCGTTGCGATGTAGGTGTACTGCGCCTGGATGAAGCGCACCTCAAGCACCCTGACGTGGTCAAGGACATGATCAAGCGCAGCAACACCGAGTGGATTGCGGTGCTGAGTGCCGAACAACTGCGCTCCCCGGCCGTCGGCGATTTCGTCTGTGAATGGTTCTTTGATTTCCATACATTACCCTTCGACGAATCGCGGGTGCAGGTCACTCTGGGCCGGGCCTTCGGCATGGCGCGGCTGCGTGGCAAGGGCACGGTCAAGGCATTCGACACCCAGGATGAGCTACTGGGTGAGAGCCGGCCGATTCGAGAATTGCGCAAGCTGCTGGGTAAGCTGGCACCGACCGAGTCGCCTGTGCTGATACGCGGTGAAAGCGGCACGGGGAAGGAACTGGTGGCGCGTACGCTGCACCGCCAGTCCCAGCGCAGCGGGCAGCCTTTCGTGGCGATCAACTGCGGGGCCATTCCCGAGCACCTGATTCAGTCCGAACTGTTCGGGCACGAAAAGGGCGCGTTCACAGGCGCCCACCAACGCAAGATCGGTCGCATCGAAGCCGCTAACGGCGGCACGCTGTTTCTCGATGAAATCGGCGACCTGCCACTGGAACTGCAGGCCAATCTGCTGCGCTTTCTCCAGGAAAAGCACATCGAGCGAGTGGGAGGCAGCCAGCCAGTACCGGTGGATGTACGGGTGTTGGCCGCCACCCACGTCGATTTGGAAAAGGCCATCGAGCAGGGCCGCTTCCGGGAAGACCTGTACTACCGTTTGAACGTCCTGCAGGTGGTCACCGCCCCGTTACGTGACCGCCATGGCGATCTGTCGATGCTGGCCAATCACTTTGCCCATTTCTACAGCCTGGAAACCGGCAGGCGGCCACGCTCTTTCAGTGAGCACGCGCTGATGGCCATGGGCCGGCACGATTGGCCGGGTAACGTGCGTGAGCTGGCCAATCGGGTGCGGCGTGGGCTGGTGCTTGCCGAAGGGCGCCAGATCGAGGCCAAGGACCTGGGTTTGCAGCCGTTTGCACAACAGCCGCCGCTGGGCACGCTGGAGGAGTACAAGCACAAGGCCGAGCGCCAGGCGTTGTGCGATGTGCTGGACCGTCACAGCGACAACCTCAGCGTTGCAGCCAAGGTGCTGGGCATCTCGCGGCCGACCTTCTATCGTTTGTTGCACAAGCACCAGATACGCTGAAACGCGCCTCAGTGAGGCGCGCGGACGATGGTCTTGAGCAGGTCTTCCGGGCTGATGTGGCCTACGACCTGGGCCACGGCGCTGCCAGGGGTGGGCAGGTCGATGATGTGGTTCTTCATCTTGCCGATCACGTGCATCTCGCAGGGTTTGCAGTCGAACTTCAGGGTCAGTACTTCATCCCCTTGGACCAGCTGCATCGGCGCCACCTTGGTACGCACCCCGGTCACCCCTTTGGCCTGCTTGGGGCACAGGTTGAAGGAGAAGCGCAGGCAGTGCTTGGTGATCATCACCGGCACTTCACCGTGTTCTTCGTGGGCTTCATAGGCCGCGTCGATCAACTGCACACCATGACGGTGGTAGAAATCCCGGGCTTTCTGATTGTAGACGTTGGCCAGGAACGACAGGTGCGACTCGGGATACACCGGTGGTGGCGAGGTTTCCGGCTTGCGCCGGCCGTGGGGGTGCGCCTGTATGCGTTGCTCGGTCAGCGTCTCGATGGCCTGCCGGCGCAGGGCCTTGAGCTGCGAATTGGGAATGAAGAACGCCTGCGGGGCATCCAGTTCGATGCTGTCGGCGTGGTAGAGCGTGGTGCCGAGCTGGCCAAGCAGGTCGTGCAGTTGGTCCAGCGCCTGCTCGGGCTTGTTCGCCGGGCCGAATGGGCCATCCAGGGCGACCTGCACTTGCACGCCTTCCTCGCTGGTCACGTTCAGGGTCAAGCGCTCCTGGCGCAGCACCGCCTGCCAGCTTACACCGATGCGGCGTTCGGCCGACGTACGCTGCAGGGCCTGCTGCCAATTGTGGTCCAGGTTGCGCGAAAGCGGATGGTTTGGCCTTAGCTTGTGCAGCCCGGCAGGCATCTCGTTCGGTTCCACCCGGTAGCGGAAGCGCTTTTGGCCGTCTTCTTCGAATTCGCCGCGTGCCTCGGCAATGTTGGCCCTGAAGCCTACCACTTCACGCTTGACCAGCACATTGAGGCCATCCCCGTTGGTCAACGGCACGTCGGTAACGACCTGCAGGTCGCGCTTGCCCACTTTCTCCACCACACCCACTGGCAGGCCGGTGAAGGTAGGGGAGTCGAAAGCGCCGATATCGACCTTGCGGTCAGTCACGAAGTAATCGGTGCTGCCGCGGTGGAACGTCTTGTCCGGGTCCGGTACGAAGAAGTGTGCGGTACGACCGCTCGAGGCGCGGGCCAAGCCAGGACGGTCTTCCAGGATGGCGTCGAGCTCCTTGCGGTAATGGGCCGTGATGTTCTTCACGTAGCCCATGTCCTTGTAGCGCCCCTCGATCTTGAACGAGCGCACACCGGCATCGACCAGGTCGCGCAGGTTGGCGGTCTGGTTATTGTCCTTCATCGACAGCAGGTGCTTTTCGAACGCCACCACCCGGCCTTGGTCGTCCTTGAGCGTGTAGGGCAGACGGCACGCCTGCGAGCAGTCACCCCGGTTGGCGCTGCGACCGGTCTGGGCGTGGGAGATGTTGCATTGCCCGGAGAACGCCACGCACAACGCGCCATGGATGAAGAACTCGATGGCGGCGTCCGTTTCGGCTGCGATGGCCCGGATTTGCTGCAGGTTCAGCTCGCGTGCAAGTACCAGCTGAGAAAAGCCAGCCTGATCGAGAAACTTGGCCCGCTCCAGGGTACGAATGTCGGTCTGGGTACTGGCATGCAGCTCGATGGGCGGAATGTCGAGCTCCATGACCCCCAGGTCCTGCACGATCAGCGCATCGACGCCAGCGTCGTACAGCTGGTGAATCAGCGCGCGCGCCGGCTCCAGCTCGTTGTCGTGCAAGATGGTATTGATGGTGGTGAATACGCGCGCATGGTAGCGATGGGCGAACTCGACCAGCGCGGCGATATCGCCCACCTCGTTGCAGGCATTATGGCGTGCGCCAAAGCTAGGGCCGCCGATATAGATGGCATCGGCGCCATGCAGGATAGCCTCGCGGGCAATGGCCACGTCGCGGGCAGGGCTGAGCAGTTCCAGGTGATGCTTGGGAAGGGACATGTCGTTATGGTTTCGGCTGTCACGGTATAGCCGGGCATTGTACCGACGATTGTGCTGGGCGACACCCTCAGGCTGCGCTGGCCGGATGGCCGGGGTGGCTGCGCAGCCTATCGCAGCCGGTCCCACGCCCAGGCCGCACGCCCAAGGTTCTGGCCTTGAAAACAGCGGGCGCAGGTCTGGATCATGCCAGTCAGGGCCCGCAACGGCCTCCGGTCCTGTTCAGTCAGCCTTTGGCCGCCATCGCCGTCACTTCCACGCGCATGCCCTCGAACGCGAGCGCCGCCACGCCTACGGCGGCGCGCACTGGCCAGGGTTTGGCGAAGAAACGCTGGTACACCTGGTTGAAGGCGGCGCGGTCGGCCATGTCGGTCAGGTAGATGGTCAAGTGCAGCACCCGGTCCATACCGCTGCCGGCTTTCTCCAGAGCATCCTTCAAGGCCTGCAGCGTGCATTCGCTTTGCTCGACGATATCCCCCAACGCCAGGCTACCGTCAGGGTGCACCGGGACCTGAGTGGTTACCAGCATCCCGTTGTATTCGGCGACATCGGAGGAAATGGATTCTGGGTCGCTGTCTGGGGTGTAGACGATATCAGCATGTGCCATGGGGTCTGCCTTGCACGGTGGAAAAGCCTCAAGCCTACGCGAGCGGCCTGCGCCGGTCGAGAGGCCGGTTTTTTGCAAAGCGCGGCATTCACGGTCAGAATCGCCGCCATTGCAGAGAGGCTTACCGTGAACGAACACACCTTGTCCATGCGCCTGGAGCGTGTGGCCACCCATGTGCCCCAGGGCGCGCGTCTGGCTGATATTGGTTCTGATCATGGCTACTTGCCCGTAGCGTTGATGCTCCGCGAGCGCATCGAGTACGCAGTGGCCGGGGAGGTGGCCAGCCCCCCTTTTGCGGCCGCTCAGCGTAACGTGCGCAAGCAGGGGCTTGAGTCGCGCATCGCCGTGCGCCTGGCCGATGGTCTGGCGGCCATCGTCCCTGAGGACCGCATCACGGCCGTGAGCCTGTGCGGCATGGGCGGCGAAACCCTGTGCGAGATTCTCGAAGCGGGCAGGGCGCGCCTGGCGGGGGTCGAGCGCCTGTTATTGCAACCCAATGGCGCCGAGCCGCAGGTGCGACAGTGGCTGATGAGCAACGGCTACCGTATCGTCGCTGAAGAGGTGCTGCGCGAGCACCGCTTCGACTACGAAATCATCGTGGCAGAACCTGGTCATGCGGCCTACAGTCCTCAGCAGTTGTATTTCGGCCCCCTGTTGATGCGGGACCATGGCCAGGCATTTGACGTGAAGTGGCAGCGCATGCTCGGGCAAAAAAAGCAGACCCTTGCCAATTTCGCCCAGGCCCGCGTCGCAGTGCCGCCGGCCAAGGTCGCTGACTTCGAGCAACAGGTGGACTGGATCACTCGTCTGCTGGCCGAACGCCCCCACTTCGAGGACTAGCTTTCATGGGCATGCTGCAGGCCATGCGTACCTTCGTCCGGGTGGTGGAGTGCGGCAGCTTCGCCGCGGCGGCCAACGCGCTGGACATCTCCGCCGCGCAGGTCTCGCGCATCGTGGCGGAGCTGGAGAATCAGCTGCAAACCCGATTGTTGCACCGCACCACCCGACGCTTGCGCATGAGCGAGGCGGGGGAGCGTTTTCTTGAGCGCGCACGGCAGATACTGCTATTGACCGACGAGGCAGTGGGGGAGGCACGTGGTGCTCACCTCACGCCCCGTGGCCGGCTGCGCGTGCATTGTCCCCATGGGCTTGGGTTGCTGTTGATGCCATTGGTGGCAGGCTATAACGCGCTTTGTCCCGAAGTGGTCATCGAGCTGACGCTGTCTCAGCGCAACCCCGACCCGCTGGCTGAAGGGCATGATGTGGTCATCACCGTCGACCAGGCATTGCCGGACTCACAGCTGATTGCCGTCCCCTTGGGCGCGATTTTCAGCATTGCCTGTGCCGCGCCCGGTTATCTGCATGAAAAAGGCGTGCCGGCACGCCCCGACGACCTGCACCAGCATCGCTGCCTGCGCATGGCCTACCCGCTGTACGAGGGTGACTGGGTGTTCCCGCAGGCAGGTGGCGATTGCGTCATCGCACCCCAGGACAGCTTCATGACCAACGTGGCGGACGCCATGCTGGTCGCCAGCGAGTTGGGCATGGGTATCGGCCTGTTGCCGTTCTACACCGCCAGCCTGGCCATGGAGCAAGGGCGCCTGTACCGGGTGCTGGCGGACTACCGGCTGCGGGAAAATGCCTTGTATGCGATTTACCCCTCGCGGCATTACCTGGACGCCAAGGTCCGAACCTGGATCGACTACCTCAAAGAGCGGCTGCCGCCGATTTTCGCCGCCCACGCCCAGGTGGTCGAAGATCCCCGTTATTGCCGCTGACGGCAGCGGGGCACAAGCCCCGCCGTCCGTCCAAGCCTGGCCAGGAAGGCCGGGCCTTACAGTGCGTAGTGTTTAAGCTCACGTGCGATCAACATCCGCTGGATTTCGCTCGACCCTTCATAGATCTGGGTGATGCGCGCATCGCGGTAATGCCGCTCGACCGGATAATCCTCAAGGTAGCCGTAGCCACCATGGACCTGTATGGCCATCGAGCACACCCGCTCGGCCATCTCAGAGGCAAACAGCTTGGCCTGTGACGCTTCGGACAGGCACGGTCTGCCAGCGCTGCGCAGGCGCGCGGCGTGCAGGATGAGCAAGCGCGCCGCATTGATCTGCACCTGCATGTCGGCCAGCAGGTTGGCGATGCTCTGATGTTCGTGGATTGGCTTGCCGAACTGAATACGTTCCCGGGCGTAGCCCAGCGCTGCTTCGAAGGCAGCCCTGGCGATGCCCAGTGCCTGGGCCGCAATGCCGATTCGCCCGCCTTCGAGATTGGACAGGGCGATCGCCAGGCCTTTACCGCGCTCGCCCAGCAGGTTGGCAGCCGGAATGCGGCATTGCTCGAGCGTCACCGCGCAGGTATCGGAGGCGCGAATACCCATTTTGTGTTCGGTGCGATCGACCTTGAAGCCGGGGTTGTCGGTAGGTACGAGAAACGCCGACAGCCCTTTCTTGCCAAGCTCCGGATCGGTCACGGCGAACACGACGGCCAGCCCGGCGCGACGGGCATTGCTGACGAACTGCTTGCTGCCGTTGATCACCCATTGCCCGTCGACCAGTTCGGCGCGCGTGCGCAGGTTATGGGCTTCGGATCCCGCCTGGGGCTCGGTCAGGCAGAAGCAGCCAATCACCTCGCCACTGGCCAGCCGCGGCAACCAGTGCTGCTGCTGTTCAGGGGTACCGTAGGCCAGCAACGGGCCGCACCCTACCGAGTTGTGGATGCTCATCAAGGCCCCGGTGGAGCCACACCCGACTGAAATCTCTTCGACCGCCAGCGCATAGGCCACGTAGTCGGTATAGCTGCCGCCGAAGTCCTCGGGGACCACCATGCCCAGCAAGCCAAGTTCACCCATGCTGCGCACGACGGCGTCATCAATCCAGCCAACCTTTTCCCACGCCTGGGCGTGGGGCGCGATCTCGCCGCGGGCGAAGTCGCGGGCCATGTCGCGGATCATGATCTGCTCTTCGCTCAGTTCCACGTCTTGCATCTGCTGCTCCCAGGCTCAAAGGCCTTCGAAGAATTGGTCGATCCGCTGGCGCTCTAGGCCCTGCAAGGTAGGGGGATTCCACCGCGGTTGCTTGTCCTTGTCGATGATCAAGGCGCGTACGCCCTCGATGATGTCGCCGTGCTGGAACCACTGGCGATCCAGATGCAACTCCATTGCGAAGCAGTCTTCCAGGCTTAACTGTCGACCGCGGCGCAACATCTGCAACGTCACGGCCATGGCCAGGGGGGATCGGGTTTCCAACAGATCAGCAGTGGCCACGGCCCAGGCATGGCTATCGCCGATGCTGACGGCGCGCAACTGCTCGACGATGGCTGAGATATCGGGCAAGGCGAAGAAATGATCGATCGCTGGACGGAGCGCGGCCAGTGGCGGACCTTCCAGCGTCTGGGTGCCCAGGCGCGCCAACAGGTTCTGCAAGTCCTTGAGCGGATTGTCACTCAGGGATAACTGGTCCAGCTCCCGATCAAGGGCCTCGATCTTGTCGCTCGTCACATACCAGTTGGCCAGGCCGCAATACAGGGCATCGGCCGCCTGGACTTGTGTACCGGTTACGCCGAGGTAGGTCCCCAGCTCGCCCGGCAGGCGTGACAGGAAGTAGCTGCCCCCTACGTCGGGGAAATAGCCGATGCCTACCTCTGGCATGCCCAGGCGGCTGCGCTCGGTGACCACGCGCAGGTCGCAGCCCTGTGCCAGGCCCATGCCACCGCCGAGGGTGAAGCCGTCCATGAGCACCAAAATGGGCTTGCGGTAGCGGTGTATCAGCAAGTCCAGGGCATATTCTTCGGCGAAGAAAGCCTCGTGCAGGTCGTCGCCGGCTTTGTAGCTGTCATGCAGCGAGCGGATGTCGCCACCGGCGCAGAAGCCCTTCGGGCCTTCGCCGCGCAGGACGATGGCGCGTACGGTCGGGTCGTTAGCCCAGGCGTCCAGGTGCTTGCGCAAGCTGCGCACCATGTCCAAAGTCAGAGCGTTTAACCCGGAGGGGCGGTTGAGACGCAGGTGCCCAATCTGGTTGCGAACCTCGCTCAGGATGTGGTCGGTAACCGGCGTCTGAATAAGCGCTGTCATTGCGGTCTCCCTGCTTGTTGTTGATTTTCCATGTGAAATCTGGAGTTCGCTGGAGGATCGCTGGATCCTGGCATGCGAATTTGCCTCGTACAATCGACAATTGTGCAGGGGCATCGTGCATTTTTGCGCCGGTGCCCGTTGTGCTGTGAGTCCGCGTCGGTTGGAACCAGCCTTGAGGGTTCATCGCCGTTCACTGTAGCTGCGAATCAGGCGCCAAGGGTGCGTTATCGGCGCCACGCTATGGCTATTACAAGTGTTACAAGCGGGGCTCTTGGCTTGAAAGCACCGTGGGAGAGGGTTAGTCTTCGCGGGCTGTTGTAAATCCAGCAGCCGGGTTTGGTCACCCGCAATCATCAAGGCGCATCAGCGCCGTTCAGCGAATCAGTCGGCGTTTTTTTGTGCGCGGCTGTCTCGTGTCATGGCGGCTGTGCGTGGGGCGCCTCCGTGCGCGCCGGTTTCCTTGATTCCCGGTTGACCAACCCGCGTACAGTCGCCACCCATTCGTTTGGTCACGTTGCGTGGCGGCTCCTGATGAATCAAGGAGAACACCATGACAAAAGTGTTACCTGATCCTCCTGCCAGTCTCACAACCGCGCCCACCTCATTCTCTACCTGTGAAAGTAGCCATCCGCCTTTGTTTTCGGTACGTCCGGGCGTCGATCTTGAAGACGCGCTCGTGCACCTGTCCACGCTGTTGCGTGGCGCCTATGCCGCCAATCTGAAGGCCACGGAGTTGGCCAGTGTAACTTGCTGCGACCTGTTGCTGGGTAATGACCATGGGCTGGAATCGGCCACGGCGGTGGTAGAGGCTTTGTTGAGTGGGTTAGAGGCTCAGCGGCGGGTACCTGACCGCTAGTTGACGACAGCGGGGTGCCTCTAGCGAGTGGCGGAGTCAATGGCCTCGCTCCGCCCTTGGTTGTTAGCAAACTCCCAGGGTTAAAGCGGTCCTGGTCGATATAAGGAGCGGCCTGGTGCCACCGGGGCGGTTGCCAGCCTTGCCTCGGCTTACTTGACCAAACCCGCAAGAGGACAATGCAACACCAACTTCGCCCCGCCTAACCGACTTTCACCAATCTCCAACCCAAACCCGTGCAAGTCCACGATCGCCGCCACGATGGACAAACCCAAGCCGAAACCCGCATGCCTATGCCCCTCGTCACTGCGATAGAACCGCTTGAGCACCGCCGTACGCTCCTGTTCCGCAATGCCAGGTCCTGTGTCCTCCACAGCCAGGTGCACGCCAGTGTCATCTTGGGAAGCTGTGATCTGCACCTGCCCACCTTCGGGCGTAAACTTGATGGCGTTGCCCACCAGGTTGGCCAGTGCCTCGAACAACAACTCGCGGTCGCCATGCAGCGCGGCCAGTTGCCCTGGTTGGTGCAAGGTCAACTGGATGCCACCGTCCTCCGCCAGTGGCAGATAGAAATCGTGCAGTTCCACCAGCAGGTCATGGGGGGCCAACTGTGTGAACCCTGCACGGCGCTGGCGATCTTCCAGTTCGCTGATCCGCAACAGCCCGCGAAAGCGTGCCATCAGCGTATCGGTTTCACCAATGGCTTGATCCAGTGCCTCGGCCTGGGCGGTATCGGCATCGCTTTGCTGGCGTATGCGGTACAGCTGCGCGCGCAGCCGCGTGAGCGGCGTGCGCAGGTCGTGGGCGATGTTGTCACACACACCTTTTACCTCATGCATCAGGCGCTCGATGCGGTCGAGCATGGCGTTGACGATGTCTGCCAGCATGTCTAACTCATCGCGCCGTGCCGACAGCGGCAAGCGATGGGTAAGGTCGCCCGCCACGATCAGCTCGGCCTGAGCCTGTACCGCGCGGATGCGCTTGAGTGGCCGGCGCCTGAGCAGGTACCAACCTGCGAAACCTGGAATCAGCGTCAGCGAAATGCCCCATAGCAAGGCGTCGAGGATGATACGTGTGACAACGAACAACGAGCCGTTGTCCCGGAACAACACCAACCAGCGGCCATCCTGCACCTTGATCGCCACCGCATCGCAGCTATGGCGCGGCATGTTCGGGTCGTCGGCGTTCAGGCAGCGCTTGAGCTCGTGGATCTTGCCGTCCAGCGCCAGCCCAGGGGGCAGGGCACGCACGCTGCCGCCCAGCGGGTTGAGTTGCGCGTCGAACAGGCCATAGGCATCGAAGCTGCGTTCTTCGAAGGCTTGGCTCGCAATCAGGGCGTCGTCCAGTTGCTTGCCGCTCATGTGCGCGAACAGGTGTTGGCGCTGCAGCATCGAATGACGGGTGAGTTTGTTCAGGTAGCTGGAAACCTCGAAGTACAGCACCCCCATGAGGATGCTGCTCCAGGCCACGAACAGGAAGCTGTAGAGCGCCAG
This sequence comes from Pseudomonas sp. WSY_20, assembly GCF_043104335.1. Lineage (NCBI taxonomy): Bacteria > Pseudomonadati > Pseudomonadota > Gammaproteobacteria > Pseudomonadales > Pseudomonadaceae > Pseudomonas > Pseudomonas sp. WSY_20. The sequence goes on from NZ_JBICKP010000077.1 coordinate 149,358, forward strand.
CAGCCGGCTCGTGGAAGAACTCCAGCCCTTAGACGGGTTCAGCAATGGCATAACCGGAGCCCCGTACGGTACGGATCAACGGCGACTGGCCAGGCAGGTCGATCTTCTTGCGCAGGCGGCCGATGTGCACGTCAATGAGGTTGGTGCCTGGATCGAAGTGATACCCCCAGACCTCCTCGAAGATCATCATCCGGGTAATCACCTGACCGCTGTGCCGCATCAGGTATTCCAGCAGTTTGTACTCGGTGGGCAGCAAATTGAGCGTGTGCTCGCCGCGTCGGGCTTCATGGGTGATGAGGTCCAGCTCCAGGTCGGCCACCTGCAGGCGAGTCTGCGTCATGGGCACACTGTTACGGCGTAGCAAGACTTCGACGCGCGCTGCCATCTCGTCCGAGGCGAACGGTTTGGTCAGGTAGTCGTCGCCGCCTGCACGCAGGCCTCGGACCCGTTCATCCACGTCAGACAGCGCACTGATCATCAGGATCGGCGTGGCGATCTTGAGATTGCGTAAAGTAGTAACAATGGTCAGCCCGTCCACCTCCGGCAGCATGCGATCAAGGGTAATCAGGTCATAGCCGCCGGCGATAGCCTTGGCCAGGCCCTCACGACCATTGTCGGCCCAGTCAACGTCCAAGCCATGGCTGTTGAGTTCAGCGACGATTTCCTGGCCGGTGACGGCGTCGTCTTCGATGGTGAGTACGCGAGGCATGCGGGATCCCGAACATCCAGATGAAAGCCTGATTGTGCCAAAGAACGGCCAGCAGGCGATTTAAGAATAATTCATCTGGCGCCTGTTGCATGGCCTTGCTTGTTTATCGGCATGGGCAGCACATGGGCAAGCAAGTGCGACTCGGCTGTGAGAGGATAGGCCGCATCACAGCCAGGACCCGAACACAGCCTGATGAAGACACCCAAGAGAATCGAACCCCTGATCGAGGATGGCCTGGTCGACGAGGTACTGAGGCCGTTGATGAGTGGCAAGGAGGCCGCCGTGTACGTGGTGCGCTGTGGCAACCAGGTGCGCTGCGCCAAAGTGTACAAGGAAGCCAACAAGCGCAGTTTCCGCCAGGCGGCCGAGTATCAGGAAGGGCGCAAGGTGCGTAACAGCCGTCAGGCCCGGGCCATGGCCAAGGGCAGCAAGTACGGGCGCAAGGAAGCCGAGGATGCCTGGCAGAACGCCGAGGTGGCCGCGTTGTTCCGGCTGGCTGGGGCAGGCGTCAGGGTACCCAAGCCCTACGACTTCCAGGATGGCGTGCTGCTCATGGAGCTGGTAACCGATGCCGATGGCAATGCTGCGCCCCGGCTGAACGATGTTCACCTCGAGGCGGACCAGGCGCGGGATTATCACGGGTTCGTGATCAGCCAGATCGTACTGATGCTCTGCTCAGGGCTCGTCCATGGCGACCTCTCGGAGTTCAACGTACTCCTGGGTCCGGACGGGCCGGTGATCATCGACTTGCCCCAGGCAGTGGACGCTGCGGCCAACAACCATGCGTTCAGCATGCTGCAGCGCGATGTGTCGAACATGGCGCATTATTTTGGACGCTTTGCCCCTGAGCTGAAAGCCACCCGTTACGCGCAGGAAATGTGGGCCCTCTACGAAGCCGGCGCATTGCGCCCCGACAGCCCACTCACGGGGTTGTTCGCTGAAGATGAGCAGGCAGCGGACGTGGCCGGCGTCATGCGCGAGATCGACGCCGCCCGGCTGGACGATGCCCGCCGCCGCGAAGCGCGAGCCGAGGCCGAGCAAGGGCAACCGCAGGCTGAAGAGCCGACCCCGCCCTGGCTGCGCTGACACAGCCAACCTACCGGTGCGCCCACCCCATACATCAGGCCGCGCCGGCCAGGTTTCGGCCTGCGCGACGGTCATTGCCTTTGACGCAAGACAATATCTCGTCATTTGGCCTTTCCAGTGTCGCGGCTCGGGCTTAAGGTATACGCCGTTCATCTTTCTGGAGCTGTCATGTCCACTCTTTTTCCGTCCGTCCGTCCCCGCCGTCTGCGCAAGAGCCAAGCGCTGCGCAGCGTCTTTCAGGAGACCGAGTTCCGCCTCGATGATCTGATCCTGCCGATCTTCGTGGAGGAGGGTATCGATGACTTCGTGCCGATCAAGAGCATGCCTGGCGTCAATCGCATTCCCGAGAAGCTGTTGGCGCAGGAAATCGAGCGGTACGCCCGTGCCGGCATCCGTTCGGTGATGACTTTTGGGGTCTCCCACCACCTGGACGCCGTGGGCAGCGACACCTGGAATGAAAACGGCCTGGTCGCGCGCATGTCGCGGATCTGCAAGGATGCAGTGCCGGAAATGGTCGTGATGTCCGACACCTGCTTCTGCGAATACACCAGCCACGGCCACTGCGGCGTGTTGCATGACCACGGCGTGGACAACGACGCCACCTTGGCCAACCTCGGCAAGCAGGCCGTGATCGCCGCAGCGGCAGGTGCGGATTTCATCGCGCCTTCGGCGGCCATGGACGGGCAGGTTCAGGCGATACGCAGCGCGTTGGACGGCGCGGGCTTCCATGACACGGCGATCATGGCCTATTCCACCAAGTTCGCCTCTTCGTTGTATGGGCCTTTCCGCGAAGCGGGCGGTACGACGCTCAAGGGCGACCGCAAGAGCTACCAGATGAACCCCATGAACCGCCGCGAGGCGGTGCGCGAATCACTGCTCGACGAGCAGGAAGGTGCCGACGTGCTCATGGTCAAGCCGGCCGGTGCCTATCTGGACGTGATTGCCGACATTCGTAACGCCTCGCGCCTGCCATTGGCGGCCTACCAGGTCAGCGGCGAGTACGCCATGATCAAGTTCGGTGGACTGGCTGGCGCCATCGATGAGGGCCGCGTCATGCGCGAGAGCATCGGGGCGATCAAGCGTGCGGGCGCCGACTTGATCCTGACCTACTTCGCCATGGACCTGGCGCTGGAAGGTATTTGAAAACGCGGTCGCTGGGGCTGCGCAGCCGCCCCA
>NZ_JBICKP010000078.1:0-26763 GCF_043104335.1 Pseudomonas sp. WSY_20
TAAGGCTCGAACGGCTTCATTGCAGGGATCACCGCACAGGCAATTTACTTGCCCGTCCACTCCTTCACTCGCTCTGGGTGCTTGGCCACCCAGTCCTTGGCGGCCGCCTCGGGCTTGGCGCCTTCCTGGATAGCCAGCATCACCTCGCCGATCTCATCCTTGGACTGCCAGCTGAACTTCTTCAGGAACTCGGCCACTTCCGGGGCCTTGGTGGCCAGCTCCTTGCTACCGATGCTGTTGACGGTCTCAGCAGCGCCATACACGCCTTTGGGGTCTTCAAGGAACTTGAGTTTCCATTTGGCGAACATCCAGTGCGGGACCCAGCCAGTCACGGCGATGGACTGCTGCTTGGCGTAGGCACGGCCCAGCTCGGCGGTCATCGCAGCACCGGAACTTGCCTGCAGCTTGTAGCCGGTCAGGTCGTAGTCCTTGATCGCCTGATCGGTCTTGATCATGACACCGGAACCCGCATCGATGCCGACGATTTTCTGCTTGAACGAGGAATCGGTCTTCAGGTCAGCGATGCTCACCGCCTTGACGTACTCAGGCACGATCAGGCCAATCTTGGCATCCTTGAAGTTAGCGCCGTAGTCGACCACGTTGTCCTTGTTCTTGGCCCAGTACTCACCATGGGTCACCGGCAGCCATGCCGACAGCATGGCATCGAGCTTACCGGTGGCCACGCCCTGCCACATGATGCCCGTGGCCACGGCTTGCAGCTTCACATCGTAGCCAAGCTTCTGCTTGATCACCTCGGCGGCCACGTTGGTGGTAGCCACACTGTCTGCCCACCCATCCACGTAACCAATGCTGACTTCTTTGGCCATGGCCTGTGCGCCGCTCAAGGCCAGTGCCAGGGCGGTACCCACGCCCAGGAAACGACGCATTTTTGTTGAAGTAGCCATCAAAGCATTCCCTCGTCAGGTCTTGGAGATTCCATCATCTGCCTGCAACCAAGCCAGACCTGATCCAAGTACGACGCCCAGGCGCTCATACGCGACAGCACTGTGCCATTAGCGGCAGCGGCATGGACCTGCCTGCGCGATCCTTGCATGCCAAAGGTTTGGCGCCGGGCTACTATTGGCCCTTTTGCCCCCGACGATGGACCGCCCGATGCCCAGTTCCCCCCGCCTGCTGACATGTCTATATACCCTTGCCTGCCTGATCGGTCTGCTCGGGCTCGGTGGGCTCTGGTACGGGCTGGGCAGACCGGTGAACCTGCCCGACGCCGCCAATGCCACGCACAAGCTGCAGTGCGCATCCTATACCCCGTTCGACAAAGACCAGTCGCCCTACGACCAACCCATGCAACTGCGCCCGACGCGCATGGACGCCGACCTGGCCCTGCTCGCTGAGCGATTCCAGTGCATCCGCACCTATTCCATGAGCGGTCTTGAGGCTATCCCGGCGCTGGCGCGCAAGCATGGCCTGAAGGTGATGCTCGGGGCCTGGGTCAATGCCCACCCGGCCGATACCGACCGGGAAGTCGCGCTGCTGATCGCCGCCGCCAACGCCAACCCCGATGTGGTCAGCGCCGTCATCGTGGGTAACGAGACCTTGCTGCGCAAGGAAGTCACCGGCAAACGACTGGCCGAGTTGATTGCGCGGGTCAAGCGTCAGGTAAGCGTGCCGGTCACCTATGCCGATGTGTGGGAGTTCTGGCTGCAGCACCCTGAGATCGCGCCTGAAGTGGACTTTCTCACCATTCACTTGCTGCCGTATTGGGAAGACGAGCCACGGGGCATCGACGATGCGCTGGCCCATGTCGCCGACATACGCCGGCAGCTCGGCGAGCGCTTCGCGCCCAAGGACATCCTGATCGGTGAAACCGGCTGGCCCAGCGAAGGCCGACAGCGTGAAACCGCCCTGCCCAGCCGGGTCAACGAGGCGCGCTTCATTCGCGGCTTCGTCGCCATGGCCGAGCACAATGGCTGGCGCTATAACCTGATCGAAGCTTTCGACCAGCCCTGGAAACGCGCCAACGAAGGTGCCGTGGGTGGGTATTGGGGCCTATACGATGCCGATCGGCAGGACAAGGGCATCCTCGAAGGGCCCGTCAGCAACTTGCCCGACTGGCCCACTTGGTGGCTGGGGTGTGCGGCGCTGGCAGCGCTGATGCTGTGCATGGCCGGGCGACCCCGCACACGCACAGGCGCGTGGGCCATGCCGCTGCTGGCCATGTTCGGTGCGGCGTGTCTGGGCCTGTGGGGCGAGTTGATGCGCAGCCACGCCCGTTTCGCCCCGGAGTGGGTGTGGGCAGGGCTGTTGGCGGGGTTGAACGTGCTGGTACTGGCCCGGGCACTGCTGCATCTGGCCCAGCCGCCAGGCGTGCGCGGGCGCTGGTCTGACTGGCTGCAAAAGCGGGCCGGCGGGTTGCTGCTGCTGGCCGGCTTTGCAGGCGCCGTGAGCACATTGGCAATGGTGTTCGACCCCCGCTACCGCAGTTTTCCCAGCGCAGCGTTGGCCTTGCCAGCCCTAGTGTTCGTGCTGTGGCCCGTGCTGACACGGCGACGGGAGGCTACCTTGCTGGCAGGTATCATCGGCCTTGGCATACTGCCGCAGCTATTCATCGAAGGGCTGAACAGCGGACAGGCCTGGCGCTGGGCAGCCGTGAGCGCGCTGATGACGGCTGCCCTGTGGCGCAGCCTGAGGCTCGGCCGCGCCTGATACCTCTTTCTGTCAGCGTCACGGAGCGCCCCCTGGCGGGCGCTCATTTACCTGACCAGACGCAGCCCCGCCAGCACCAATGCGAATACAGCGATGCTCGCGGTGTACAGCACCAATGCTGGCACTGCGAATAACAGGGCAATGCCGGCCAGCCATTTACCAGTCCGCCCCTTTAGCAGCCAGCCAAGCACTGCCAGGGCCAGCCCGACCCAGGCCAGGACCTGGTGGTGAATACCCAACCCCAGCAATGCCCGAACCTCGCACTGCCAATAGGCTGCTGGCTGAGTGCACAACCCTACCCACTGCCCGTCCTCCATCAGCCCGTAGCGCACGCCATAGCTGGCAGCGAGCCAGAGCCCGACGAACATCAGCAGTAATGCGCCAGGTAACGTGCGACCCATTCATTTCTCCACGGTGATTGATCGAAAAAATCCATGATCGCCTACGCCACGGTCTAAGGCAAAATACCTCGCCTGCCTCGACGTTCAGATAACAGGCACACCAAAGGCCATCACGCCCGGCAACTTTGCCACGGCCATCGTGGTCTTAGCTTGCACACGCGCCACCTTGCGTTCTTTTGGGGGATTACATGCTTCGTTCTTTGCGCCTCGCTGCCGTTCTTGGCAGCCTGCTCATGGCTGTGGCCGCTTCTGCGCGGGATATCGACGCCGCGAGCTATGGCTACCCCCTGACCAACCCGTTCGAGGCGACCATCGCCACGACGCCGCCGGATCAGCGCCCGATGCTGCCCAGCGATGACGAGATCGACCAGTCCGACTACAGCCTCACCTTGCGCCCCGAGCGTGAATTCACGCTGCCGGACAACTTCTGGGCGGTCAAGAAACTCAAGTACCGCATGGCCCAACAGGACCACGCCGCCCCGTTGATCTTCATCATTGCCGGCACCGGTGCGTCCTACAGCAGCAGCATCAACGAATACCTTAAAAAGCTGTACTACAAGGCCGGCTTCCACGTGGTGCAGTTGTCCTCGCCCACCAGCTACGATTTCATCAGCGCAGCGTCGCGCTTCGCCACACCCGGCATCAGCCAGGATGACGCCGAAGACATGTACCGGGTGATGCAATCGGTCCGCGCCCAGCACCCTCGCCTGCCCGTGACCGAGTTCTACCTGACCGGCTATAGCCTGGGCGCCCTCGATGCGGCCTTCGTCAGCCACCTGGATGAAACCCGGCGCAGCTTCAACTTCAAGCGTGTGCTGCTGCTCAACCCACCCGTGAACCTCTACACCTCGATCAACAACCTGGACAAGCTGGTGCAGACCCAGGTCAAGGGGATCGACCGGAGCACCACGTTCTATGAGCTGATGCTGGAAAAACTCACGCGCTACTTCCAGGAAAAGGGCTTCATCGACCTCAACGAAGCGCTCTTGTACGATTTCCAGCAGTCGCGCCAGCACTTGTCCAACGAACAGATGGCCATGCTCATCGGCACCTCGTTCCGTTTCTCAGCCGCCGATATCGCCTTCACTTCCGACCTGATCAACCGTCGCGGCCTGATCATCCCACCGAAGGTGAAGATCACCGAAGGCACGAGCCTGACGCCCTACTTCAAGCGTGCCTTGCAGTGCGATTTCGATTGCTACATGACCGAACAGGTCATCCCGATGTGGCGTGCCCGCACCGGTGGGGGCACCATCCTGGAGCTGACCAATCAGGTGAGCCTGTACGCGCTGGCCGACTACTTGCAAAACAGCCCCAAGATCGCCGTGATGCACAATGCCGACGACGTCATTCTCGGCCCAGGCGATATCGGGTTCCTGCGCAAGGTGTTCGGTGATCGCCTGACCCTTTATCCCCATGGTGGCCATTGCGGCAACATCAACTACCGCGTCAACAGTGACGCCATGCTGGAGTTCTTCCGTGGTTAACAAACTGCTCTTTGCCACGGCCCTGCTTGCCGCAGGCCATACCCTGGCCGCCGAGACCGCACCCAGAGCCAGCGTCGTCGAGGCTGATCCGCAGGTGATCGGCACCGCCCCGCTGGCCCCGGAAGCCGACGGCTTCCTCGACCCGTTGCGCGAGTTGAAATTCAACCCGGGCCTGGACCAACGTGAGTTCGAGCGCTCTACCCTCGAAGCGCTGAACGTCTACGACCCGCTCGAGTCGATGAATCGCCGCATCTATCATTTCAACTACCGCCTGGACCAATGGGTGCTGCTGCCGCTGGTCAATGGCTACCAGTACGTCACCCCGCGTTTTCTGCGCAGTGGGGTGACCAACTTCTTCAACAACCTGGGGGACGTGCCCAACCTGTTCAACAGCGTGCTGCAGCTCAAGGCCAAACGCTCGGCCGAGATCACGGCACGGCTGATGTTCAACACGATCATCGGGGTAGGCGGTTTGTGGGACCCGGCGACCAAGATGGGCCTGCCGCGCCAGAGCGAGGATTTCGGCCAGACCCTGGGCTTCTATGGCGTGCCGGCAGGCCCTTACCTGATGCTGCCGCTGTTGGGCCCTTCGAACCTGCGCGACACCGCTGGGCTGGTGGTGGATTATTCCGGCGAGCAGGCGATCAATTACCTGGACATGGCCAAGGTCAGCCGCGAAAATCCGGAATTCTTCGGCCTGCGGGTCATCGACAAGCGCTACACCACCAACTTCCGCTACGGGCAGATGAACTCACCGTTCGAGTATGAAAAGGTGCGCTACGTCTATACCCAGTCGCGCAAGCTGCAGATCGCCGAGTAATCTGGCAGCGCCACTGCCGTCACGGCAGCGGCGCGGTCGCTTTCAACGCCTTTTCTTTTCGTACAGCCTTGGGGCCCCGTCCGGTCGGGACTTGAACCGGCGGTGGGCCCACAAGTACTGCTCGGGGCATTCGCGCAGCACCTGCTCTACCCACTGGTTGATCCGCAGGCAGTCAGCCTCTTCGCTTTCACCGGGGAAATCGCTCAACGGGGGATGAATCACCAACCGATAGCCGCTGCCGTCTTCGAGTCGCTTCTGCGTGAACGGAATGACCTGGGCGCGGCCCAAGCGCGCGAACTTGGTGGTGGCCGTGACCGTGGCTGCCGGGATCCCGAACAAGGGCACGAACAGGCTTTGCTTGGCGCCGTAGTCCTGATCGGGCGCGTACCAGATCGCGCGGCCGGCGCGCAGCAGCTTAAGCATGCCCCTGACATCCTCGCGCTCCACGGCCAGTGAGTCCAGGTTATGCCGTTCGCGTCCGCTGCGCTGGATGAAATCGAACAGGGCATTGCCATGCTCGCGGTACATGCCGTCGATGGTGTGACGCTGGCCGAGCAAGGCCGCGCCGATTTCCAGGGTAGTGAAGTGCACCGCCATCAGGATCGCCCCCTGCCCCGCCTGCTGGGCGGCCTGCAAGTGCTCGAGCCCCTCGACATGCGCCAGGCGCGCCAACCGCGCCTTGGGCCACCACCAGCTCATGGCCATTTCGAAGAAGGCGATGCCGGTCGAGGCGAAGTTGGCCTTGAGCAAGCGCTGCCGTTCGTCCGCCGACCGTTCGGGGAAGCACAGTTCCAGGTTGCGCGCGGCGATACGCCTGCGCTCACCGGCAAAGCGGTACATGATCGCGCCTAACACCGCACCCAGCTTGAGCAGTACACGGTAGGGCAACTGCACCACCAGCCACAGCAGCCCCAGACCCAGCCACAGGCCCCAGAACTTGGGATGAAGGAAATAGGGACGAAAACGCGGGCGATCCATTGAAGCTTCCAGCAAGACATGGGCCGCGCATTCTACAACGGATCGGCTCATGTTGCGGGCAACCGGTCTTATCGTTATAAGTCAGGGCACTTTTTCCGCAACAAGCCGTCTATGCAGACCATGAGCCCAAACCACACCTCCGACACTCCCTCCGTGTTCCAGCTCAAGGGCAGCATGCTTGCCATTACCGTTCTGGAACTGGCGCGCAATGACCTTGAAGCCCTTGATCGCCAGTTGGCGGCCAAAGTGGCCCAGGCGCCGAACTTCTTCAGCAATACGCCGTTGGTGCTGGCGCTGGACAAGCTGCCGGCCGGCGAAGGTGCGATCGACCTGCCTGGCTTGATGCGCATTTGCCGCCACCATGGCCTGCGGACCCTGGCCATCCGCGCTAACCGCATCGAAGACATTGCCGCGGCCATCGCCATCGATCTGCCAGTACTGCCCCCGTCCGGCGCCCGCGAGCGGCCACTGGAACCCGAGCCCGAGGCCAAGAAGCCCGAGCCGGCCCCTGCCCCGCCACCGGTGCTCGAACCCGAGGTACGCGCCACGCGCATCATCACCGCTCCGGTACGTGGCGGCCAGCAGATCTACGCCCAAGGGGGGGACCTGGTGGTCACCGCTTCGGTCAGCCCGGGTGCGGAACTTCTTGCCGATGGCAACATCCATGTGTACGGCGCCATGCGCGGCCGTGCCCTGGCAGGTATCAAGGGCAATACCAAGGCGCGTATCTTCTGCCAGCAGATGACCGCTGAAATGGTCTCGATTGCCGGCCAGTACAAAGTGTGCGAAGACTTGCGCCGCGATCCGTTATGGGGCGCTGGCGTACAAGTCAGCCTGTCTGGCGACGTGTTGAACATCACCCGTCTTTAACGGATACTTGCCAGCATTTTTAGAGCAACTTTTTTATCGTTGCCGTTATTTCAGTTATTTGCAGGGACTTGCGTCCCGATCATTTTAGGGGTGAAACACCTTGGCCAAGATTCTCGTGGTTACTTCCGGCAAAGGGGGTGTGGGCAAGACCACCACCAGCGCCGCCATCGGTACCGGCCTCGCACTGCGTGGCCACAAGACGGTCATCGTCGACTTCGACGTGGGCCTGCGTAACCTCGACCTGATCATGGGCTGCGAACGCCGTGTGGTTTATGACTTCGTCAACGTGGTCAATGGCGAAGCCAACCTGCAACAAGCCCTGATCAAGGACAAGCGCCTGGAAAACCTGTACGTGCTGGCGGCCAGCCAGACCCGTGACAAGGACGCCCTTACCCAGGAAGGCGTCGAGAAGGTCCTGATGGACCTGAAGGAGCAGTTCGAATACGTGATCTGCGACTCGCCGGCCGGTATCGAGAAAGGTGCCCACCTGGCCATGTACTTCGCCGACGAGGCCATCGTGGTCACCAACCCCGAAGTGTCTTCGGTTCGTGACTCCGACCGCATGCTCGGCATTCTGTCGAGCAAGTCGCGCCGCTCGGAAAACGGCGAAGAGCCGATCAAGGAACACCTGCTGATCACCCGTTACCATCCCGAGCGCGTCGTCAAGGGCGAAATGCTGAGCGTGGCCGACGTGGAAGAGATTCTCTCGATCAAGCTCAAGGGCGTGATTCCCGAATCGCAGGCGGTGCTCAAGGCATCCAACCAGGGTATCCCGGTCATTCTCGATGACCAGAGTGATGCCGGCCAGGCGTACAGTGACGCAGTCGACCGCCTGCTGGGCAAAGAGAAGCCGATGCGCTTCATCGATGTACAGAAGAAGGGATTCTTCGAGCGCATTTTCGGGAGCAAATAAACCATGAACCTTTTTGACTTCTTTCGTGGCAGACAGAAACAGACCAGCGCGTCGGTGGCGAAAGAGCGTCTACAGATCATCGTGGCGCACGAGCGCGGACAACGCAGCGAACCGGACTATCTGCCCGAGTTGCAGAAGGAACTGCTGGAAGTGATTCGCAAGTATGTGAACATCGGCAATGACGATGTGCACATCGAGCTGGAAAACCAGGGCAGCTGCTCCATTCTTGAGCTGAACATCACCCTGCCGGATCGCTGATCCGGCAGGGAGCCGGGGCTGCGCTGCAGCCATTCGCGGCACGAGGCCGCTCCGACAAGGGATCGCACTCCCCTGTCGGAGCGGCCTTGCCGCATATGGGGTGCAGCACCGCCCCGCTTTTTCTCCTGATTCAACAGAGACCACGCAATGCCGCTGTCGACCATTCAGATCCTTCACGAAGACGCCGCCATCCTGGTGATCAACAAGCCGACGCTGCTGCTGTCGGTCCCTGGCCGGGCTGAAGACAACAAGGATTGCCTGATCACCCGTCTCCAGGAAAACGGCTATCCCGACGCGCTGATCGTGCATCGTCTGGACTGGGAGACGTCGGGCATCATCCTGCTGGCCCGTGATGCCGACAGCCACCGCGAGCTGTCGCGCCAGTTCCATGACCGGGAAACCGAGAAGGCCTACACCGCCCTGTGTTGGGGGCAGCCGGCACTGGACAGCGGCAGCATCGACCTGCCACTGCGGTATGACCCACCCACCAAGCCACGCCACGTCGTGGACCATGAACAAGGCAAGCATGCGCTGACGTTCTGGCGGGTGGTGGAACGTTGCGGCGAGTACTGCCGTGTGGAGCTGACACCGATCACAGGGCGCTCGCATCAACTGCGTGTGCACATGTTATCGATCGGCCACCCACTGCTGGGTGATCGGCTGTATGCCAACCCTCAGGCCTTGGCCGCCCACGAGCGGCTGTGCCTGCATGCATCGATGCTCAGCTTTACCCACCCGTTGTCCGGTGAACGCCTCAAATTCGAGTGCCCGGCGCCGTTTTGATCGGGCATGGCTGTGTCTTTGCAGTCCATCAGAGCTGCCGGCGCTGCCCTGACCAACTGTGATGCGGGCTGAGGCGCTGTGGCCGGTGTGCGGCCTGTAGCCATCCAGCCAAGTGCGCAACCCACAGCCCGACACCGCTCGGCGACTCAATACGCTAAACTCGCGCCACTGCTGTCTGGAGTGAACTATGCGCGATGTACTCAATGCAGGCCTGATCGATTTTCTCAAGGCCTCCCCTACTCCCTTCCACGCCACCGCCAGCCTGGCCCTGCGCCTGGAGGCCGCTGGCTACCAGCGCCTGGACGAGCGCGAGAGCTGGTCCGTCGTGTCAGGCGGGCGCTATTACGTCACCCGTAACGATTCCTCGATCATCGCGATCAAGATGGGCAGGCAGGCACCGCTGCTCAACGGCATCCGCATGGTCGGCGCCCACACCGACAGCCCCTGCCTGCGGGTCAAGCCGCAACCGGAACTGCAGCGCCAGGGCTTCTTGCAGCTGGGCGTGGAGGTGTATGGCGGGGCCCTGCTGGCGCCGTGGTTCGACCGCGACCTGTCGCTGGCGGGCCGGGTCACCTACCGCCGTGACGGCAAGGTGGAAAGCCAGCTTGTCGACTTCAAGCTGCCGATCGCGGTCATCCCCAACCTGGCCATCCACCTCAACCGTACCGCCAACGATGGCTGGCATATCAACCCGCAGACCGAACTGCCACCGATCCTGGCGCAAGTGGCCGGTGACGAGCGCATCGACTTTCGCGCCCTGCTGACCGAACAACTGGCGCGCGAGCACCAACTCAACGCCGACGTGGTGCTGGACTACGAGCTGAGCTTCTACGATACCCAGGACGCCGCGCAGATCGGGCTCAATGGCGACTTCATTGCCGGTGCCCGCCTGGACAACCTGCTGTCGTGCTACGCCGGGCTGCAAGCCCTGCTGGCCGCCGACAGCGATGAAACCTGCATCCTGGTGTGCAACGACCACGAGGAAGTCGGCAGCAGCTCGGCCTGCGGCGCAGACGGGCCGATGCTCGAGCAGACCTTGCAGCGCCTGTTGCCCGACGGCGATGCCTACGTGCGCACCATCCAGCGCTCGTTGATGGTTTCGGCCGACAATGCCCATGGCGTGCACCCGAACTATGCCGACAAGCACGACGGCAACCATGGCCCGAAACTCAACGCAGGGCCGGTGATCAAGGTGAACAACAACCAGCGCTACGCCACCAACAGCGAAACCGCCGGCTTCTTCCGCCACTTGTGCATGGCCGAGGAAGTACCGGTGCAGAGCTTCGTGGTACGCAGCGACATGGGTTGCGGCTCGACCATCGGGCCCATTGCGGCCAGCCACCTTGGCGTGCGGACGGTCGACATCGGGCTGCCGACCTTTGCCATGCACTCCATTCGCGAGCTGTGCGGCAGCCATGACCTGGCGCACCTGGTGAAGGTCCTGACAGCGTTCTACCGCAGTCACGACCTGCCGTGAGCCACGCAGAGCGCCGCGGAGCTACACACCCGGCGCCAACAGACCGCACTGCTGCACATGGCCTACACGTTCGCCTCAGGCAGGCCGGGCCGGGGGTTAGCGACTATGCTAATGGCATGTCTCACTGCAAAGGACTGTCGCCATGTCACCCTTCCTGGCCCTGCTGATCCCCGTCTGCGCATCCCTGCTGCTGCTCACCCTCGGGTTCGGCCTGCGCGAGCGCGATGTTGGCGTGCTGATGATGTGGGCAGGCACCCTGGGCATCTTCGGCCTGACCTGCTGGAAGATCCTGGAGAAACTGCCGTCATAAACCTCTACACTCGGGCAATCGTTTGACCTGAGGTAGATCTGCCCGTGCCTGCCCTTCTGCGTTACCTGCTTGTCCTGCTGTTGCTGTCCACCGGCCCTGTACACGCAGCAGGCCTGCCCGGCCTTCTCGGTTCCAGTGCCCCCGCCCAGCCCGAGGCTTCCGAGCCGCTGGGCAAATCCCTGGACGAGGTGATCAAGAGCCTTGAGAACGACCAGCAGCGTGCCAAGCTCCTGGCCGACTTGAAAAAGCTGCGCGACGCCACGCAGAAGTCACAACCGAGCGTTGAGCAAGGCGTGCTCGGCTTGATCGGTGGCGCCCTGCACGATTTCGAAAAGCAGTTCACCGGCGAGGCCAACCCGTTCCAGCGCTGGGGCATGGAAATCGACCAGGCCCAGGAGGAACTGGCGGCCTTGATGGTGCCGGTTCACCAATGGCCCGCGATCCTGTTCGGCTTTGCAGCAGTGATTGCGGTGTGGAGCGTGCTGGCATTCGCCTTCAACTGGGTGGGCCATCGGGTTCGCCTGCGGTTCGGCCTGAGCGAAGAACTGCCCCAACATCCCCGCACCTGGGACCTGGTCCGCTTCGCCCTGCGCAAGCTGGGCCCGTGGTTGGTTGCGCTGGTGTTCACGGTGTACCTGAGCTTCGTACTGCCCCCGTCGCTGGGTAAATCGCTGGCCATGGTGCTGGCGTATGCCCTGGTGGTGGGCACCTGCTTCTCGGCCATCTGCGTGATCGCGTTTTCCCTGCTGGACGGCCCACACCGCCACCGGGCATTGCACATCCTGCGCCACCGGGCATTCCGGCCCTTGTGGCTGATCGGCAGCTTTGCCGCCTTCGGCGAGGCCATGAGCGACCCGCGCCTCACCGCTGCGCTGGGCATACACCTGGCCCATGGGGTGGCCACCTTGGCCAACGTCGTCGCCGCGGTGTGCACTGGCCTGTTCATCCTGCGTTTTCGCCGGCCCATCGCCCACCTGATCCGCAACCAACCCTTGTCGCGCCGCCTGACGCGACGAACCCTGAGCGACACCATCGAGATCCTGGGCAGTTTCTGGTTCATTCCGGCGCTGATTCTGGTGGCCATCTCCCTGTTCGCCACTTTCGTCTCGGCCGGTGACACCAGCACGGCGCTTCGCCAGTCACTGATGTGCACGGTGCTGGTCGTGGTGTGCATGGTGCTCAATGGCCTGGTGCGCCGCCACGCCGCCAACCCCAAGCGCGCCGGCAAACGCCATGCGGTGTATGCCGAGCGGCTGCGCAACTTTGGCTACTTGCTGGTGCACCTGTTCATCTGGCTGGTGTTCATCGAACTGGGTCTTCGAGTCTGGGGACTGTCGATGATCAGCTTCGCCGAAGGCGACGGGCATGACATCAGCCTGCGCCTGATGGGCCTGGCAGGCACGCTGATCGTCGCCTGGCTGGTATGGATCCTGGCCGACACGGCGGTACACCATGCGCTGGTCCGCTCGCGCCGCGGCATGGCCAACGCCCGGGCGCAGACCATGATGCCGTTGATCCGCAACGTGATGTTCGTGTTCATCTTCATCATCGCGGTGATCGTGGCCCTGGCCAACATGGGCATGAACGTGACGCCGCTGCTGGCCGGTGCCGGTGTCATCGGCCTGGCGATCGGCTTCGGTGCCCAGTCACTGGTGGCCGACCTGATCACCGGGCTGTTCATCATCATCGAGGACTCCCTGGCCATCGACGACTACGTGGATGTCGGCGGCCACCTGGGCACTGTAGAAGGCCTGACCATCCGCACCGTGCGCCTGCGGGACATTGATGGCATCGTGCACACCATTCCATTCAGCGAAATCAAGAGCATCAAGAACTACTCCCGCGAATTCGGCTACGCGATCTTCCGCGTGGCGATCCCCTACAACATGAACATCGACCAGGCGATCACGCTGGTGCGCGAGGTCGGTCAGAAGCTGCGCAGCGATCCGCTGATGCGGCGCAACATCTGGTCGCCACTGGAGCTGCAAGGTGTGGAGAGCTTCGAGTCGGGGTCAGCAGTGTTGCGCGCCCGCTTCAAGACGGCGCCGATCAAGCAGTGGGAAGTGTCGCGGGCTTTCAACCTGGCACTCAAGCGCCAGCTCGACGAAGCCGGCCTGGACCTGGCAACGCCCAGGCTGTCGGTGCAAGTGGTAACGGCCGGCGCAGGCGCCCTGACACAAGCCGAGGCGTCCAGTTGAAGTCGATTGGCCACGGATCGTGGCCACGCCGGCGCCCCCCGGGAGGCCGCCCGGCTAGCCTGCCTGTGCCCTGATACAGATGGCGTCATGGCGCCAGTATTCCAGGTCGCAGTCGATCAGCTGCCCATGCTGGTCGCTGTTGACCCGGGTGATCTGCAGCCCCGGGCTGCCCGCTGACACCCTTAACGCTCCGGCCGCCTGCACGGGCAATGCGGTGGGCAAGATCTCGAAGCACACCTGCCCGTAGTGCAGACCGTATTGGCGCTCATAGATTTCAGTCAATGACTGCGCCAGGTCGTGTTCGAGGATGGCCGGGAAGTAACGCGGATTGAGGTAGTGCTCGGCGTACAGCACCGCCCTGCCGTCGATACGCCTGAGCCTACAGATGCACACCACACTGGACAACGCCGGCAGCTGCAGCCGCGCGCAGATGGCCGCCGAAGCCGGCTGCAGCCGAGCCGACAGCAGCTCGGTACTGGCGGCTCGCCCCTGCTCACGCACCATTGCATGGAAGTGGCTGCGCGCGATGAGGTCATAGCTCAAGCGCTCGGGGGCGACGAACCAGCCCCGCCGCTCTTCGCGATAGATCAAGCCCCTTGCCTCCAACTGCACCAACGCCTCGCGCAGGGTGATGCGCGTGGTGGCGAAGAGTTCGCTGAGCCGGCGCTCGGCGGGCAGCTTGCCGCCCGGCGCCAACAGGCCGTGCTCGATCTGCTCCTCAAGGGCGTTACAAATGGCTGTTACCGCGCGCGGTGGCATTGGCTGCATCAAAGGTTACCTATCTGGACTAGGCCAGCCCCACGACAGGGCACCGGGCACTGGGTGCAAGCCTAGGCAGGGCTGATGAACATCCCGTGACAAGCCTGCCCGGCTAGCGCTGCCAGAAACGGGCCAAGCCTTGTGAAGCCCGGCTCCCAGGTGGTCTACGCTGTACTGCCAGAAGCCGCGATCAGGCAGCAGGACCTGGGGCTACATCAAATTGTCACGCTACCGGCCTACCTTGGCTCAAGGTTTGCTGACCTAGACCAAGGCTGCAGACAACGGCTTCATACATAACAGCGTTCGGTCGATGCACCCACCCAAGGAGCTACGGATGAAAAAGTTGTTCATGGCGTCACTGCTCGGTTCGGCAATCGCGTTCTGCACGTCGGCCATGGCCGCCGATGACCTCAAGGCACTGGAGGATGCCGCCCGCAAGGAAGGCACGGTCAATAGCGTGGGCATGCCCGATGCCTGGGCCAACTGGAAGGACACCTGGCAGGACCTGGCCAGCAAATACGGGCTCAAGCACAGCGACACCGACATGAGTTCGGCCCAGGAAATCGCCAAGTTCGAGGCGGAAAAAGACAATGCCAGTGCCGACATCGGCGACGTGGGCGCAGCGTTCGGGCCCATTGCCATTGCCAAGGGCGTAAGCCAGCCGTACAAGCCAAGCACCTGGGACCAGGTGCCAGCGTGGGCCAAGGACAAGGATGGCCATTGGGCGCTGGCCTACACCGGCACCATCGCGTTCATCATCAACAAGGACCTGGTCAAAGAATCAGAGCGGCCCAAGACCTGGCACGACCTGGAACGCGGCAAGTACAAGGTGGCCATCGGTGATGTCGGCACCGCCGCCCAGGCCGCCAACGGCGTGCTGGCCGCCGCCATCGCCTACAAGGGCGATGAGAGCAACGTGGCCCCAGGCCTGCAACTGTTCACCAAACTGGCCCAGCAAAAACGCCTGTCCCTGGCCAACCCGACCATCCAGACCCTGGAAAAGGGCGAGGTGGAAGTGGGCGTGGTCTGGGACTTCAATGGCTTGAGCTACCGCGATCAGATCGACCCCAAGCGCTTTGAAGTGCTGATCCCATCGGACGGCTCAATCACCTCGGGCTACACCACCATCATCAACAAGTACGCCAAGCACCCCAATGCAGCGAAACTGACGCGTGAATACATCTTCAGCGATGCCGGGCAGATCAACCTGGCCAAGGGGCACGCACGCCCGATTCGCGCCGAGCACCTGAAGCTGCCGGAGGATGTGCAGGCCAAATTGCTGCCCAACGAGCAATACGCGCCTGCGCAACCGATCAAGAATGCCGAAGTGTGGGAAGCGACCTCCAAGAAGCTGCCGCAGTTGTGGCAAGAACAGGTAATCATCGAAATGGAATGAAGCAGGCAAACTGGCCTGCCAACTGCCATGCGGGTCGTCCTGCCTGCGTGGCAGCCCTAGCGAGCCGGCGTCGCGCCAGCAGTAACCCCCTGGCGCGGCGCCGCGCACTGCAGGCGCCCTCTCCCCGATGTTTTTGCGGAGTCATCAATGAGCCACAACGTCATCCTGGTGCTGTTGGACGGGCTGAACTATCAGGTTGCCCACCACGCCATGGGCCATTTGCACGCCTATGTCGAGGCTGACCGCGCCGCGCTTTACCGCATGGAGTGCGAACTGCCATCGCTGTCCCGCCCGCTGTACGAGTGCATTCTCACAGGTGTTCCCCCTATCGACAGCGGCATCGTGCATAACAACGTCAACCGGCTTTCCAACCAGCGCAGCGTGTTCCACTACGCCCGCGAGGCCAACCTGGGCACGGCAGCCGCGGCCTATCACTGGATGAGCGAGCTGTACAACCGCTCGCCTTTCGACCCCCAGCGTGACCGGCACACCCACGCCCCCAAGTTGCCCATCCAGCATGGGCTGTTCTACTGGGACGATCGCTACCCCGATTCACACCTGCTGGCCGACGGCGAATACCTGCGCCGGCGTCATGCGCCCAATTTTCTGCTGGTGCACCCGATGAGCATCGACGATGTGGGCCACCACCATGGGCTGGACAGCAGCCAATACCGCAATGCTGCCCGCAGCGCAGACATCCTGCTGGCCGACTATCTGCCCAAGTGGCTCGACGAGGGCTACCAGGTGCTGGTGACCGCCGACCATGGCATGAACAACGACCGCTCGCACAACGGCCTGCTGGCCGAAGAGCGCGAAGTGCCCTTGTTCGTGTTCGGCGCAGCCTTCAGCCTCGACCCTTCGGCCAAGCCGCTGCAGACCGACCTGTGCGGGACCATCTGCGAGTTGCTCGGCGCCGCTCACGACAAATCGGTCTGCCGGGAGTTGCTCAAATGAGCCAGTCGCCCCGTGGTCGGTACCTGGCATTGTTGTGCCTGGTGCCCTTCGCTGTCGTTTTCGTGGTCTTCCAGATTGCCCCGCTGGCCTGGGTGGCGCTGAGCAGCCTGCAGTCGGAGGCAGGTTGGGGCATGGACAATTTCAGCAAGGTGTTCGCCTCCAAGTTCTACCTGCAAGCCCTGCAACGCAGCCTGGAGATCAGCTTCTGGTCCAGCCTGTTCGGCATCATCATCGCGACCCTGGGCGCCTATTCGCTACGTCAGGTGGACTCACGGCTGCGCGACTTCGTCAGCGCCTTTGCCAACATGACCAGCAATTTTGCCGGCGTGCCGCTGGCGTTCGCGTTCATCATCCTGCTCGGTTTCAACGGCGCATTGACCCTGTTGCTCAAGCAGATGGGCCTGCTGGAAGACTTCAGCATCTACTCCAAGAGCGGGCTGATCTTGGTTTACACCTATTTCCAGATCCCACTGGGTGTCCTGCTGCTGTACCCGGCCTTCGACGCGCTGCGCGAAGACTGGCGCGAGTCGGCTGCGCTGCTGGGTGCTAACCACTGGCAGTTCTGGCGGCACATCGGGCTGCCGGTGCTAGCCCCGGCGCTGCTGGGCACCTTCGTCATCCTGCTGGCCAACGCCCTGGGCGCCTATGCCACGGTCTATGCCCTGACCACCGGCAACTTCAACGTACTGCCCATTCGCATCGCGGGCCTGGTGGCCGGCGACATCAGCCTTGATCCGAACCTTGCCAGTGCCCTGGCAATGGTGCTGGTCGGGCTGATGACAGTGGTCACCGTGGTGCATCAATGGTTGTTGAAAAGGAGCTACCATGCGCGCTGATTCCCGTAGCGGCGGCTGGTACCACCGCGCCGTGGTCTACCTGCTGTTTCTCATTCTGCTGATGCCACTGGCCGGCACCCTGCTCTACTCCCTGGCCACCAGTTGGTCGGCCACTCTACTACCCAGCGGCCTGACCCTGAAGTGGTACGTGGCGTTGTGGAGCGAGCCGCGCTTTCTGGCAGCGTTCGGCCAGTCGTTGCTGGTGTGCGTTGGTGCGTTGCTGCTATCGGTGGTGCTGATCCTGCCGCTGCTGTTCGTGGTGCATTATCACTTCCCCCGGCTCGACGCGTTGATGAATGTCCTGATCCTGCTGCCGTTTGCCGTGCCACCTGTGGTGTCGTCGGTGGGGTTGCTGCAACTGTATGGCAGTGGGCCGATGGCCATGGTGGGGACACCGTGGATCCTGATCGGCTGCTACTTCACCATTGCCCTGCCCTTCATGTACCGGGCCATCACCAACAACTTGCAGGCCATCAACCTGCGCGACCTGATGGACGCGGCGCAATTGCTGGGCGCCAGCACCTGGCAGGCGGCTTTGCTGGTGGTACTCCCCAACCTGCGCAAAGGCCTGATGGTGGCCCTGTTGCTGTCGTTCTCGTTCCTGTTCGGGGAGTTCGTGTTCGCCAACCTGCTGGTGGGCACGCGCTACGAAACCCTGCAGGTCTACCTCAACAACATGCGCAACAGCAGCGGCCACTTCAACAGTGCGCTGGTGATTTCCTATTTCGCCTTCGTGCTGATTTTGACGTGGGTCGCCAATCGCCTGAACAAGGACAAGACCTGAGATGAGCTACGTCAGCGTACGCAACCTGCAAAAAAGCTACGCCGGTAGCCCGGTATTCAGCCAGATCGACTGCCAGATCGAACGGGGCGAGTTCATCACTCTGCTCGGCCCTTCAGGGTGCGGCAAGTCCACGCTGCTGCGCTGCATCGCCGGGCTCACGCCGGTCGACAGCGGGCAGATCCTGCTCGACGGCATTGACATCGTGCCGCAGAGCCCGCAAAAGCGCGGCATCGGTATGGTGTTCCAGAGTTATGCGCTGTTTCCCAACATGACGGTGGAGCAGAACGTTGCCTTCGGGCTGCGCATGCAGAAGGTCAGGGGTGATGAGAGCCAGGCAAGGGTGCGAGAGGCATTGCAGCTGGTGGAATTGAATGACTTCGCCGCACGTTACCCTCATCAATTGTCTGGCGGGCAATGCCAGCGCGTCGCCCTGGCCCGCTCCCTGGTCACCCGGCCCCGACTGCTGTTGCTCGATGAGCCGCTTTCGGCACTCGATGCGCGCATTCGCAAACACCTGCGTGAGCAGATTCGCGCCATCCAGAGGGAACTGGGCTTGACCACGATCTTCGTTACCCATGACCAGGAAGAAGCCTTGACGCTGTCGGACCGCATCTTCCTGATGAATCAGGGCCGTATCGTGCAAAGCGGCGATGCAGAGACCCTCTACACGGCCCCGGTGGACCTGTTTGCCGCCGGCTTCATCGGCAATTACAACCTCCTCGATGCCGACAGTGCCAGCCGCCTGTTGCAGCGCCCTGTCTCCGGGCGTCTGGCCATACGCCCCGAATCCATCACGCTGGGCCTGCACGGCGAACTCGACGCCCAGGTGCGCAGTCACAGCCTGCTGGGCAACGTGATACGTTATCGGGTGCAGGTGCGTGAGGTAGAGCTGGTGGTGGATGTGCTCAACCGCTCGCCGGCCGACCTGCATGCCGATGGGCAGCGGGTCAGCGTGTCGATAGACCCCAGTGCGCTACGGGAAGTGGCTTAAGGAGATGCATGTATGGCGCTAGCCATTTTCGATCTGGACGAAACCCTGATCCACGGCGACTGCGCGTCACTGTGGAGCGAACACATGGCACGGCTGGGATGGGTGGATGGCGAGACGTTCTTGCGCCGTGACCACGCGCTGATGGAGGCCTACGGCAAAGGCGAACTGGCGATGGAAGACTACATGGCATTCAGCCTGGAGCCGATTGCCGGGCGGACCCTGGAAGAAGTCGCACACCTGGTCGAGCCGTGGGTGGAAGAGGTTATCGAACCGATCATTTTCGGCGATGCCTGCCGCTGCATTGCCGAGCATCGCAAGCGCGGGGACCGGGTGCTGATCATCTCGGCGTCAGGCGTACACCTGGTTGGGCCGATTGCTGCGCGCCTGGGCGTGGACGAATACCTGGCCATCGATCTGGACGCCCACAACGGCGTCTATACCGGCCGGACCCACGGCGTACTCACTTACCGGGAAGGCAAGATCACCCGCTTGCTGGCCTGGCTGGACCAGGAGCAGGAAAACCTGGAGGGCGCGAGCTTCTATTCGGACTCGCGCAATGACCTGCCCCTGTTGCTGAAGGTGGATCACCCTTGTGCCGTGAACCCGGACCCGGTGTTGCGCGAGCATGCGCAAGCTCACGGTTGGCCTATCTTGAGCTGGCACTGAACCCGCGCTCGCTGTTCAGTGCCAAACACTTGCCCTGCCTCCCCTCAAGCCTGCGCTCGGGCAGGCTTAAGGGCCCATCAGGGCGCCATGACGCCAGTGAGCGAGCAGTCAAACGGGTCCGGCACTAGGCCAGGCTTGGGTCGATGATCATGACCAGCTTGCCGGACACCTGGTTGGTCTCGAGTTCGGCGTAGGCTGCCTGGGCGAACTCCACCGGATAGGTATCGACCAACTGCGGTGACAACCGGCCTTCGGCGAACAGCGGCCAGACTTGCTGGCGCAAGTCACTCAACAGTTCGGCCTTGAACGCATCGTCACGGTTGCGCAAGGTCGAACCTGTAATCTGCGCCCGCTTGGCCATGACCTGGGCAAGATCCAGTTCGAACTTGCGTCCACCCATCACGCCAATGATCACCCAGCGCCCGTCGCGGGCCAGCAGCTTGAGGTTGAGCTCGCCATAGCTGGCGCCGACCGGGTCGAGAATCACATTGAATGGGCCGATGGCTTCCAGGTCATCGAGGTTCTGGTTGCGCACAACGCCCCCTGCCGCGCCCAAGGCCTGGCAATACGCCAGTCGCTCGGCTGAACCGACGCTGACCCACACGCTGTTGCCGAACGCTTTGCACAGCTGAATGGCAGCCGACCCCACGCCGCTGGCACCGGCGTGCACCAGCACCTTCTCGCCGGCCTTGACGCCGCCCAGCTGGAAGATGTTCAGCCACGCCGTGGCGTAGACTTCCGGCAGGGCCGCCGCTTCATGCAGACTGAGCCCTTCGGGCACGGGCAGAACGTGCCGCGCATCAACGATCACTTCCTCGGCCATGGCACCGCTGGCCAGCAGTGCGCACACCCTGTCGCCCACCTGCCAGGCTGTCCCGGCCCCCACTTCTGCGATCACACCGGCACATTCCAGGCCCATGTAGGGGCTGGCGCCGGGCGGCGGCGGATAGAGCCCTTTCATCTGCAGCAAATCGGCACGGTTCAACCCCGCAGCCGCGACCCGGATGCGTACTTGTCCTGCATCACACGCAGGACGTTCGGCTTCGACCCAGGTGACATGTCCGTCAACGCCTTGCAATGCCTTCACAGTGCCTCCATAGTTGAATCATATGACCGAGCCTGGGCACCCGTGCCCAGGCTTTTTGCAGTATGCGCCCGGTTTTATGGAACCGGCGAACGGAAAAGACGGCCTACTATGCGTGATCAATTGCCCCCACGTCGAATCAGCATGAAGCATTTCCTACCTAGCACCGCCCTGGCACTGATGATCGGCCTTGGCAGCCTTACGCTCGGCGGCAATGCGGCGGCCGCCAACAAATGGGATAGCCTGCAACCGGACCGCGACGAAATCGTCGCCAGCCTCAACGTGGTGGAGCTGCTCAAGCGCCATCACTACAGCAAGCCGCCGTTGGATGACGCCCGTTCGGTCATCATCTACGACAGCTACATCAAGCTGTTGGACCCGGCACGCAGCTATTTCACCGCCGCCGACATCGCCGAGTTCGACAAGTGGAAGACGCAATTCGACGACTTCCTCAAAAGCGGCAACCTCGACCCTGGCTTCACCATCTACAAGCGCTACCTGGACCGGGTCAAGCAGCGCCTGGACTTCGCCTTGGCCGAGCTCAACAGGGGCGTGGACAAGATCGACTTCACCGTCAATGAGACCTTGCTGATCGACCGCAAGGACGCGCCTTGGCTCAAGGACCAGGCTGCCCTGGACGAGTTGTGGCGTAAACGCGTCAAGGACGAGGTGCTGCGCCAGAAGATCGCTGGCAAAGAGCCCAAGCAGATTCAGGAAACCCTGATCAAGCGCTACAAGAATCAGCTGGCACGTCTGGATCAGACCCGGGCGGAAGACATCTTCCAGGCGTACATCAATACCTTTGCCCAGTCGTACGATCCGCACACCAACTACCTGTCGCCTGACAACGCCGAAAACTTCGACATCAACATGAGCCTGTCGCTTGAAGGGATCGGCGCGGTACTGCAAAGCGACAACGATCAGGTCAAAATCGTGCGCCTGGTGCCCGCCGGTCCTGCGGCCAAGACCAAGCAGGTCGCGCCGGCTGACAAGATCATCGGCGTAGCCCAGGGCAACAAGGAAATGGTCGACGTCGTCGGCTGGCGCCTGGACGAAGTGGTCAAGCTGATTCGTGGCCCCAAGGGCTCGGTGGTACGCCTGGAAATCATCCCGGCGAGCAACGCCCCCAGCGACCAGACCAGCAAGATCGTGTCGATCACGCGTGAAGCGGTCAAGCTTGAAGAGCAGGCGGCCAAGAAGTCCGTGCTCAAGCTCAAGCAGGACGGGCGTGACTACAAACTCGGCATCATCGAGATCCCGGCGTTCTACCTCGACTTCAAGGCCTACCGCGCAGGTGACCCGGAGTACAAGAGCACCACGCGTGACGTGAAGAAGCTGCTGACCGAGCTGCAAAAAGAGAAAGTCGACGGCGTGGTCATCGATTTACGCAACAACGGCGGTGGCTCGCTGCAGGAAGCGACCGAGCTCACTAGCCTGTTCATCGAAAAAGGCCCCACCGTACTGGTACGCAACAGCGATGGCCGTGTCGATGTGCTTGAAGATGAAAACCCAGGTGCCTTCTACAAGGGGCCGCTGGCGTTGCTGGTCAACCGCTTGTCCGCCTCGGCATCGGAGATTTTCGCCGGCGCCATGCAGGATTATCACCGCGCGTTGATCATTGGCGGCCAGACCTTCGGCAAGGGCACCGTGCAGACCATCCAGCCACTCAACCATGGCGAGCTCAAGCTGACCCTGGCCAAGTTCTACCGCGTTTCCGGGCAGAGCACCCAGCACCAGGGTGTATTGCCGGACATCGACTACCCGTCGATCATCGACACCAAGGAAATCGGCGAAAGCGCCCTGCCCGAAGCGATGCCGTGGGACACCATCCGCCCGGTCGTCAAGCCTGCGGTAGACCCCTTCAAGCCTTACCTGGCCCAGCTTAAGGCTCAACACCAGGCGCGCAGCGACAAGGATGCCGAGTTCATCTACATCCGCGACCGTCTGGCATTGACCCAGAAACTGATGACCGAGAAGACTGTCAGCCTCAACGAGCAGGCACGCCGGGCGCGCCACGATGAAGTCGAGGCCAAGCAGCTGGCACTGGAAAACATCCGCCGCAAGGCCAAGGGTGAAGAACCGCTCAAGGAGCTGAAAAAAGAAGACGAGGATGCACTGCCGGCCGAGGATGAAAACACCAAGCCGGAAGACGACGCCTACCTGTCGGAAACCGGGCGCATCCTGATCGATTACCTCAGCGCCAGTACCAAGGTGGCTAAAAAGTAGCGCCAGACCCTGGGGAGGGACGAATCATTCGCCACCCTCCCTGATGTGTAATCAAAAGCCGGGCTCATTGATGCCCGGCTTTTCTTTTGGGTCATTGATAGGTGCGACTGGCCAATGACTGGATGGCACAGCGCCGATGAACGCGCGCTGTGCTTGGTCAGGCGGGGTCGGGGTACGTGTATTCGAATACGCGCGCGACCTCAGAGGCATGCCAGGACGCGGCCTCCATGCCATCGACAGGCCCTGTGAAGCGCCCCAGCCGCTCCACACACTCAAAGAAGCCGGTGCGCGGCAAACGGCTGGCACCCTGGCTGATCACCAGTGAACTGCGCAGGGGTTGTTCGGCACGCGCATCCAGCACCGCCAGGTACTCAAGCGCCGCGGTCAGGGTCTGCATGGCAGGGCTTGGCAGTTGCAGGCGTTCGATGAGCGCTCGGTAGGTCAGCAAATGACGTTGGCGTCGGGCCAGATCCAGCTCGCCCAGCAGGTTGTCCCAATGCTGGCGGCTGATCCTGACCTGACTCATGAAGCCTCGCTCCAGCCAGGCACACCCAGGTGCCAGGCCAGCGCACGGCGAATGGCGGCGTCGGGCTGCCGCTCACCCGATTCGATCATCGCCAGGTAGGCCGGGCTGACGCCCACATTGCGGGCCAGGTGCTCGGCGGCGATACCCTTGTCCCGGCGTATGGCCCCAACGTCGGCAAAGGCAGGCAGGGCGGCGTGCGAGTCGTTTTCTTGCACAGGTGCAGATGCCGGAGTATTCGCTGGGGCCTGCCCTGCCGCTTTGAGCAGCGCTTGGTAGTCTTCCCACGCTACGACGGCATACTCGGGTTGACCGTCCCGGCTGATGACCTGAATATCCATTGCAAAACCCCTTCGAGAGGATTACTGGAGGTAATCCATTGGCGTGTTTCATGTGCCAATTATATGACCAAGTTCAGGATCTTTGCAGTCGAGCCCTTCCAGGGGATCCCTGTGTCACTCACGCCTCAAGGGATTTCACGCTCCAGACGCAGGTCTTCGGGGGTAGCTGGAAGACGCTCTACCACCTGCAGCCGCTCTGGGGACTGGCTGTCTCGCCAGGCCTTGAAGCGCTCCAGTTCATCGGAAACGGTCTTGAGCACCCACCCCAGCACGGCGATGTCATCCAGAAAGCCTACGCCCAGCAACCAGTCAGGGATGGCATCGATGGGGCTTACGAAATACAGCAGGCCGGCAACGATCGTAATCAATGCCTTGCGGTTGATCGCCCGGTATTCGCCACGCCACCAGGCCAGACACAGGGCCTGCATCAACTTCACGTCTTCGCGCAGCTTGCCCAAGCGTGGCCCTTTGCGGGCCACGGCAAACAGCAGCGCTGGCAAGCGCCCACGACTGAGCAGGCGCTCGGCCAGGGGCAGGAAGCGCGCGAAATTCCAAGGTGCATTCATGGTGCCTCCAGACGGAAAAGGTTATCCACATTTATTGTGGATAACCTTGTGAACAGGGGGACGTTTTTGAGCCCGTTGGCCCATAAACAAGGCGCCGGACAAGATCGGGCATTTTTTACACAGCGGTTACAGCTCACTGCGCAGGTCCGCCCTAGGACCGTAATTTCAGACGCAGCTTACAATGGGTGCCTGTCCTTGTTCGGACAGTGTGTGCCGGGGCAGGTTCGAATGGGGTATGCCTGAACACGTAGGTACTGCAAGGCAGCCTCGCCACTGGTTCAGTACGGCTCTGAGTGTTATCAGGCACCCGTGCAGGAGGATTACGCTGTACCCGTGTAGGAACGGCCCTGCCGGGACGCCGAATCGGTGGCGTAGGATCTCTAGGATCTGGCTTCGCCACACAAACCATTGGGGCCGCAAAGCGGCCCCAATGGGATTGAGTGAGCCGAACTCTCCGTGAGGACGGCGCGCTCGTTTCAACCGAAATACCGCTTACTTAGCAGGTGCTTCAGCCGGTGCTTCAGCCGGTGCTTCAGCCGGTGCCTCGGCCTCAGGCTCACCGCCTTGCAGCTGCGCGGGGTCCTTGATCGCGATCAGTTCCAGGTCGAACACCAGAACCGAATTGGCCGGAATCAATGGGCTCGGGCTCTGGGCGCCGTACGCCAGGTCAGCAGGGATGAACAACTTGTACTTCTCGCCAACGTGCATCAATTGCAAGGCTTCGACCCAACCTGGGATCACGCCACTGACCGGCAGGTCGATCGGGCTGCCACGCTCGACGGAGCTGTCGAAGACCTTGCCGTCGATCAACTTGCCTTCATAGTGAACTGTCACTACATCGGTTGGCTTGGGCTGCGGGCCATCGGCCTTCTTGATCACCTCGTATTGCAGGCCCGAGGCGGTGGTCACCACGCCTTGCTTCTTGCCGTTTTCCTCAAGGAATTTCTTGCCCGCAGTGGCCGCCTCTTCGCTGGCCTTGGCCAGGCGCTCTTCGGCACGCTTTTGCAAGGCAGTGAAGGCTTCTACCAGCTCTTCGTCCTTCAGGCGCTGCTCTTTCTTACCAACGGCATCCTCGATACCCAGCGCTACCGCCTTGGAATCAAGGTCATCCATGCCTTCTTGTGCCAGGCTCTTGCCCATGTTCAGGCCAATGCCGTAGGAAGCTTTCTGCGCAGGCGTTTTCAGTTCGGGGCTGCTGGCCTGCTGATCACAACCAGCCAGTACCAGGCCTACCAGGGCAACCGCAGCCGCCAAACGATGCTGTTTCATGCTAATTCCTTGTTCATGCGCCATAAGGGCAATCAGGGTAGAGGCCGCGAGCTTAGCAGGCGGCCCTCACCAATGGCTACCGGCATAGGAGCGGGTTTGAGTAAGTAAGTTCAGCAAGTGAATCGTTATTCATCAACCAGGCAACGGCCATGTGCCATGACCTGGAAGATCCCCCTTTCGTGCGCCTCATGTCGTACCGAAAACAGCAGGTGGCGACAGGAAATTCATCCACGCCCAAGTGTCGCACTCGTGCTCGAGGCTGGCATGTGGGTATGCCGTGGGTCTATGCTCTGAGGCATTCTAGCTGGAGTGATTGTTCGCGTTTATGTCCAAGGTCATCATCAAATCCCCCGCCGAGCTCGACCTGATGCGCCGCGCGGGTCAACTGCTTGCACAGGTGTTCGCCGAACTCGACAGGTTCATACGTCCAGGCGTCACCACCCTGCAGATCAATGACCACGCCGAAGACTTCATCGTCCAGACCTTGAGGGCCAGGCCGGCAAGCAAAGGTCAGTACGGCTTCCCCTTTGCGCTCAACACCTCGGTCGATCATGTCGTGTGCCATGGCATGCCAGACGCCCATGAAGTCCTTGAAGAAGGTTCGATCGTCAACGTCGACATCACGCTGGAGCAAGGCGGTTACATCGCTGACTCTTCGAAGATGTATGCCATTGGGCAGATCGATGATGAAGCCCGGCGCCTGGTCGACACCACCTACGCGGCGCTGTGGAAAGGCATCGAGCAAGTGCGACCCGGCGCGACCCTGGGTGACATTGGCCACGCCGTACAGGCTCATGCCGAGGCCGCAGGTTACAGCGTGGTCCGTGAGTATTGTGGCCATGGCATTGGCCAGCAGATGCATGAAGCGCCGGAGGTGCTGCATGTGGGTCAGCGCGGCATGGGCATGAGGCTCAAGCCAGGCATGGTGTTCACCATCGAGCCCATGATCAACCAGGGCGGGCGTGGCACCCGCACGCTCAAGGATGGCTGGAGCGTGGTGACCCGTGACGGCAGCCTGTCAGCACAATGGGAGCACACGGTGGCCGTGACGGACGAAGGTTTCGAGGTACTGACCCTGCGGGCCGAAGAGCGCCAAGGCTTGAATGGCCAGGCTGCGCGAGCCTGAACAGCGTCTACAGAGACTGAACTGCAGGCGTAAAAAAAGCGACCCTAAGGTCGCTTTTTTTGTTGCTTCAGGGTGTTCAG
>NZ_JBICKP010000079.1:0-340 GCF_043104335.1 Pseudomonas sp. WSY_20
TAAGGGCTGGTCCCCGTTCGCTCGCCACTACTAAGGGAATCTCGGTTGATTTCTTTTCCTCAGGGTACTTAGATGTTTCAGTTCCCCTGGTTCGCCTCTTGCACCTATGTATTCAGTACAAGATAACCAGCTTGTGCTGGCTGGGTTCCCCCATTCAGAGATCTCTGGATCACAGTCTGTTTGCCGACTCCCCAAAGCTTTTCGCAGGCTACCACGTCTTTCATCGCCTCTGACTGCCAAGGCATCCACCGTATGCGCTTCTTCACTTGACCATATAACCCCAAGCAATCTGGTTATACTGTGAAGACGACATTCGCCGAAAATTCGCACGTCGCTCTTA
>NZ_JBICKP010000007.1:0-63136 GCF_043104335.1 Pseudomonas sp. WSY_20
ACGCCGCCCGCGGCATCGGCCATACTATCTTTCCAAGATGGGCGATCCAGAGGTACGCCAAAGCCGCCAGATACTCCATCCCTTAATCGCCTCTGAGGCAATCAACAACCCAACCCACATCCAGTTATTGATGCCAGCAACTACCATAGGTAAGAGCAAAACCACCGAAATTGACGGAACAATGAAGAACAATCTGAGTGGCATCTGCACTACCGCCAAAAACACCGCGAATTTTTGATACTTAAAAAAACTCACACACGTAACAATAACTGAAAGCTGTAAAAACAGCCCGACCCAAATCACGAACCCTGGACCACCCCAACTCCGCACCACTTCAAGACCACTGTTCAAATCTGACCAAAAAGGTATTGCGCCTCGGGCGGCACTACGCAAGATGTACAAAACAATATAAAAAGCATCCATACTTGCCCAAAACAAGTATATTGATCGTGGCTTATTCATATTTGAGACCATCAATAGGCGCCCCTTCTGTACTCATACTCCTCGTCAGGCACCACAGGACGCCAGTGCCAAGACTGCCCCGTGATCGCCCATGCATCGTCAGCCTGTACATAGTTCTGCGTTATCCGTCGTACATCGCCATATCGATGTATAGCCGATAACCTGACGAAACTCCGCTCATTTTCACCCAACGGTACCCACCTCTGACTTACAAGCCTACGGGTATTGGCATAGTCTTTCCCCTCGCTCGGAAAAAGACGCCCCTCATCCCCTCGAGATGTTAAAAAGTTTGCGGCCAATGCCACACCCGACCACAGTAAATTTGTATCAATACTGAATATTTTCCACTTTCCAGGGCCTTTAACCTCTGGGTATTTGCTCTCAGATAGCAGTAGGTCCAGCTTTGATTCCGCCCATCTCAAGCGAGGGTAACGCGCTATATCAATCGGAGAAATTGGTTTCTCCCGAATAACAAACCACCTGCCGTCCTCTACCAGCTTCAAAGCTCGCTCGATATCAGCCTGCAGCAGAGGACGCCCAGGCGGCAGATCACAAGCCTTCTGGAAATCACGCAGCCCACTCAGGGTGGTATTTTCCAGCAAAGCTTTCTGAACTACCGAACAAGCAAAAAAAGGATCTTCAACCTTCTCTAACTCTTCTTTCCAGACGTCTCGCCACTCACAAATCCTGTCCATGAAATTCCTCCACCACAGTGAAGATTCAATATCTATCTCATTTTCCATCACCGCGGTCGTAGGAAGTTTCTGCAACGCACGCAGGAAGCTAGCTTCATGCTGTCTTCTACGAACAAGTCTCTGATGCCTCAAATTCTTCATGCCGTCAGTGGAACATCAGAGCTTGAAAGGTGCCAAGGCTGACAGATGCATGCCTTTTGATCTCAAAGGTGCTGCAATATTACTATGAACACCTGCTTCTCTTGACGCTCACTCAACCCAGCCCCTTCGCCCCGTCAACCAACATCAGACGTTCCAAATACGAGAATCTGTGACTGAACATCATCTGAATCAATCATGGTAGCCAGCCCTGTTCGGCCAATCCTAGACTCGCACCAAGCCCGCTCTAGGACCGCCCCATGCCCGAGACCCTGCTCAGCCCTCGCAACCTGGCCTTCGAGCTCTACGAAGTCCTCGACGCCGAAGCCCTGACCCAACGCCCGCGCTTTGCCGAGCACAGCCGTGAAACCTTCGACGCTGCGCTGACCACCGCGCGCACCATCGCCGAGAAATATTTCGCCCCCCACAACCGCAAAGCTGACGAAAACGAACCGCGCTACGTAGACGGCCGCGCCGAGCTGATTCCCGAGGTCAAGCCTGCCGTGGATGCTTTTCTTGAAGCCGGGTTCCTCAACGCCAACCGCGACTTCGAGGTCGGGGGCATGCAGTTGCCCAGCCTGGTGTCACAAGCCTGCTTTGCCCATTTTCAGGCGGCGAACGCCGGCACCACCGCCTACCCGTTTCTGACCATGGGCGCGGCCAACCTAATCGAGAGCTTCGGCAGCGAAAAACAAAAGCGCCTGTACCTGCAGCCGATGATCGAGGGCCGCTACTTCGGCACCATGGCCCTGACCGAACCCCACGCCGGCTCATCGCTGGCTGACATCCGCACCCGCGCAGAACCGGCCGGTGACGGCAGCTACCGGCTCCGGGGCAACAAGATTTTCATCTCCGGCGGTGACCATGAGCTGTCGGAAAACATCGTGCACATGGTCCTGGCCAAACTGCCGGATGCCCCACCGGGGGTCAAAGGCATCTCGCTGTTCATCGTGCCCAAGTACCTGGTCGGGCCCGACGGCAGCCGGGGCTCGCGCAATGACGTAGTGCTGGCGGGGCTGTTTCACAAGATGGGCTGGCGCGGCACCACGTCCACGGCGCTGAACTTCGGCGACAACGGCCAGTGCGTGGGCTATCTGGTCGGCCAGCCACATCAAGGCCTGGCCTGCATGTTCCAGATGATGAACGAAGCACGCATCGGCGTCGGCATGGGCGCGGTCATGCTCGGTTACGCCGGTTACCTGTACTCGCTGGACTATGCGCGGCAGCGCCCACAGGGCCGATCAGCCGAAAACAAGGACCCGCAAACCCCGGCCATCCCGATCATCGAGCACACCGATGTCAAAAGGATGCTGCTTGCGCAAAAGGCCTATGTGGAAGGCGCTTTCGACCTGGGCTTGTATGCGGCGCGCCTGTTCGACGACACCCACACGGCGCCCGATGAAGACACTCGCCAGCAGGCCCAGGCGCTGCTCGACCTGTTGACGCCCATCGTCAAATCCTGGCCCTCGGCGTATTGCCTGAAAGCGAACGAACTGGCCATCCAGATTCTCGGCGGCCACGGCTACACCCGGGAGTACCCGGTCGAGCAGTATTACCGTGACAATCGCCTGAACCCCATCCACGAAGGGACCGAGGGCATCCAGTCGCTCGATCTGCTGGGCCGCAAGCTGGCCCAGAACGGGGGTGCCGGCCTCAAGCAGTTGATGCGCCTGATCGCTGTCACTGGTGAGCGCGCCAGCCATCACCCCAACCTCGACCCGCTGCGCCAGCCACTGGAACAGCTGGTCAATCGCTTGCAAGGTGTCACCCTTGCCCTGCTCGGCGACCTGGCCCAGGGCAAGGTCGCCGGCGCCCTGGCCAACTCGGCCCTTTACCTCAAGGTCTTCGGCCATTGCGTGATTGGCTGGCGCTGGCTGGAACAGGCGATTCATGCCGAACTCGGTCTGCTTCAGCGCGCCGCGGCTGACCGCGACTTCTACCTCGGCAAGCTGCAGGCAGCCCGGTATTTCCTGACCTGCGAAATACCGGGCTGCCATGCAGACCTGGCCTTGCTTGAAGCGCGCGATGACACCAGCTTGAACATGCAACAAGAGTGGTTCTAGAAAGTGGCCTTGGCCCGCTCATCGTTGCGGGCACTCCCCTGCTGACGGCACACGTCGAGCGGTGCGGGTGATGGCAATGCCAGTGGCGACTATCGCGATACCCAGGTAGGTCGTCCAATGAATGGCATCGCCGAACATCAACGCCGCCCAAATGAGCGTTACAGGGGGTTCCAGGTAAACCAACGCGGACACCCGTGTTGCCGACAGTTTGGTCAAGAGTATCCACAGGCTCAGGTAGGCGATGAAGGTCGAAAACAAGGTCAACCACGCCACCGCCACCCATACCTGAGCACTGCTGGGCAGCTCGATCAGGCGCAACGGCACTCCTGTGACACTGAGCAGTACCAGCGTCGCGCTCGATTGCAGGAAGAGCGGCATCAACAAGCCCTCTTTACTGTGATCCGTGCCCATGACCGACTGTCGCCGTTGGTAAAGGGTGGCGATCGATAACGTGATCGCGGCAATCAGCGGCAGCGCATACAGCCATAGCTCGAGCCGAGTGGAAGACAGGCTGTACTCACCAAGAATCACCACACTGACCCCGGCAAACCCGAGTACCAGCCCAAGCCACTCCTGCCTGCCGCTTCGCTCCTGCTGATCCGCACTACCCATCGCCGCCGTGATCAGGGGCTGCAGCGCGCAGATGATGGCGGCTATCCCCGCAGGCAAGCCACCGCGTATGGCAATGTAGACACTGATCAGGTAAGCGAACTGAGCCAGGAAGCCGATGACCGCGTTGTAGCGAACTTGCGCCCAGGACAGGTTACGTAATCGATGCAAAACAAACGGCAATAAACAAAGACTGACCAACAGGAAGCGCCAGAACAGCAAGTTCACTGCGCCTGCATCCTGCGTGCCGAGCCGGGCGCCAATGAAACCGGAACTCCAGGACAGGACAAAGGTTGTTTGCAGGAAAATGTGGGAGGGCCAGTTATGTTGCATCTCTACACCTCCAAATGACGCGGGCGATGGTAAAGAGTGGATTTACGGCCACCCACCTCTACCCGATCAGCCAAGCGCTCATTAAACAAACTCAGCCTCTTGGCTAGGCGCAGAGCGCAGGCACGCTGTTATCCGGTGCCCGCTGCCTAGGCATTTCGGCAGTTGGACATTCGTTGACCTCACCTTAGGAAGGGGTATAAAGCCTGTACAGTTGATTAAATCGAAGTGCTGATTCGATCCAACCAAATCAGGTGGTTTCATGGGCAAAGGTCTAGATATCAATGTGTTGCGAACTTTTCAGGCCGTGGCTCGACTCGGTCGTTTCAACGCAGCGGCAGACTATGTCCATCGCAGTCCTTCAGCGGTGACCACGCAGATACAGAAGCTCGAAGAGCAGGTTGGCCAACAGCTGTTTGCGCGCAGCAACCAGGCAGTGGAGCTCACCCCCGCAGGCCGGCATCTACTGGGCGAGGCGACACGCTTTCTGATCGCCCACGACAAGCTGCTGGCGACGCTGTCCCCCCGGCAACTGACAGGCAAAGTCCGTCTGGGGGTACCGGATGGCTATGCCGCCACGCTCATGAGTGAATGCCTGCCGGTATTCGTTGCCAGTAATCCGAAGATGGAGCTGGAAGCTGTGGCGTGCTCCAGCGCGCAGTTGCTGGACCTGTTTGCCAGGCAGCAACTGGACCTGGCCGTGGCGGTCAGCAGCGAGCACATCCAACAGGGTGACTGGCTGCGCCCCACAAAACCCCGTTGGGCCGCCGCGAAGGGCTTCATCCGCGATCACAGCCGCCCGCTACCTCTGGCATTGCAGCTAAAGGGCTGTCCCTACCGGGAGGCAGCGGTACAGGCATTGAAAGCCGAAGGCATTGCGTACCGTATCCTGCTGGAAAGTGCCAACTGGCATGCGGTACTGGCCTGTGTCAAAAGTGGCCTGGCAGTTGGCATCGTCGAGGAACTCGAAGCCGACGACTCGCTCGTTTTTTTGCATGACCAGGACCTGCCGACGCTTCCCGCGCACGGCATCTACCTGTTGACAGACACCGCGCACCCTGTGGCCGTGCATTTGCACGCAGTGCTCAAGGCTGCGATTCAAAAAGAAGCCGACTCAGAGTTCGCCGCAACGCAAACGCCCGTTAATGCCTGACCAGCACATCAGTAGGCTGCCATAATGACCCGGCATTGCCCGAGCCCGCAGCGCGGCCCGTCTCGGCATTGCCCAGCGCGTGGTTCCAGGGAGCCACCGTGTATCCGGAGGCTTGTCCATGTTCGATTCCAGCACCCTGCTGCGCCAGCGCTTCGCCGCCCTGCGCAGCACGGCCGATCTGTTTTCCTTGCGCCATGTCAGGCAGTCGCACCAGGCATTGTCCGTGCGCCGCAACGTCGCCGAACCGCCTGCCTTGAGCCAGGACGAGGGCGCCATGCTGACCGTGCGCATCAACGGTGTGGAGGCCTACGCCGCCACGGCCGATCTGTCCCAGAGTGGCCTGCAGCGCGCATTGGAGCAGGCTGAAACCCTCGCTCGACAGATTGCCCGCTACAGCCTGCTGGACCTGCGCGAACAGCCTGTGCCGACCGGGCGCCACGATTACCTTTCGCCTCATTTCGACCAACCGATGCCGGGCCTTGCCGACTGCCTCGGCTTGCTCGCCGAAGAGTCGGCCAGCGTGCCGTCGGACTCGCGCCTGGTGGACTGGCAGGCAAGCCTTGGCATGAGCCTGGTCGAGCAGACTTACCTGAACTCGGCCGGTGCCGAACTGCGCCAGGCCCAGCGCTTTCTGTTCCCTGGCCTGGCCGTGACGGCCAGCGATGGCCAGGACAGCCAGAGCCGCAGCCTGGGCAGGGAGAACTTCGGTCAGCAGGGCGGCTTCGAAATCATCGAGCGCTGCGGCCTGAGGGGCTCGGCCCGGCAGGTTGCCGACCAGGCCCTGCAATTGCTGCAGGCGCCGAACACGCCCAGCGGCGTACGCGACCTGCTGTTGATGCCTGACCAGATGATGCTGCAGATCCACGAATCCATCGGCCACCCCTTGGAGATGGACCGCATCCTGGGCGATGAGCGCAACTACGCCGGTACCAGCTTCGTCAAAGCCAGTGACTTTGGCCAGTTGCAGTACGGCTCTTCCCTGCTGAACGTAACCTTCGACCCGACCTTGAACGAAGAGCTGGCCAGCTACAGCCACGACGACGATGGCACGCCGGCCAGCAAGCAATTTCTCATTCAGGACGGCGTGCTGCTGCGCCCGCTGGGCGGTGCCCTTTCCCAGTTCCGCTCTGGTCTTGGCGGCGTGGCCAATAGCCGCGCCTGCGGCTGGAACCGGGCGCCGATCGACCGCATGGCGAACCTGAACATAGAGCCGGGCGACCAGTCCCTGGATCAGCTGATCGCAGGTATCGAGCATGGCATCCTGATGCGCACCAACCGGTCCTGGTCCATCGACGATGCGCGCAACAAGTTCCAGTTCGGCTGCGAATGGGGCCAACTGATCGAAAATGGCGAACTCAAGGGCATCGTGAAGAACCCCAACTATCGCGGCATCTCCGCACGGTTCTGGCGCAACCTGGCCGCCGTCGGCGACCGCAGCACCTTCCAGGTCCTGGGGACGCCCAATTGTGGCAAGGGCGAGCCCAACCAGGTGATCCGGGTTGGGCACGCCTCGCCAGCTTGCGTGTTCAGCGCCATCGACGTGTTTGGAGGAGATGCATGATGAAACAGGCCTTCCAATCCCTCATCGACACCCTGGGCGCTGCCCTGCAAGCAGGCGAACACTACACCCTGGGGTTGAGTGCCGAGCATTCGCAGTTCGTGCGCTTGAACCATGCCAAGGTTCGTCAGGCGGGCGAGGTGAGCCAGGCCAGTGCTCACCTGCGCTTGATCCACGCTGGTCGTCAGGCTGAGCAACAAGTGACCCTTAGCGGTGATGCGCACCTGGACCGCCAGCGCCTGCTCGATGCCCTGTCGCAACTGCGCCAGATGCTGCCGCTACTGGCGGCAGACCCGTACCTGAGGCTAGATGAAAGTGCCTGGCGCAGTGATAGCCAACAGACGCATGCCCTGCCCGACCTGAATGAGGTGCTGGCCCTGCTGGAGCAGGAAGCCGGTGACCTGGACCTGGTCGGCATTTATGCCGCAGGCCCGATCTGGCGCGGTTTCGCCAGCTCGTTCGGCGCCTTTGGCTGGCACCAGGCCAATAGCTTCAACATCGACTGGAGCCTGTTCCACGAGAGCGGCCAGGCGGTCAAGGCCAACTATGCCGGGCAGGTATGGCGTGCCGACGACTTCACCGCCCGCTTGCGTCAGGCTCGGGCGCAGTTGGGCTACCTGGGGCGTGCGCCGGTGGTACTGCAACCGGGCAGCTACCGCGCCTACCTGGCGCCAGCGGCCATGGACGAAATCGCCGGCATGCTGTGCTGGGGTGGCTTCTCGGCGCAGGCCCTGGCGACCGGCAGCAGTGCCCTGCAGCGGTTGTACAGCGGTGACGCCACCCTGAGCCCACTGATCAGCTTCACCGAGCAGGTCAGCGGCTCACTGAGTCCAGCGTTCTCCGACGAGGGCTCACCGCGCCTGGACGTGGCGCTGATCGAGCAGGGCAAGCCAGCACGACGCCTGGTTTGCGCGCGCAGCGCGGCCGAGTTCGGGGTGTTGGCCAACGGG
Source organism: Pseudomonas sp. WSY_20 (assembly GCF_043104335.1). NCBI lineage: Bacteria > Pseudomonadati > Pseudomonadota > Gammaproteobacteria > Pseudomonadales > Pseudomonadaceae > Pseudomonas > Pseudomonas sp. WSY_20. Next base: position 7,959 of record NZ_JBICKP010000007.1, read on the forward strand.
GCCGACAGCCACGAGTCGCCCTGTGCGCTCAGCCTCGCACCCGGCCAATTACCCCGTGAACAGGTTCTGGAGCGGCTCGGCACCGGCCTGTACATCAGCAACCTGTGGTACTTGAACTACTCGGACCTGCCCGCAGCGCGCATGACCGGCCTGACCCGCTTCGCCACGTTCTGGGTGCAGGACGGGCAGATCCAGGGGCCGGTCAACACGATGCGCTTCGATGACAGCCTGTACAACCTGCTGGGCGAGCAACTGGAGGCGTTGACGTGCGAGCGGGAGCTGATTCTGTCGACCAGCACTTACGGGCAACGCAGCACCGGATCGAGTCATTTGCCCGGCGCGCTGGTCAAAGCGCTGACGCTGACATTGTGATTGGATTTTGCCGGCCATCTCACGGCGGTAGCCACGCCTGCCCCGCCCCGTAGGCGCGGCGCTTGCCGTCGAGAGGCCAGTACAGACAGACGAGGACGTCATGCCCGAACGCAACCCGCTCGACCCCATCACCGCCCGCTGGCTGCCATGGGTGGTGGCGATCGCCTTCTTCATGCAGTCGCTGGACGGCACCATTCTCAACACCGCGCTGCCCGCCATGGCCCGCTCCCTGGCCGAAGACCCCTTGCGCATGCAGGGTGTGATCATTTCGTACATGCTCACCGTGGCTTTGCTGATCCCCGCCTCGGGCTGGATCGCCGACCGTTTCGGCACCAAGCGCATCTTCTTCAGCGCCATCCTGCTGTTCAGTTTCGGCTCGTTGCTGTGCGCAGTGGCCAACAGCCTGGGCTTTCTGATCTTCGCGCGGATCGTGCAAGGGCTCGGCGGGGCGCTGATGCTGCCGGTCGGCCGGCTGGTGGTGCTGCGCGCCTACCCTCGCACCGAACTGGTGCGCATCATGAGCTTCATCACCATCCCTGGTCTGCTCGGGCCATTGCTGGGCCCGACGGTAGGTGGCTGGCTGGTGGAGATCCTGAGCTGGCACTGGATCTTCCTGCTCAACTTGCCGGTCGGCCTGCTGGGCTGTTACGCCGTCTGGAAGTTCATACCCGACCTGCGCGGCGCCGAGCGCACTACGTTCGACGGGCCGGGCTTTTTGCTGTTCGGCGCCGCGATGGTGCTGATCACCATCGCCATGGAAGGCCTGGGCGAGCTGCACCTGCCGCACTTGCGCGTCATGTTGCTGCTGTTCGCCGGCATGGCCTGCCTGGCGGCCTACTGGCTGCGAGCCGGGCGCGACCCGGAGCCGTTGTTCTCTCCCAGCCTGTTCCGCGTACGTACCTTCGCCATCGGTATCCTGGGCAACCTGTTCGCCCGCCTGGGCAGCGGTGCACTGCCGTTCCTGGTACCGCTGCTGCTTCAGGTAGCGCTTGGGTATTCACCGGCCCAGGCGGGCATGAGCATGATCCCCTTGGCGGCGGCGGCCATGGTCGCCAAGTCCGTCGCCAGGCCGCTGATCGAACGGCTCGGTTACCGCATCATCCTGACTGGCAACACGGTGCTGCTGGGCGTGCTGCTCGCTGGCCTGGGCCTGGTGGACGAGCAGACCCCGTACTGGTTGCTGCTGGTGCAACTGGGCCTGCTGGGCGCCGTGAACTCCCTGCAGTTCACTGCCATGAACACGGTGACGCTGATCGACCTGGACGATGCCAGCGCCAGTAGCGGCAACAGCTTGTTGTCGGTGGTGGCCCAGCTATCGCTGAGCCTGGGGGTGGCTTGTGCTGGCGCGCTGCTGGGCGGCTTCACGGCAGCAGGCAGCGCCGAAGGCGTGGAAACCACCTTGGGTGCGTTCCAGCTGACGTTCTTCACCATCGGCATCATGGCCATGCTGGCGGCGGCCATCTTCCTGCAACTGGCGCCGACGGACGGAAGGCGTGCCCGTCGTCCGGAAGAGCACGTGGAGTCTTAGGGCGAATGGCGTCGGGGCTGGTAGACTGTGCAGCATTTTTCGCTTCGCACCGCAGGCCCGCCTCGTGACCACCGATTCCACCGCCTTTGCCACCTTGCCGTTGTCCGCCGCCATGCTGGCCAACCTGGACACTCTCGGCTACACCTCGATGACGCCGATCCAGGCCCAGAGCCTGCCGGTCATTCTCAAGGGCCAGGACCTGATCGCCCAGGCCAAGACCGGCAGCGGCAAGACCGCCGCCTTCGGTATCGGCTTGCTCAACCCGATCAACCCTCGGTACTTCGGCTGCCAGGCGCTGGTGCTGTGCCCTACCCGCGAGCTCGCCGACCAGGTGGCCAAGGAACTGCGTCGCCTGGCCCGTGCCGAAGACAACATCAAGATCCTGACGCTGTGTGGCGGCGTGTCGCTGGGTCCGCAGATCGCCTCTCTGGAGCACGGCGCGCACATCATCGTCGGCACCCCGGGCCGCATCCAGCAGCACCTGGACAAGGGCACGCTGGTTTTGGGCGGCCTGAACACGCTGATCCTCGACGAAGCCGACCGCATGCTCGACATGGGCTTCTTCGATGCCATCGCCAGCATCATCGCCAAGACCCCAGCGCGCCGTCAGACCTTGCTGTTCTCCGCCACCTATCCCTCTGGCATCAAGCAGCTGGCGGCCGATTTCATGCGCGACCCGCAGCAGGTCAGAGTCGAAAGCCTGCATACCGACAACCAGATCGAGCAGCGCTTCATCGAAATCGCTCCCGAACAGCGCCTTGAAGCGGTTACCCGGGTGCTGGGCCATTATCGCCCGCAGTCCTGCGTGGCATTCTGCTTCACCAAGCAGCAGTGCGAAGACGTGGTGGCCCACCTTACGGCCAAGGGCATCGTGGCCCAGGCGCTGCACGGTGACCTGGAGCAACGTGATCGCGACCAGGTGCTGACCATGTTCGCCAACCGCAGCAGCTCGGTGCTGGTGGCCACCGATGTGGCCGCCCGTGGCCTGGATATCGACGGCCTGGACATGGTCATCAACGTAGAGCTGGCGCGTGATGCTGAAATCCACGTGCACCGCGTGGGCCGCACCGGCCGCGCTGGCGAGAAGGGTATCGCGGTCAGCCTGGTCGCACCTGCCGAAGGCCATCGCGCCCAGGCCATCGAAGCCTTGCAGAAGAGCCCGCTGCGCTGGGACCTGTTGGACAGTCTCAAGAACAAGGGCGGTGAGCCGCTGCTGCCGATCATGAGTACGCTGTGCATCGCAGCCGGGCGCAAGGACAAGCTGCGCCCGGGCGATATTCTCGGTGCGCTGACCGGTGATGCCGGTATCCCCGGCAAGCAGGTGGGCAAGATTGCGATCTTTGATTTCCAGGCGTTTGTGGCGGTGGAGCGGGCGCTGGCCAAGCAGGCCATGCAACGCTTGAATAGCGGCAAGATCAAGGGCCGCTCCCTGAAAGTCCGCATCGTCTGACATTTTTTCGGGCCGCGTTGCAGCCTATCGCAGACAAGCCAGCCCCTACAGGATCATCACAGGCCTCCAGCCAGTTGCCGTCCCTGTAGGCGCTGGCGTGCCTGCGATGGGCCGCAACGCGGCCTCGGCTATTGATGAGGTAACACCGTGCACTCCACCGACGTGATCATCCTGGGCGCAGGCGCTGCCGGCCTGATGTGTGCCCAGCTCAGCGCCCGCCGAGGCCGCCGGGTCCTGCTGCTCGACCACGCCAACAAGCCAGGCAAGAAGATCCTGATGTCCGGCGGCGGGCGCTGCAATTTCACCAACCTGTACACCGAGCCGAGCAACTTTCTTTCGCACAACGCGCACTTCTGCAAGTCGGCCCTGGCTCGCTACACCCAGTGGGACTTCATCGAGCTGGTGTGCAAGCACGGCGTGCCCTACCACGAAAAAAAGCTCGGCCAGCTGTTCTGCGACAACAAGGCCAGCGACATCCTCGACATGCTCCTGGCCGAGTGCGACGAGGCCGGCGCCCAGATTCGCATGCACACCAGCATCGAGCAGATCGACAAGACCGACAACGGCTACCTGCTGCAGACCAGCGCCGGCCCATTCGCCTGCCAGTCGCTGGTGATCGCGACGGGTGGTCTGTCCATCCCGACGTTGGGTGCGACCGGTTTCGGCTACCAGGTGGCCCGACAGTTCGGCCATACCTTGCTGCCGACCCGCGCGGGCCTGGTGCCATTCACCATCACCGAGCCCCAGCTCAAGGCCATGTGCACCGAGCTGTCCGGCACCTCGCTGGACTGCACCGCCAGCTGCAACGGCACCAGCTTCCGTGAAAACCTGCTGTTCACCCACCGGGGCCTGAGCGGCCCGGCGATCCTGCAGGTCTCATCGTTCTGGGAAGCCGGCGATACGCTTGAGATCAACCTGCTGCCTGACCGCGATGCGCTGGACTGGTTGCAGACCCAGCAAACCGAGCGCGGCAATGCTGAACTCAAGACCGTGCTGGGTGAGGTGTTCACGCGCAAGCTGGCCACTTTGCTGGCCGAGCAGTGGTTCGAATCCAAGCCGATGAAGCAGTACACACCGGCTGAACTGGCCCTGATCGCCGACAAGCTGGCACGCTGGCAACTGGTGCCTGCCGGCACCGAGGGTTACCGCACTGCCGAGGTGACCCTGGGCGGTGTGGACACCCGTGAGGTCTCGTCCAAGACCATGGAGTCGCTCAAGAGCCCGGGGCTTTACTTCATCGGTGAAGTGCTGGACGTCACGGGGCACCTGGGCGGCTTCAACTTCCAGTGGGCTTGGGCATCGGCCAACGCCGCAGCGCAGTTCGTCTAGGGTAGAATCCACCGCGCAGCACGGAACGCTTCTTGCTGGCACGTGCTCAATAGCGGGTGGCGGGGCGCCTGGCGGCCCCGCTCATCGCTACGGTATTTCTACGATCACTGCCCGGCAGGCCATCATGTCATCGAGCTCGTTACGTCATTCACTGCGTCGCCTGTGGGGCCAGGACAAGTTCAGCTATAGCATCAGGGTGACCATTGCCCTTACCGGCAGCCTTGCCCTGTGCTGGCACCAGAACGAAATGGCCCTGCTGATCCCGTTGTTTCTGGGCATCATCGCCAGTGCCCTGGCTGAAACCGACGACAGCTGGCAAGGCCGCCTCAGCGCCCTGGCGGTCACCCTGGTCTGTTTTGCCATCGCGGCGCTCGCGGTCGAACTGCTGTTCCCCTACCCCCTGATCTTCGTCTGCGCCCTGGCCCTGGCAGCGTTTGCCTTGACCATGCTGGGCGCCCTGGGCGAGCGCTACGGCGCCATCGCATCGGCAACACTCATCACGGCGGTCTACACGATGATCGGCGTGGACCAGCGCGGCGGGCAGGTGACGGACTTCTGGCACGAACCCATGCTGCTGGTGGCAGGCGCGGCCTGGTATGGGCTGCTCTCGGTGCTGTGGCAGGCGTTGTTCTCCAACCAGCCGGTGCAGCAGAGCCTGGCGAAGCTGTTCTTCGAACTGGGCAGCTATCTCAAGCTCAAGGCCAGCCTGTTCGAGCCTGTCCGCACCCTGGACGTCGAAGCACGTCGGCTCGAACTCGCCCAGCAAAATGGCAAGGTGGTGGCGGCCCTCAACGCGGCGAAGGAAATCATCCTGCACCGGGTGGGCAACAGCCAGCCCAACTCCAAGGTCAGCCGTTACCTGAAACTCTACTTCCTGGCCCAGGACATCCATGAGCGGGTCAGCGCCTCCCACTACCCCTACAATGCACTGGCCGAAGCTTTCTTCCACAGCGATGTGATGTTCCGGTGCCAGCGCCTGCTGCGTAAGCAAGGTGCCTCGTGCCAGGAACTTGCACGCTCGATTCGGTTGCGCCAACCCTTCGTGTTGGCCAGCGGCTTTACCGAGGCACTCGAAGACCTCAACGCTTCGCTCGAACACCTGCGCGGCCAGAACAACCCGGCCTGGCGCGGGCTGCTGCGTTCATTACGTGCACTGGCGGCCAACCTGGCCACGCTCGATCGCCTGCTCGGTGCCGCAAGCAACCCTGACAGCCTGGCCGATGCCAGCGACAGCAGCTTGCTGGACCGCTCGCCGCGCTCGCTCAAGGACATGGGCAAGCGCCTGCGTACGCAATTGACGCCCACCTCGCTGTTGTTCCGCCACGCCCTGCGCCTGCCGCTGGCCCTGTCCATCGGTTACGGCATGGTGCACCTGATCCACCCGACCCAGGGCTACTGGATCATCCTGACCACGCTGTTCGTGTGCCAACCCAACTACGGAGCAACCCGGCGCAAACTGGTGCAGCGCATCATCGGCACTGCCGTGGGCCTGACCGTCGGCTGGGCGCTGTTCGACCTGTTCCCCAACCCGGTCATCCAGTCGCTGTTCGCGGTCGTGGCGGGGGTGGTGTTCTTCGTCAACCGAACCACGCGCTACACCCTGGCCACAGCTGCGATCACACTGATGGTGCTGTTCTGTTTCAACCAGATCGGCGACGGCTACGGGCTGTTCCTGCCGCGGCTGTTCGACACCCTGGTCGGAAGCCTGATCGCCATTCTTGCCGTGTTCCTGTTCCTGCCCGACTGGCAAGGCCGCCGCTTGAACAAGGCCTTGGCCAACACGCTGATCTGTGCCAGCGAGTACCTGCGCCAGATCATGCAGCAATATGCCTACGGCAAGCGCGACGACCTGGCCTATCGCCTGGCGCGGCGCAATGCCCACAATGCCGATGCGGCCCTGTCGACGACCCTGGCCAACATGCTCATGGAGCCTGGCCACTTTCGCAAGGAGGCCGATGTGGGCTTCCGCTTCCTGGTGCTGTCGCACACCCTGCTCAGCTACCTGTCGGGACTGGGCGCCCACCGTGACACGGCTCTGCCGGCCGACGCACGGGAGCACTTGATCGAAGACGCAGGCAGCCGCCTGGCAAACAGCCTTGAGGAAATAGCCAATGGCCTGGCGGCGCGCTCACCGGTAGCGATTCACAGCGATGCCGAAGAAGCGCTTGCCAACGCCTTGGAGCAGATGCCCGAAGAGGTGGATGAACATCAGCGCCTGGTACAGACGCAACTGGCACTTATCTGCCGCCAATTGGCTCCGCTGCGTACGTTGGCGGCGCATTTGATCAAGAAGGATGCTCCGGCAGGTGGCGCTTCGCGTTAGGTCTGGAGCAAGGATGAATAGCTTTGATTAGTCTTCGCAGGCTGGCGAATCTCCAGGGACAGCGGATTGGTAGGGGCTATGCAATAGCCTGATATTTCAGCTTCGCAGCGCATACTGCCGGGGCCGCTTTGCGGCCCATCGCGGCCGGTCCGGCGCCCCGGCAAGGCCGCTCCCACCCGAGAAATCGATTGCCTTTGGATGCACCGACTTGCAGGCAAACGCGATCTTTGTAGGAGCGGCCCTTGTGCCGCGATGGGCCGCAGAGCGGCCCCCGGCACCATGAGCTGCGAAGCTGCAATCCTGAAGCCATTGCCAAGCCGGCGCATCGTAACGCCACCCCTGCTCGCCTAGAAACCATACTGATGCAGTAACCGTTCATAACTGCCATCGGCCTTCATGGCGGCGATGGCCGCGTCGAAGCGAGCGACGATCAATTGGTGATCCGGGTGCTTCAAGCTGACCAGAATGTGCAGCGGGTTTTCGCCCAGTGCAGGCTCCACCAGCTCCACCTTGTCACGCACATTGTCCGGCTCGCGCTGCAGGTGATAGCGGGCCACGTACTCGTCCTCCACGGCCAGGCTCACACGCCCTGCCGCCAGCATGCGCACGGCGGACGAAAATGTACTCACCGCTACCTTGTGCAAGCGGGTATTGCCGTCGAACGCGCTCGAGTAGGCGTAATCACGCACCACGGCGATGCTGTAGGGATACAGGTCCGAGATGTGCTCATAATGCAGGCCCGCACCCTTACGCTGCAGCAGGCGGATACGGTTGTTCAGGTAGGCGCTGGAAAAAAGTCCGATGCGCGCACGCGATTCGTTGTGCCAGGCGTTGATCAGTATGTCGTAACGACCGTCCCCGACGCCTGCCAGGGCCCGAGCCCAGGGTGCCTCCTCGAAGCTGCTGCTATACCCCGCCCGCGTCAGCGCCGTGGTCACGATGCTGATGGCCAGACCGCCGCCAGGCATACTGGCGTCGGTGAAGGGCGGCCAATGATCCGATACCAGGCGCAGCTTGCCTGAGGCGGCGGCCGGAGGCGCCATGACAGTGGCCAGTAACCCGAGAACACAAAGCATCAGCCGCATGCCCAAGCCCTTGCGCGGTGAAGAAACGTACACTGCGGGTGAGCTTACACAAAGGCTCTGGTCGGGGCAGCGGCCAATAGTGTCATCTAGCCTCTATTCTGGCCGAACCTACGGTTTTTATTGCAGTGGCCTTAACGGGTAAAGGTCAGGGATAACCCAGTACCTTGCGTATTTGATTCAGGTGACGCTCGATCCACTGCCGGTCGATGGCCCCCCAGTCCTTTATGCGGTAATGGCCTGCGTGATTGCGCGCGCCTTCTTGCTGCTCGAAGGTGCAGACGATGTCCAGATCGGCCAGCGCTGCAAGGGTGTCCTGGGCCGTGCGCCGGGGCATGCCTGTAGCCTCCATCAGAGCAGGCACGCTGGTAGCGGCCTGGCTGTCGATCAGCCAGGCGACATAAAGACGGCGGTAGAAACTGCTCTTGGTCTTGCTTACTTCCATGCTGCGGGATCCTCAAGCGTTGCCCGGCAACTCCCGATAGGTCAGGTAGACGCGCAGGTCGAATTCCAGTTGATGGTAGTCCGGCTCCATGTGCTGACAGAGCTGGTAGAACGCCTTGTTGTGGTCACGCTCGCGCAAGTGCGCCAACTCGTGCACCACGATCATGCGCAGAAACTGCGGCGCAGCCTCCTTGAACAGCGAGGCGATGCGGATTTCCTTCTTGGCCTTGAGTTTGCCGCCCTGCACGCGAGAGACGGCAGTGTTCAGGCCCAGCGCCCGGTGGGTCAGGTCCAGCCGGCTGTCGAACAGCACCTTGTCCAGTGGCGGTGCACTGCGCAGAAAACGCTGGCGCAGTTCCTGGGCGTAGCCGTACAAGGCCTTGTCGCTTTGTACCTCGTGGCGCTCGGGGTAGCGCTTGTGCAGGTATTCGCCAAGGCGGTCGCTGTCGATCATCTGCCGCACCTGTTGTTGCAGGTGCGGTGGGTAAGCTTGCAGGTAGCGTAGGACGGTCATGGCAGTACAGTCGGCGTAACGAACGCCAATTCTAACCCGCTGGCGGGGCAGGCCAGGGGAAAATTGCCGGGAAGTTGCCGGCATCGGCAGCTGTCATAGGGTGCGCTACCAAGAAGCCCTGAACATATTGGCAGCCTGCGGTTTTGAGCCATTGAGCCTGGGCCTGGGTTTCCACGCCCTCGGCAATCAAGGTGATCCCGTAATCGGCACACAGCCCGATGACGCTGCGTGCCAGCGCCGCATCGGCCGACGCGTCCGGCAGGCGCGCCACCAGGTGGCGATCGAGCTTCAGGGTATCGATGGGCAAATCGCGCAGCATACGCAGTGAGCAGTCACCGGCGCCGAAATCGTCCAGCGCCACACGTACACCCAGCGCGCGCAACCGGTCGACCTGCTTGACCGCCGCATCGATGTTGTACATGAGCGAGGTTTCGGCCACTTCCACTTCCAGGTGCGCTGGCTGCAGGCTATAGCGCTGGATGACCCGTTGCAGCTCCTCGACCAGGCTTGGCGAGACGAACTGGGCCCGGCTCAGGCTGATGCCCAACACAATGTCGGTCGCAAAGCATTGGTACCAGGCCTGGCGCTGGGCAGCACTCTGTCCGTAGATCCAGCCGGCCAGGCGGTTGATCAGCCGCGCTTCCTCGAGCAGGGGAATGAACAGGCCTGGCGGCACATCGCCAACGCTGGGGTGCTGCCAGCGTAGCAGGGCTTCGAAGCCGCGCAGGCGACCATCGGCGAAGGCCACTTGCGGCTGATACACCAAGGTAAAATCCTGCTGCTCGATGGCCGTACGCACGCCGTCTTCGAGCATCAGGCGGGAACGGGCGCGGCCATTGAGCTCCTGGTCGTAGAAGCGATACTGCTGGCGCCCTGCCTGCTTGGCAGCGTACATGGCCGCGTCGGCTGCGCGCAGCAAGCCTTCGACGTTGCCACCGCAGTCGGGGTAGGTAGCGATGCCGATGCTCACGCCCAGGCATACGTCCAGCCCATCGATCTGGTGGCTGATGGCAATGCGCTCGAGCAGCCGCTCGGCGTAGAGCCCGGCTTGCTCGGCATAGGGCAAGCCGTCGAACAGCGCGGTGAATTCGTCTCCGCCCATGCGTGCCAGCAGGGCTTCACTGCCCAGACAATCCTTGAGCTGCTCGGCCACCCAGCGCAATACCCGGTCACCTGCATCGTGGCCGAGGGAATCGTTGATACGCTTGAAGCCATCCAGGTCCATGTACATCAAGGCCTGCGCCCGGTCGGAGCGCTCATTGCGCAGCAATGCCCCTTCGGCCGCCTGGTAGAACCCACGGCGGTTAAGCAGGCCGGTAAGTGGGTCGGTAATGGCCTGGTATTCGAGCTGTTGGTGCAGGTTGTGCACCGCCGACATGTCCAGCACGGTCACCACCATCGCCTGCTGCTCGGCAGGCAGGGGCGCACAGGACAGGGCCACCGGCAGCAGCTCGCCGCTCGGGCGACGCAATTGGGCGTCGTGCAGGCGGTAGATGCGCCTGGCCAGGTAGCTTTGGTAAAACGCCGAATCCTGCCACGTACTCGGCGTGCTCAGCTGCAACAGCCCCAGCAGGTCGACGTTCTGCAACAGTTCGATAGGCGTTGCCAGCAGGGAACAGACAGCCGGGTTGGCGAAGCGGATGATGCCGCCTGCATCCACCACCAGAATACCCTCGGCCGCATTGTCCAGAATGGATGCATTGAAGGCGCGGGCTTCGTCGAGTTCACGGGTCAGCGCCTGCAAACGCCGCCGATTGCGCTGCTGGTCGAGCAGGGCCTGAACCTTGGGCTTGAGAATCTGAGGGTCGAACGGCTTGAACATGTAGTCCACGGCGCCGTTGGCATAGCCTTTCAACACGGCGGCCTGGGACTGCTCGTTGGCTGTCAGGAAAATGATGGGCGTAAGCCGGGTTCGCTGGCTGCCACGCATCAGACGAGCGACTTCGAAGCCGTCCATCTCGGGCATATGCACATCGAGTAAAACCAGGTCGACATCGTTTTCCAACAATGCGCTCAGGGCTTCTCGGCCCGAACTTGCCGTCAGCACCTGCCAATCCTGGCGCGACAACAAGGCTTGCATACTGATGAGGTTCTCCGGGTAATCGTCGACTACCAGAAGCACCGAGCTGCCATCCTGTGGCATGAGTTGAAGGTGAGCGCCATCCATGCTGCATCTCTGTTATATGACCGACCACAAACTGGCCGTTGGATCCAGTTTTACCCCAGGCATGAGCTGATAGCACGCATCACAAGCCAAAACCATCAGTCACTGACTGAAGGTAGCCGACCGATAACGGTTTCGCTGACATTCTGTGATACGCAACGGCAGATCGGTTTCGCAGCCACTGCCAGAAACGAAAAACCCGCATCGCTGCGGGTTTTTTCGAGGCCGGGTGGCTTAGTTGACCTTTGCAGCCAACTCGCCTTTGGCGTAGCGCTGGAACATGCCTTCCAGGGAGATCGGCTTGATCTTCGAGGCATGGCCGGCAGTGCCGAATGCTTCGTAACGGGCGATGCACACGTCGCGCATGGCTTTTACGGTTTCAGCGAAGAACTTGCGCGGGTCGAACTCGCTTGGGTTCATGGCCATGTGACGACGGATGGCACCGGTGGACGCCAGACGCAGGTCGGTGTCGATGTTGACCTTGCGCACGCCGTACTTGATGCCTTCGACGATTTCCTCGACCGGCACACCGTAGGTTTCCTTGATGTCGCCGCCGTACTGGTTGATGATCGCCAGCCACTCCTGCGGTACCGAGGAAGAGCCGTGCATCACCAGGTGGGTGTCGGGGATGCGCTTGTGGATTTCCTTGATGCGGTCGATGGCCAGCACGTCACCGGTAGGCGGCTTGGTGAACTTGTACGCACCATGGCTGGTGCCGATGGCGATGGCCAGGGCATCGACCTGGGTCTTCTTGACGAAGTCGGCCGCTTCTTCAGGGTCGGTCAGCATCTGGCTGTGGTCGAGCACGCCTTCGGCACCGATACCGTCTTCTTCACCGGCCATGCCGGTTTCCAGCGAGCCCAGGCAACCCAGTTCGCCTTCTACCGACACACCACAGGCATGGGCCATGGCAACGGTCTGCTGGGTGACGCGCACGTTGTATTCGTAGTCGGTCGGGGTCTTGCCGTCTTCGCCGAGCGAGCCGTCCATCATGACCGAGCTGAAGCCCAGCTGGATGGAACGCTGGCAGACATCCGGGCTGGTGCCGTGATCCTGGTGCATGCACACCGGGATATGCGGGAATTCTTCGATGGCCGCCAGGATCAGGTGGCGCAGGAACGGCGCACCCGCATACTTGCGCGCACCGGCCGAGGCCTGGACGATCACAGGGGAGTCGGTCTTGTCAGCCGCTTCCATGATGGCGCGCATCTGCTCGAGGTTGTTGACGTTGAAAGCCGGTACGCCGTAACCGAACTCGGCGGCGTGGTCCAGCATCTGGCGCATGCTAATGAGTGCCATTGTGTATCTCTCTCCCGACAAGCGTCGTTGTTTCGTGCAAGCCTGCCGCAGGGGCGGTTGCTGTTCAAGTAGTGTGGGCCACCTAGGCTTTTCACACAGAGCCTAGCGGCCCGGCCAGTCACGGTGCCTTGCAGCCCCGCCCTATCAGATCGTTGGTCGCCACCCAGTACACCAGGCCTTCCTCACCCTGGGTGTGGAACGCCAGCATGCCGTCGCTGTACAGCGCGCCGGACGCGCCGGGCTCGGCCTTGAGCCGGTACACCTGGTCGCCGCCACCAAGACGCACGTCGACCTGGTCCCGCTGTGGGTCGGCAAACCGCCACAGCACTTCGGCCTGGGTGTCGCAGACCCAGCGGGTCCAGTTGTCCGCCGGCGCGGTCTGCGCCGGTTGCAGCAGTGAACATCCTGCCAGTGTCGCCAGGGCCATTACGGCCAAGAGCGCTTTCATTCAATTACCTCGATGGGCAGCACACGGCCCTTCTCCAAGACCACAAACCGGCCTGCAGGTTGCCGGCGGCCCGATCAAGGGCAGCCTGGCGCCTTGCGCTGGTGCTCTTCGTCGTACTTTTCCAGGCCTTCCGGGCCTACGCGCTTGCTGATCACCGGCACGGTTTCGGCTTGCCATTCGGACTGATAGCACCCGCCCTTGGGCGGTTGCGCCGGGTCGTCCTGGGCATCCGGGCTGCCGGCGCAGGCGCTCAGCAGCCCGGCCAGCAGCAACACAGGCAACTGCTTGGCCACCAGGCCACTCCTTTTGCCAGGCGCCGTGTTCATCAGGCTTTGGCCCGCTCTTCGAGCATGGCCACCGCTGGCAGGACTTTGCCTTCGACGAATTCGAGGAAGGCGCCGCCACCGGTAGAAATGTAGGAGATATCCTGGCTGACGCCATATTTGTCGATGGCCGCCAGGGTATCACCGCCACCGGCAATGGAGAACGCGGCGCTGTCGGCGATCGCCTTGGCCAGCACCTGGGTGCCATTGCCGAACTGATCGAACTCGAATACGCCGACCGGGCCATTCCACAGGATGGTCTTGGAGGACTTGAGCAAGTCGGCGAACTGGGCGGCGGTCTGCGGGCCGATGTCCAGGATCATGTCGTCGGCAGCGACATCGGCAATGGCCTTGACGGTGGCTTCGGCGTCTTCGGCAAAGGCCTTGGCAACCACCACATCGACAGGCAGCGGCACGCTGACCTTGGCGGCAATGGCCTTGGCCGTTTCGACCAGATCAGGCTCGTACAGCGACTTACCGACCGGGTGCCCGGCAGCCGCCAGGAAGGTGTTGGCGATGCCGCCACCGACGATCAGCTGATCGCATACCGAGCTCAGGCTGTTGAGCACGTCCAGCTTGGTGGAAACCTTGGAACCGGCAACGATGGCGGCCATTGGCTTGGCCGGGGCCTTCAGCGCCTTGCCCAGGGCATCCAGCTCAGCTGCCAGCAACGGGCCAGCCGCCGCGACCTTGGCGAACTTGGCAACGCCATGGGTAGAACCCTCGGCGCGGTGCGCCGTGCCGAAGGCGTCCATCACGAACACGTCGCACAATGCCGCGTACTGCTGGGCCAGCTCATCGGCGTTCTTCTTCTCGCCCTTGTTGAAGCGCACGTTCTCGAACAGCACCAGCTCGCCGGCCTTGATCTCGACGCCATCGAGGTAGTCACCCACCAGTGGTACGTCGCGGCCCAGCGCCTGGCTCAGGTACTGGGCAACCGGCTTGAGGCTGTTTTCGGCAGAGAATTCACCTTCGGTGGGGCGGCCCAGGTGCGAGCAGACCATCACCGCCGCGCCCTTTTCCAAGGCCAGCTTGATGGTCGGCAGCGCCGCCTGGATGCGCGCATCGCTGGTCACCACACCGTCCTTGACAGGCACGTTCAGGTCTTCGCGAATCAGTACGCGCTTACCTTGCAGGTCGAGGTCGGTCATCTTCAACACGGTCATGAATGCGGTCCTTCAGGGCTGTTTGTTGCGGTTTGGGTGGACGACGTGCAGAAAATGTCCGGCGACGTCGAGCATACGGTTTGCAAACCCCCATTCGTTGTCGAACCAGGCCAGCAGGTTGACCAGGCGCGGGCCTGATACACGGGTCTGGCTGGCATCGACGATGGCCGAATGCGGGTCGTGGTTGAAATCACAACTGGCGTGGGGCAGCTCAGTATAGGCCAGCAGGCCTTTGAGCGGCCCGGTCAGCGCGGCCTCGCGCAGCACCCTGTTGACCTCGGCTGCGGTGGTGTCGCGAGCGGTCTGCAAGGTGATGTCCAGGCACGAGACGTTGACCGTCGGCACGCGTACCGCTTTGGCCTGGATTCGCCCGGCAAGTTCCGGGAGCAGGCGCTCGATGCCGCGCGCAAGCCCGGTGGACACCGGAATCACCGACTGGAACGCCGAACGGGTACGGCGCAGGTCTTCATGGTGATAGGCGTCGATCACCGGCTGATCGTTCATGGCCGAGTGAATGGTGGTGATCTGTACGTAGTCGATGCCAAATGCCTGATCCAGCACCCTCAGCAGCGGTACACCGCAGTTGGTGGTGCACGAAGCATTGGAGACTAGGCGCTCAGTGCCGGTCAGGCAATCCTGGTTGATACCGTAGACCACCGTGGCATCGACGTCGGCCTCGCTGGCCATGGGCTGGGAAAACAGCACCCGTGGCGCACCCGCCTCAAGAAAGCGCTGGCCATCGGCACGGGTGTTGTAGGCCCCGGAACACTCCAGGACCAGGTCCACGTCCAGGGCTGCCCAGTCGATGCCTTCGGGCGTGGCGCTGCGCATCACCTTTACGCAATCGCCATTGATATGCAGGCAATCGCCATCGACCTTGACCTCGCCGGGAAAGCGCCCATGGGTGGAGTCGAAGCGGGTGAGGTATTCCAGGCTGGCCTGGTCGGCCAGGTCGTTGAGTGCGACGATCTCGAAATCGGCCCTGCTGCCCCGCTCGAACAGCGCGCGCAGAACACAGCGGCCGATACGGCCATAACCGTTGAGTGCAACTTTATAGGGACGCAAGTGGGACATTCGTTGACTCGCTAAGCGTGATGGCTTCGAGGCCGCATGGCGGCCTATCGCGGCACAAGGCCGCTTCCACAGGTACCACGCCGTTGCTGGCAGGGTAGTACCTGTGGAAGCGGCCTCATGGCGCGATGGAGGGCGACGCCCTCCCCTCGCACGACCAGGAGGGCATCCTGCCCTCCCTGATACATCAGTCTTCCAGCAGCTCTTCGGCAGTACCCAGGATGTTCTCCAGGGTGAAGCCGAATTCTTCGAACAGTGCCGAAGCCGGCGCCGACTCACCGTAGGTGGTCATGCCGATGACGCGGCCTTCGAGGCCGACGTACTTGTACCAGAAGTCCGCATGGGCCGCTTCGATGGCGATACGGGCGCTGACTTCCAACGGCAACACCGACTGCTTGTAGGCAGCATCCTGGGCATCGAACACGCTGGTCGACGGCATGGACACCACGCGCACGTTGCGGCCCTGCTCGGTCAGCTTGTCGTAGGCCTGAACGGCCAGGCCCACTTCCGAGCCGGTGGCGATCAGGATCAGCTCCGGCTCGCCCGCGCAATCCTTGAGCACGTAGCCGCCACGGCTGATGGCAGCGAGCTGCTGCGCATCGCGAGCCTGGTGCTGCAGGTTCTGGCGCGAGAAGATCAGCGCCGATGGGCCATCCTTGCGCTCCAGGGCGTTCTTCCAGGCCACGGCCGACTCCACGGCATCTGCGGGGCGCCAGGTGTCCAGGTTCGGCGTGGTGCGCAGGCTGGTCAGCTGCTCGATCGGCTGGTGGGTCGGGCCGTCTTCGCCCAGGCCAATGGAGTCGTGGGTGTAGACGTGGATAACGCGCTGTTTCATCAACGCCGACATGCGCACGGCATTGCGGGCATATTCCATGAACATCAGGAAAGTCGCGCCGTAAGGCACCAGACCGCCGTGCAGTGCCACGCCGTTCATGATGGCGGTCATGCCGAACTCACGTACGCCGTAGAACACGTAGTTACCGCTGGCGTCGCCGGCTTCCACACCCTTGCAACCCTTCCACAGGGTCAGGTTGGAACCGGCCAGGTCCGCCGAGCCGCCAAGGAATTCAGGCAACATCGGGCCATAGGCGTTCAGGGCATTCTGGCTGGCCTTGCGGCTGGCGATGGTTTCGCCCTTGGCCGCCACTTCCTCGATGTAGGCCTGGGCCTTTTCGCTGAAATCGGCAGGCAGGTCACCGGCCATGCGGCGCTTGAACTCTGCGGCCAGCTCCGGATGAGCCTGGGCGTAGGCCTCGAAACGCTGGTTCCACTCGGCTTCGGCCTTGGCACCGGCTTGCTTGGCGTCCCACTCGGCATAGATGTCGGCAGGGATTTCGAACGGGCCGTGGTTCCAGCCCAATGCCTGACGGGTCAGGGCAATTTCGTCGTTGCCCAGCGGCGCGCCGTGGGACTCTTCCTTGCCCTGCTTGTTCGGCGAACCGAAACCGATGGTGGTCTTGCAGCAGATCAGGGTCGGACGGTCGCTCTTGCGGGCGGTCTCGATGGCCGTCTTGATCTCTTCGGCGTCGTGGCCGTTGACGTTGCGGATCACCTGCCAGTTGTAGGCTTCGAAGCGCGCCGGGGTATTGTCGGTGAACCAGCCATGCACTTCACCGTCGATGGAAATGCCGTTGTCGTCGTAGAAGGCGATCAGCTTGTTCAGCCCCAGGGTGCCGGCCAGCGAGGCCACTTCGTGGGAGATGCCTTCCATCATGCAGCCATCGCCCAGGAACACGTAGGTGTTGTGGTCGACGATGGTGTGGCCGTCACGGTTGAACTGGGCCGCCATGACCTTTTCGGCCAGGGCGAAGCCCACGGCGTTGGCGATGCCTTGCCCGAGCGGGCCGGTGGTGGTTTCCACCCCGGGGGTGTAACCGTGCTCCGGGTGGCCCGGGGTACGGCTGTGCAGTTGACGGAAGCCCTTGAGGTCGTCGATCGACAGGTCGTAGCCAGTCAGGTGCAGCAGCGAGTAGATGAGCATCGAACCGTGGCCGTTGGACAGCACGAAGCGGTCGCGATCGGGGAATGCCGGGTTGCTCGGGTTGTGCTTGAGGTAGTCGCGCCAAAGAACTTCGGCGATATCCGCCATGCCCATGGGGGCACCGGGGTGGCCGCTGTTGGCCTTTTGCACGGCATCCATGCTAAGGGCACGAATGGCGTTGGCACGTTCACGACGGCTGGGCATCGCTGATCTCCTGGGGGCTTGAAATAGGTGGTATTACGAAAAAGGCGGCCATTTTCGCCCACTGGGGCGCTTGGGGCAAACATTTAAGCAGCAGTCGGCGTGCATTGGTCCGATGATCGGCGCAATGGCAAGGCCAGGGTGAGGGTGATCGGGTAGCAGGCCTGCAATATCAAAACTTTTTGATATAGGCCTTGCTAGGGCAACGATGCCTGTCTAGACTCCCGCACCATGAACCTTCGTGCGCAAGCGATCCCGGAACAACGCGAGGCACTGGCCGCCCTGTGCAAGGCCAGTGGCGACGAGTTGCGCCTGAATGTACTGCGCGCCCTGGCCAACGATTCCTTCGGCGTGCTGGAGCTGGCGCAGATCTTCGACATCGGTCAGTCGGGCATGAGCCACCACCTCAAGGTGCTGGCCCAGGCCGACCTGGTCGCCACCCGTCGGGAAGGCAACGCCATTTTCTATCGCCGTGCCCTACCCGATAGCCTGCGCCTGGGCGGGCGCCTGCACGCCGCGTTGCTCGACGAGGTCGATAACCTGGCCTTGCCCGCTGAGGTGCAGGGCCGCATCGCCCAGGTGCAGCAGCGCCGCGCAGCAACCAGCCAGGACTTCTTCCTGCGTGTGGAAGAACGCTTTCGCGCCCAGCAGGACCTGATCGCAGGCTTGCCGCAATACCGCGAGAGCCTGCTGGCGCTGCTCGACAAACTGCATTTCGACCCAAGCGCCAGCGCGCTTGAAGTCGGCCCCGGCGATGGCGGGTTTCTGCCGGACCTGGCTCGGCGCTTTGCCCAGGTCACGGCGCTGGACAACAGCCCGACCATGCTCGAACTCGCCCGCCAGGTCTGTCAGCGCGAAGAGCTGGACAATGTGAACCTGCAGTTGGCCGATGCACTGGGTGCAACGGATGTGGTCGCTGACTGCGTTGTGCTGAACATGGTCTTGCACCATTTCAGCGACCCGGCCCTGGCGTTGTGCCAGCTGGCCAAACGGGTGAAAGCAGGCGGCAGCCTGCTGATCACCGAGTTGTGCAGCCATGACCAGGGGTGGGCGCGGGAAGCCTGCGGCGACCTGTGGCTCGGCTTCGAACAGGACGACTTGGCCCGCTGGGCCAACGCGGCAGGCCTGTCCCACGGGGATAGCCTGTACGTAGGCCTGCGTAACGGTTTCCAGATCCAGGTCCGCCATTTCCAGCGGACGGCTGGCGACATACACCATCGGTAAATTTCAGGAACCTTCGAGATGAGCGAATACTCCCTTTTCACCTCCGAGTCCGTGTCCGAAGGGCATCCGGATAAAATCGCCGACCAGATTTCTGACGCCGTGCTGGATGCGATCATCGCCCAGGACAAGTACGCCCGCGTCGCCTGTGAAACGCTGGTCAAGACCGGCGTGGCGATCATTGCCGGCGAGGTGAGCACCTCGGCCTGGGTCGACCTCGAGGACCTGGTACGCAAGGTCATCATCGACATCGGCTACAACAGCTCGGACGTAGGCTTCGACGGTGCCACCTGCGCCGTGATGAACATCATCGGCAAGCAGTCGGTGGACATCGCCCAGGGCGTCGACCGTTCCAAGCCAGAAGACCAGGGCGCCGGTGACCAGGGCCTGATGTTCGGCTACGCCAGCAACGAGACCGAAGTGCTGATGCCAGCGCCGATCTGCTTCTCGCACCGCCTGGTCGAACGCCAGGCCGAAGCACGCAAGTCTGGCCTGCTGCCCTGGCTGCGCCCGGATGCCAAGTCGCAGGTCACCTGCCGCTACGAAGGTGGCAAGGTCGTGGGCATCGATGCGGTGGTCCTGTCCACCCAGCATAACCCTGAGGTATCGCAGAAAGACCTGCAGGAAGCGGTCATGGAACTGATCGTCAAGCACACGCTGCCTGCCGAGCTGCTGCACAAGGGTACCCAGTACCACATCAACCCGACCGGCAACTTCATCATCGGCGGCCCGGTCGGTGACTGCGGTCTGACCGGTCGCAAGATCATCGTCGACTCCTACGGCGGCATGGCCCGCCACGGTGGCGGCGCGTTCTCGGGCAAGGACCCGTCCAAGGTCGACCGTTCCGCCGCCTATGCCGGCCGCTACGTGGCCAAGAACATCGTCGCCGCCGGCCTGGCCGAGCGCTGCGAGATCCAGGTCTCGTACGCCATCGGCGTGGCCCAGCCGACTTCCATCTCGATCAACACCTTTGGCACCGGCAAAGTGTCGGACGAGAAGATCATCCAGCTGGTGCGCGAGTGCTTCGACCTGCGTCCATATGCCATCACCACCATGCTCGACCTGCTGCACCCGATGTACCAGGAAACCGCTGCCTACGGCCACTTCGGCCGCACCCCGCAACAAAAAACAGTGGGTGACGACACCTTCACCACCTTCACCTGGGAACGCACCGACCGCGCTGAAGCGCTGCGTGACGCTGCCGGCCTGTAATTTCCTACAGCGCTGAGCGAAAGCCCCTGCCGAGCAATCGGCAGGGGCTTTTTTGTGACATATCGCCTGACAAACCGCCCGAGGCGAACACCGTGAAAAACCCATAGGCTCGGCACATCCTCAGCCACGCAAGGAAGCGGGCCATGCCAATCGTATTGCTGCTGATCATGGTGGTGTTCCACCTGCCGCCGACCTGGGCCAACCCGTGCCCGGATTGGACACCGTCGCGCTCACACGCTGAGATCGCCCAGCTGAGCGCCACGCTCGCGCACTGGGACGAACGTTATCACCGTGACGGCGTGGCACTGGTGGCCGATGAGCTGTATGACCAGAGCCGCGATCACCTGGCCATGCTGCAACGCTGCGTTGGCCTTGCGACCCAGGCCTCGCCGCTGGCCAGCGCAGGTGGCCCAGTCGTCCATCCCGTGCCGCACACCGGCGTGCAGAAGCTGGCCGACTTCCAGCGTGTTGCCGGCTGGATGGTTGGCAAGACTGACCTATGGATACAGCCAAAGGTCGATGGCGTGGCCGTTTCACTGATCTACCGCCAAGGCCGGCTGACCCAGTTGATCAGCCGAGGCGACGGGGTCCAGGGACACGATTGGAGCCGCCACATCCCACAACTCGGACGGATTGTCCGGCGACTGCCCCACCCGCTCGATCTGTCGCTTCAAGGCGAGCTCTACTTGCGCCTTGAGGGCCACATACAGGCAAGCGCAGGGGGTATAAATGCCCGTGGCACGGTCGCCGGCCTGCTTGCTCGCCACCAAATCGACGAGGAACAAGGCGCCCGCATCGGTCTGTTCGTGTGGGATTGGCCCAACGGGCCTGAGCAGCAAACCGAGCGCCTGTCGCAGCTGGTCCAGTTAGGTTTTGCGGACAGTCAGCATTACAGCGTTGCGATCAATACTCCCGAAGAAGCTGCGCGGTGGCGGGACCACTGGTTCAGCACGCCGCTACACTTCGCCAGCGACGGGGTGATCCTGCGCCAGGGCAAACGCCCACCCGCCCAACGCTGGCAGGCCAAGGCGCCGTACTGGATCGCAGCCTGGAAATACCCCTACGCACGAAAGTTGGCGCAGGTACGCGATGTGCGCTTCCAGGTCGGCCGTACTGGCAAGGTTACCCCCATCGTTCACCTCGAGCCGGTCACCCTCGATGACCGACGCGTGACCCGTATCAGCCTGGGTTCGCTGTCACGCTGGCAGGCATTGGACGTTCGGCCAGGCGACCAGATAGCCATTAGCCTGGCGGGGCTGACCATCCCCCGTTTCGAGCAGATCGTGCATTACTCGGTCGAACGCCAGCCAGTCAACGCACCTGCAGTCGACCAATACCATGCCCATAGCTGCTGGCGTGCTGGAGAAGGCTGCAATGAGCAGTTCATCGCCCGCCTCAGCTGGCTGGCCGGCAAACAGGGCCTGGTCCTGCCTGGGATGGGCCCAGGGACCTGGCGGCGACTGGTCGAGGCAGGCCTGGTGTCGACGATGACCGACTGGCTGGAGCTCGATGAGGGGCGCCTGCAACAGGTGCCAGGCATCAGCGCTCTGAGGGCAGCCCAATTGCTAGCCGCCTTCGAGCAGGCCCGCTCGCGCCCATTTTCCCAATGGGTTCGCGGTATAGGAGCACCCATTGGCAAAGGTGTGCTGCTGCCCGGTGACTGGCCGACAGTGGTTGCCCAGACGCACGTGCAGTGGCAAGCCCAGCCTGGCATCGGCTCGAAAAGGGCGGACGAACTTGCGCGATTCTTCGCCAGCGCCGAGGTGCAAGCCATTGCAGCCCATCTGGCCGGGCAGGCTGTAGACGGGTTCTCGGAGCAGCCGCTCAGGCCTGAGCAATGATTATTTACCAAAAAAACTGTAGGAAAAGCCGGAGATTTAGCGGCCCAGCTTTATCAAGGGTTTCTAAATAGCCAAAACCAAGGCAGGATTTCCATCCAGAATTTTTCTCGTTGCCCTGCCCCGTCCAGGAGGCTTTTCATGAAACGCTTTTCCCCCCTTTTTCTGCTCGCGGCCTTGGGCCTGGGCGCAGGCACTGTACAAGCAGCCGCGCCCGATGCCGGCCTGACAGGTTGCGACGCCAAGCGCAGCGCGATCGAGAACCAGCTCAAAATCGCCCGTGAGCATGGCAATGCCGCTCAGGCGGCCGGGCTGGAAGAAGCCTTGCGTGGCGTAGCCAACTGCACTGACGCCAGCCTACGCAAGGAGCGTGAGCAGAAGGTGCTCGATGCGCGCCATGAGGTGGCCCAGCGAGAGAAAGACCTGAAAAAGGCCGAGAAGAAGGGCGATGCCGAAAAGATCAACAAGCGCAAGGACAAGCTCGCCGAGTCCCGCAAGGAACTGCAGGACGCGGTAGACGACCTTGACCGCTGAGGCCAGCGCCTGAGGCGGCGCACGGGCCAGCCGCCGCCCGCCTCGCCATTCAATGGTTACGAAATTCGCTATGGCACGCTCGGCATGCGCCTTCGACTTTGTCCATGGGCGCCTTCAATTGCGCAGCGTCCAGCGATGGCTGGCGCGTCGCTTGTACGAGCTCGCCAGTGGCTGCCTCCAATTGCCGGGCCAGGTCCTGAAAGCGCGCCTGCCGTTGCCACACCTCAGGGCGGGCTGCGCTGCTGTCGCCTTCACGCACCTGCGTAAAGTGCTGCCAGGGTTGGTGAGACAGCGTATCCAGTGTCTGCGCCCCTTGGGCGAAGCGGCCGGCGTCGAACGGCAGTCGACCACGCAACATGCCGCCCAGGTCCTCGCTTGTCGTGAGCATGTCCTTGAAAATGGCCTTGCGCTTACCCAGCGGCGAGTCGGGGTCAACGCCCCCGCACCCCGTCAGGCCACTGCCCAAGGTCAATACTGCAAGCACCACAACGCCCAACCGCTTAAACATCTCGCCTACCCATGCCTGGTAAAAAGGGCCGGCAGTATCGCTGGCAAAAGGCGAAAGACCAATAGCCACATAAAAAACAGGGGTGAACCGCGTGTTCGTCCATGACAGGAATACAACGATGAAACATGCCTTGCGCCACTTGGCCTGGACATTCCCGCTAATGGCGTTGCTGGCCGGCTGCGACAACGACCAGACGGCAAAGCCCGAGCCCCACGCCATCGCGACCTACGCGCCTGTTGCCTGGAAAGACCTGCCCACGGTCAGCGACGAAGACATGCTCGCCGGTTTCTATGCCTGGCGCAGCGGCTGCGAAAAACTCACGCGCGACCCGGTCTGGGCCGCCACCTGTGAAGCCGCCGGGAGCCAGCCGGCAAGCGCTGCACAGGTGCGCACCTTTCTCGAGCAGAACCTCGAGGTCTACGGCCTGCGTTCGGCCGACAACAGTGCCAACGGCTTGATCACCGGCTATTACGAGCCTGTCTACCCCGGCAGCCTGACCCCATCTGCCACCTATCATGTGGCGGTCTACGGCCCTCCCGAAGACATGATCACGGTGGACCTGGCCAGCGTGTACCCGGAACTCAAGGGCAAGCGCCTGCGCGGTCGCCTCGAAGGGCGCGTGCTCAAGCCCTACGACACCGCAGAGGTGATCAACCGCAACGGCGCCAAGGCACCGGTACTGGCCTGGCTGACCGACCCGATGGACTTGCAGTTCCTGCAAATCCAGGGCTCTGGCCGTGTTCAACTGGAGGGCGGGCGCCAGCTGCGCCTGGGTTACGCCGACCAGAACGGTCATCCGTATCGTCCCATTGGCCGCTGGTTGGTCGAGCAAGGGCAGCTGAAAAAAGAAGACGTGAGCATGGGCGCCATTCATGCGTGGGCCCAGGCCAACCCTTCACGGGTGCCTGAATTGCTGGCCAGCAACCCCAGCTACGTGTTCTTCAGCCCACGCCCCGACAGCAACGAGGGGCCACGTGGTTCGCTCAACGTTCCGCTGACGGCGGGCTACAGTGTGGCCATTGACCGCAAAGTCATCCCGCTTGGCAGTCTGCTGTGGCTATCGACCACACGCCCGGACGGCAGCCCCGTCGTGCGCCCGGTCGCAGCCCAGGACACCGGAGGCGCCATTGCAGGCGAGGTGCGCGCCGACCTGTTCTGGGGGACCGGCCAGGCAGCCGGAGACCTGGCCGGGAACATGAAGCAGCAGGGCCAGATCTGGATGCTGTGGCCCAAGGGCCAACCGCTGCCTGAGGTGCCCAAGGTCCCGTGACCAGGGCCTTGGCATCGGGCGATGGGGTCAGGCCGAGACCACGAAGAACGCCACGATGATCGCAAGGCCGGCGAACCAGACCAACGAGCGCAGTACCGCCCAGTCGGCGAGGTAGCAGATGATGTAAAGCAGTCGGCTGGTGATGTACATCACCCCCAGCACATCCTGGGTCACCTGTTCGGCATTGCCGACGATGTCTGCCACCAGCACGGCGGCGGCGAATGCCGGAAAGGCTTCGTACCCGTTCTGCTGGGCTGAGTGCGCGCGGCGCGGCAGCCCGGACAGGGTATCGAGGAAGGCGCGCGGGTCATGGTTGTGCTTCAAGCCGAACCGGCCGCTCGCCAGCTTGGCGATCAGCGCACAAAGCGGCGGCAGGATCATTGCGATCAGGATGCACCACAGGGCAACGGTCATGGACAGGGTTCCTCGTTCGTCAGTCGGTCAGAGCTTCATTACCAGCATACCTGCCAGTACCAGCCCGCAAGCTAGGAGTCTTGGCCCGCCGAAAGGTTCTTTGAGGTAGCGCATCCCCAGCAACACCACCAGGATCACGCTCAGCTCGCGCAGCGCCGCTGCCTCGGCCACCGACCCCAGGTGCATCGCCCAGAGCACCAGGGCATAACTGAACAGCACGCACAGCCCAACGGCCAGGCCCAGCCGCCACTGGGTTTTCCAGAACAGCACGAACGGGGCCCGGCGCGCCACCGCGGCCAGCGCGGGGAATTGCCAGGCGCTGAGCAACGTCAGCCACACCAGGTAGTCCCAGGGCTTGCCCCATTCGCGCACGGCCTGACCGTCGAACCAGGTATAGCACCCGATGCACAGCCCGATCAGGGCCACTACCGGCAACATCGACCAGGGCAGCCGGTCCCCGCCACCGCCCTGCCACAACAGGCAGGCCATGCCACAGGGAATCAGCAGAATGCCGATGATTTGTTGCTGGCTGAGAGGTTCTCCGGCGAACACCAGGGTTAGCGCCAGCACGACCAGGGGCGACAGCCCACGCATCAGCGGATAGACCAGGCCCAAATCACCCACGCGGTAAGCCTTGATCAGCAGCCAGCGATACAGCTGCTCGGCAAACACCGAAGCCAGCAACCAGGGCCAGATACCGGCAGGTGGGATGTCCACGAAGGCCACCGCAGGCAACACCAGTGCCAGGGCCACCGTGTCCATGCTCGCAATGACCAGCAGGCGCTCGCCGCTGAATTTGATCAAGGTGTTCCAGGTGGCATGAAGCAAGGCAGCGATCAGCACCAGAGACGTGGCCAACACGCGGTGGGTCCTCAATGGGTTACCGGACGCAGACTATAAGCCCTGGCCAGGTGAACGCGTCAATCACAAGGCGGCCTTGCGTCCCTGTGTTGCAGCCCGCCCACCGCCTTTAGCAGGGCTCGAACGGGAACGTTTACGGCAAATTCGGTCAAACCCTGTGCCCCGAACCCCTCGTCAGGTCATCAAAGAGCTGCCCGAGTCATTCGGGTGACGACTGGAAGCCACTGTTACAGGAATCGGGATGCTTGAATTAGTTGCCGCGTTTATCTGCCTCACTACCCTGCTCACGTATGTGAACTATCGATTCATCGGCCTGCCCCCTGCGATCGGCGTGATGGTCACGGCCTTGCTGTTTTCGCTCATGCTGCAGGCATTGAGCCTGATCGGCTTTCCGGGCCTGGAAGCCCGCGTCGAAGCCCTGATGAACCAGATCGACTTCAATGACCTGCTGATGCACTGGATGCTGGCGTTCCTGCTGTTCGCCGGTGCCTTGCACGTGAACTTGTCCGACCTGCGCAGCTACCGCTGGCCCATCGGCCTGCTGGCCACCGTGGGCGTGCTGATCGCCACCGTGGTCATCGGCTACCTGTCGCACTGGGTGTTCGCGATGTTCGGCTGGCAGGTGCCGCTGATCTACTGCCTGCTGTTCGGCGCGCTTATCTCCCCGACCGACCCGATTGCAGTGTTGGGCGCCCTGCGTACGGCCAACGCTCCAAAACCCCTGAAGACCACCATCGTCGGCGAGTCGCTGTTCAACGACGGTACTGCCGTTGTGGTCTTCACCGTGCTGCTGGGCATCATCCAGCTCGGTGAAACCCCGAGCATCGCCGACACCGCGCTGCTGTTCGCTCGCGAGGCCATCGGCGGTGTGCTGTTCGGCGGTGTGATCGGCTACGCCACCTACCGCATGATCAAGAGCGTGGAGCAGTATCAGGTCGAGGTCATGCTGACCCTGGCACTGGTGATCGGTGGCTCGGCGATGTGCTACGAGCTGCACGTCTCGGCCCCCATCGCGATGGTGGTGGCGGGCCTGATCATCGGCAACCTAGGCCGCAACCTGGCGATGAACGACATGACCCGTCGCTACATGGACGGTTTCTGGGAGTTGATCGACGACATGCTCAACGCACTGCTGTTCGCGTTGATCGGCCTCGAACTGCTGTTGCTACCGTTCAACTGGCTGCACATGGCCGCCGGCAGTGTACTGGCGCTGGCCGTGCTGCTGTCGCGCCTGCTGACCGTGGCGCCGGCCATCGTGTTGCTGCGGCGTTGGCGTGCGGTGCCCAAGGGCACGGTGCGGGTGCTGACCTGGGGTGGCCTGCGAGGTGGGGTATCGGTAGCCCTGGCGCTGTCGTTGCCATTGGGTGAAGAGCGTGACCTGCTGCTGTCGATCACCTACATCGTGGTGCTGTCCTCGATCCTGGTCCAGGGCCTGAGCATCGGCAAGGTGGTGCGCAGGGTCAGCGCACAACCCTGAAAGAAGCGGGGCTGCACCCTGCAGCCCCAGACCGTCACTCCACGGCAGAATCGGGGAACTGGTCCTGCACGTACTTGATCTCGGTACGCCCGTGGGGTGCAGGCAGGCCGTCCTCGCCCAGGTTCACGAAGACCATGCGTTCGACGGTCAGGATGCTCTTGCGCGTGATCTTGTTGCGCACTTCGCAGCGCAGCGTGATCGAGGTGCGGCCGAACTCGGTGGCCGTGATGCCCAGCTCGATGATGTCGCCTTTGCGCGAGGCACTGACGAAGTTGATTTCCGACATGTACTTGGTCA
Source organism: Pseudomonas sp. WSY_20 (assembly GCF_043104335.1). Taxonomy (NCBI): domain Bacteria; kingdom Pseudomonadati; phylum Pseudomonadota; class Gammaproteobacteria; order Pseudomonadales; family Pseudomonadaceae; genus Pseudomonas; species Pseudomonas sp. WSY_20. The sequence continues at coordinate 35,286 of NZ_JBICKP010000007.1, forward strand.
CCACGCGCTGGTTGCCCAGCTGCACGATGGCATAGATGGCCGCTTCCTCGTCGATCCAGCGCAGCAGGCTGCCACCGAACAGCGTGCCGTTGGGGTTGAGGTCTTCGGGTTTAACCCACTTGCGGGTATGGAAGTTCATCGGGACTCCTGAGCATCCTGGCTTGCGTAAAACGATGATGGCAGAGCGGCCAGCGTCACTCCACCCAACATCGACTATCGTCTCGATTAATCGACAGAAAACCTTGGGGATGGTGCCGCACCCGGCTATAATCGTGGCCGTTTTACATGGCCGTCCACAGCGGCGCCATGCCCGCCACCTGTCCGAGGGGCGCTGCAGCAGGCTCGACCTGTCAGGCTCGGATGGGGCGTTGTCCGCTCCCGCGGACGCTCAACGCACAACGGCGCCCATTCGCACACTACGAATGGAGGCTCTGATGAGCGCTGCAAACATGCCTGCTGGTTTTACCGATTTCAAAGTTGCCGACATCTCCCTGGCCGCCTGGGGCCGTCGCGAAACCATCATCGCCGAATCGGAAATGCCTGCGCTGATGGGCCTGCGCCGCAAGTACCAGGCCGAGCAACCGCTCAAGGGTGCCAAGATCCTGGGCTGCATCCACATGACCATCCAGACTGCCGTGCTGATCGAAACCCTGGTCGCCCTGGGTGCCGAAGTGCGCTGGTCGTCGTGCAACATCTTCTCCACCCAGGACCAGGCCGCCGCCTCCATTGCAGCCGCCGGTATCCCGGTCTTCGCCTGGAAGGGTGAAACCGAGCAGGAATACGAATGGTGCCTGGAACAGACCATCCTCAAGGACGGCCAGCCCTGGGATGCCAACATGGTCCTGGATGACGGTGGCGACCTGACCGAGCTGCTGCACAAGAAGTACCCACAGGTGCTCGAGCGCGTCCACGGCGTGACCGAAGAAACCACCACCGGCGTGCACCGCCTGCTGGACATGCTGGCCAAGGGCGAGCTGAAGGTTCCGGCCATCAACGTCAACGACTCGGTCACCAAGAGCAAGAACGACAACAAGTACGGCTGCCGTCACAGCCTGAACGATGCCATCAAGCGCGGTACCGACCACCTGCTGTCGGGCAAGCAGGCCCTGGTGATCGGCTACGGTGACGTGGGCAAGGGCTCGGCTCAGTCGCTGCGTCAGGAAGGCATGATCGTCAAGGTCACCGAAGTCGACCCCATCTGCGCGATGCAGGCCTGCATGGACGGTTTCGAAGTGGTTTCGCCCTTCCTCGATGGCCTGAACGATGGCACCGAGGCCAGTGTCGACAAGGCGCTGCTGGGCAAGATCGACCTGATCGTCACCACCACCGGTAACGTCAACGTCTGCGACGCCAACATGCTCAAGGCCCTGAAAAAGCGTGCCGTTGTCTGCAACATCGGCCACTTCGACAACGAAATCGATACCGCTTTCATGCGCAAGAACTGGGCATGGGAAGAGGTCAAGCCGCAGGTGCACAAGATTCACCGCACTGGTGCTGGCAGCTTCGATCCTCAGAACGACGACTACCTGATCCTGCTGGCCGAAGGCCGCCTGGTCAACCTGGGCAATGCCACTGGCCACCCAAGCCGCATCATGGACGGCTCCTTCGCCAACCAGGTCCTGGCACAGATCTTCCTGTTCGAGCAGAAGTACGCCGACCTGTCGGCCGAGAAGAAAGCCGAGCGCCTGACGGTCGAAGTGCTGCCCAAGAAGCTCGACGAAGAAGTAGCCCTGGAAATGGTCCGCGGTTTTGGCGGCGTGGTTACCCAGTTGACCAAACAGCAGGCCGACTACATCGGCGTAACCGTTGAAGGCCCGTTCAAGCCTGACGCTTACCGTTACTGATTGGCACACTTCAAGCGCCAGGCAGTGCCAGACCGTGGCATTGCCGCTTGGAGTACACGCCTGAAAGAAACGTGAACGATGCCAGGCCAGGTCGGCCATCACCGACCTGGCTTCTACTTGCAGCTTGCAGCTTTGGGCTTGCTGTTAGAGGAACGAGTGATGTCACAGGAACGCCGCTACAGTTTCGAGTTCTTCCCGACCAAAACCGACGCAGGTCATGAAAAGCTGATGGGCGTGGCGCGCCAGTTGGCCGCCTGCAACCCTGATTTCTTCTCCTGCACCTATGGCGCTGGTGGTTCCACCCGCGACCGCACGCTCAACACCGTGTTGCAACTGGAGAGCCAGGTGCAGGTGCCGGCTGCGCCCCACCTCTCGTGCGTGGGCGATACCAAGGCCGAGTTGCGCGCGCTGCTGGCCGAGTACAAGCAAGTCGGCATCAAGCGCATCGTCGCACTGCGCGGTGACCTGCCTTCGGGCATGGGCATGGCCAGTGGCGAGATGCGTTATGCCAGCGACCTGGTCGAGTTCATCCGTCAGGAAACGGGTGACCACTTCCACCTCGAAGTCGCCGCCTACCCCGAGATGCACCCGCAGGCACGCAACTTCGAAGCCGACCTGGCCAATTTCGCGCACAAGGTCAAGGCCGGTGCCGACAGCGCCATCACCCAGTACTTCTTCAACGCCGACAGCTACTTCTACTTCGTCGAGCGGGCCCAGAAGCTGGGCGTGGACATTCCAGTGGTGCCCGGCATCATGCCGATCACCAACTACAGCAAGCTGGCGCGTTTTTCCGACGCCTGTGGCGCCGAAATTCCACGCTGGATTCGCAAACAGCTCGAAGCCTATGCGGACGATACGGCCAGCATCCAGGCCTTCGGGGAAGAAGTCATCACCCGCATGTGCGAGGAGCTGCTGCAAGGCGGCGCACCGAGCCTGCACTTCTACACCTTGAACCAGGCAGAACCGAGCATGGCGATCTGGAACAACCTCCAACCCTCTCGTTGAAGCCTGATGGACCACGTGCTGGTTTCCGACCGGCGCCTGGTTCATTGGCACGTGTCGCAGGCCCCACCTGCGGCGCGCTGCTCCACCCAATCCGGCACTGGTCTTGACCTGGCCGAGCGCGTAATCTCCGGGCATGCCAATCTCCGCCCGTCTGATCTGGATCCTGCTGCTCTTTTGCCTCAGCCCGTTCGCGCTGGGCGAGCGCTTGCGCCTGGTAAGCGATGACTGGGCACCCTATGTCTACGAGCAAAACGGTCAGCCGCGAGGCATCGACTACGAGGTCACGACCGAGGTGCTGCGTCGCCTGGGGTACGAGGTCCAATGGCAATTCATGCCCTTCAAACGTTGCCTGGCGATGATCGAGCAAGGGCAGGCCGACGGCATCATGGATGTCTTCCAGGTCGAGTCCCGCCATCCTTATTTGCTGTATGTCCCAGAACCCATGTCCACGGCCGAGTTGATCCTGTTCCAGACCAAGGCACGCCGGCATGAGGTGTCGAGCCTGGATGACCTGGCCGGCCTGACCGTCGGCACCTCGCCAGGCTACAACTACAGTGCGGCTTTCAATGAGGCTGAGTTCTTCAAGCGCGAAGCGGCGCCGACCCATGAAGCGAACTTCGGCAAGCTGGCGCTGGGGCGTATAGACCTTGCGATCACCGACCGCAGGGTCGGCCTGCATGTCATCCGGCTCATGGGCCTGGAGCAACAGATCGAGGCCTTGCCGCTTGTCGTCAGTCGTCAGCCCCAATACCTGGGCCTGGCCCGCAAGCCCGGGCGCGAGGCACTGGCCCAGGCCTTTGCCGAGGAACTGCGACGCTTCAAGCAGGAACCGGCCTATGCGGCCATCATGGACCATTACACACACGACCCTGAGACCGTTGCGAACGCCGTTGAGCAGCAGGAAAGCAGCACAGCGCGCTAGCTCTGTTATACTCGGGCCTTCCCGCCCGGCTCACGCCCGGACGCTCGGCCTCGCAACAGGCATCCCGATCGGCATCGACGCACTCAGGCGTCAGCCCTCCGTTTCCCGGATGTGCAGTGAACGCCCAGCTGGACCGGACGCGATCGCATCTTGCCGATGCCAGTCGCGCCAGGCAGAACATCCCTACGGGCCCAGCCCACACGAGAACAGGATTGCCCATGTCCTTTGCTTCCCTCGGTCTCTCCGAGGCTCTTGTCCGCGCCATTGAAGCCGCGGGCTATACCCAGCCGACCCCCGTGCAACAGCGGGCAATTCCCGCCGTGTTGCAAGGCCGCGACCTGATGGTCGCCGCACAAACCGGTACCGGTAAGACCGGCGGCTTCGCCCTGCCGATTCTCGAACGTCTGTTCCCGGCCGGTCACCCTGACAAATCCCAGCGCCATGGCCCACGCCAGCCACGCGTCCTGGTACTGACCCCGACCCGCGAACTCGCAGCCCAGGTGCACGACAGCTTCAAGCTGTACGCCCGCGACCTGCCGCTGGTCAGTGCGTGCGTCTTCGGCGGCGTCGGCATGAACCCGCAGGTGCAGGCCATTGCCAAGGGCGTCGACGTCCTGGTTGCCTGCCCTGGCCGCCTGCTCGATCTGGCCGGTCAAGGCAAGGTTGACCTGGCCCATGTAGAAATTCTGGTCCTGGATGAAGCTGACCGCATGCTCGACATGGGCTTCATCCACGACGTCAAGAAAGTGCTGGCCCGCCTGCCGGCCAAACGCCAGAACCTGCTGTTCTCGGCCACGTTCTCCAAAGACATCACCGACCTTGCCGACAAGCTCCTGCACAACCCGGAGCGCATCGAGGTCACCCCGCCCAACACCACCGTCGAGCGCATCGAGCAGCGTGTCTACCGCCTGCCGGCCAGCCACAAGCGTGCTCTGTTGGCGCACCTGATCACCCTGGGTGCGTGGGAGCAAGTGCTGGTCTTCACCCGCACCAAGCACGGCGCCAACCGCCTGGCCGAGTATCTGGAAAAGCACGGCCTGACTGCCGCCGCCATCCACGGCAACAAGAGCCAGAACGCGCGCACCAAGGCCCTGGCTGATTTCAAGGCCAACAACATTCGCGTTCTGGTCGCCACCGACATCGCCGCTCGCGGGCTGGACATCGACCAACTGCCCCACGTCGTCAACTTCGAGCTGCCCAACGTCGAAGAAGACTACGTGCACCGCATTGGCCGTACTGGTCGCGCCGGTCGCTCGGGCGAGGCCATCTCCCTGGTGGCACCTGACGAGGAAAAACTGCTCAAGAGCATCGAGCGTGTGACCCGTCAGAAAATCGCGGACGGCGACCTGATGGGCTTCGATGCCAGCCAGGTCGAGGCCGAGAAGCCCGAAGTACGCGAACGCCAGCAAACCAATGGCCGCGGCGGTCGTGGTCAGCAGGCCCGTGGCGAGGGTGGCAAAGACGCCAACGGTGGCCGCAAGGACAAGGGCAAGGACAAGGGCAAGACCCGCCAGCAGGCTGCGGACAAACCCGCTGACAAGGAAAAGGCCGGCGACAGGCAGCAACAGCCGCGCAAGCCACGTAACAAAAAGCCTCGTCAGCAGCAGGCCAGTAACGCTACCCCTCCGGTCATGCAGCCCAACCGCGACCCGGAAGAGTTTCTGGATGACGATGTGGACAACTTCGGTAACCGTGCCGACTACGTAAGCCCCTACCAGAATGGCAAGGGCCAGGGCCGCAACCGTCGCCCAGCCGGTAATGGCGGTCAACCGCAAGGGGGTACGCCGCGTACCAATGCCGGTGGTCAAGGCCGCAACAACGGTCAACCCCGTACTGGCGGTGGCGAAAAACGCCCGCCTCGCGGCAATAATGGCGGCGCTGCCCGCCGTGACGGCGCCGCACGTGGTGGTCGCCCACCGCGTGACGCCGCTGCCCGCCAGGAACCGGCCGTGGGTAACACGCGCCAGCCACAGCATCAGCCTGTGATCATCCGCAAGGAATCCAAGCTGGATCGTTATCCGACTCCCGAGCAACTGGACGATCTGCCAAGCCGTCCGCGGGGCGAACGCCCAGCACTGCTGACCCGCAAGGGGTCGTAAACGAAAACGGGGCCGCTAGCGGCCCCGTTTTTCATTCGGCTGGCGTTTATTACTTCTGCTTCACGCCCTCGACGCTGATGTCCAGATCCAGCGTTTGCGAGGTTGGGCCTGGGCCTTTGATGCCGAAGTCGTTCAGGTTCAAGGTGGTGGTGGCGTTGAAGCCAGCGCGCTCACCGCCCCACGGGTCCTTGCCCTCACCATTGAAGGTAGCCTTGAACGTCACCGGCTTGGTCACGCCGTGCAGGGTCAGGTCACCGGTCACGTCAGCGGTCTTGTCACCCGTGGACTTGACGCTGGTGGATACGAACTTGGCATCCGGGTACTTCTTCACGTCCAGGAAGTCGGCGCTGGCAATGTGCTTGTCACGCTCGGCGTGGTTCGACCACAGGCTGGCGGTTTTCAGGTCGACGCTGATCTTGCTGGCTTCAGGCTTGGCACTGTCCCAAGTGAAGTTACCGTCAAAGTCCTTGAACGTACCGTGAATGAAGCTGTAGCCCAGGTGGCTGATCTTCCAGTCCACGAAAGCGTGCTGGCCTTCCTTGTCGATCTTGTACTCGGCTGCCATGGCCTGGCCAGCGGAGAACAGAGCAGTACCGAGCGCCAGAGCGGCAAAAGTCTTTTTCAACATCGTTACTTCCTTCCTTTGCGATTGAGGTTGAGCGTCAAGCTTTGCGGCCCAGCATGCGCATGAGGGTCGCGTCACGGTCGATGAAATGGTGCTTGAGTGCGGCCAGGGCGTGCAACCCCGCAAAAACCACCACACCCCACGCCAGCCACAGGTGAATGACGCCGGCCAGGTCCGCCTGGTCTGGCAGATTGCTGACCAGGGCGGGCACCTCGAACAGGCCAAACACCGGGATACCTACGCCGTCGGCGGTGGATATCAGGTAACCGGCGATCATTACGGCGAACAATCCCAGGTACAGCGCCAGATGCCCCAGCTTGGCACCCAAGCGGGTGAGCGGGCCATAACTGGCCAGTGCCGGCGGTGGGGGGCTCACAAAGCGCCACAGCACGCGCAACAGCATCACCGCCAGCAGCACCAGACCGATGCTTTTATGCAGGTCCGGGCCGGCCTTGCGCCATGGGTCATAGTAGTCGAGCCCGACCATCCACAGCCCGAGGCCGAAAAGGCTGAAGACGGTCAGCGCCACGCCCCAGTGCATGAAGATGCTGACAGCGCCGTAGCGTGAAGATGAATTGCGCACTTGCATGTTGGCGTTCTTCCCCGTGAAAGCTATGCAAAGACTAGCGTCAAACGTATCGAATAAAAGCGGAAAAACTTGCTTTGGATTATCGACAAATCCGATAGCAAGTTTCGCTACGGGCTATTAAGGAAACGTTAACGCCGATAACGGGCAGCGAGTGCTTCGAGCAACGCGCATGACACAGGGCTCAGTCAAGTGGCTGAGCCCTTCTGACAGGCCTGCCGGGCAGTGCCCGACAGACCTGCAGTATCAGCTCGCCTTGGCCTGGCTATCGGTTGCAGGCTTCTTGGCTGGCGCCGGCTTGGTAGCAGCTTTTTTGCTGTCGGCAGGCTTGTGCGCTGGCTTGTGCACCGGTTTGGCCGCTGGCTTGTGGGCCGGCGCCTGCTTGACCGGGGCAGCCTTGGTGGTTGCCGCCTTGGTGGGCGCTGCCTTGACGACGGGCGCCGGGCTGGCCGGTGCCTGTGCCGGGGCTTGCGCCGCCGGTTGCGCTGCGGGTGGCGCCACAGGGGCTACTTCAGCTGCCTTGGCCACCGGTTGAGGCGCTGGCGCCGGCGCTTCCTTGGCACCGAACAGGCGAGCGAAGAAGCCTGGCTTTTTCTGGCCCGTCGCATCGGCCGATTGGGTCTCAGGCTTGGCCGGCGCTTGGTCGACTGCCTTGTCCTTGTCGGACGCGCCGCCGCCGAACAGGTTGGTGAAGAAATTGCCCTTGCTCTTGGCCGCTGCCGCGCCTGCAGCGGCGGTCGCTGCCACTGGCACGGCCTTGACCGGGTCGAACGACTTGCCGGCCAGCAGGTCCTGCACTTGGCCGGCAGCCCGTTGACCGCTGCGCAGTGCGCCTTCAAGCGTGCCTGGGTACAAGGCATCGGTGTGCTCACCGGCAAAGGCGATGCGTTGTACCGGGCGCTCCCAAAGGCGCCAGTACTTGCTGATCTGGCCAGGTCCATAGGCCAGGTAGGCACCTCCAGTGCCGGCATCGGCGCTGTAGCGCTTGACTTCATAACCGGTGAAAGCGCCACGGGCCTGAGGGTAGAAGGTATGCAGGCGAATGAGCACCTGGTCGACCATCTGCTTGTCACCAAAGGCCTGCAGCAGGCGGGCGTTGTCGCCGGAAAGGTTGATCACCACGTTGGCACCGCCCTTGAGGGCCGGTTCGATCCACAACATGCCAAGGCCCGTATTGCTGAAGATCTCACCCGACATACGCGCCCGGCTTTCCCAGACCGGTTTCTTGAACTTGAGCATCACCTGGTCGCGCCAACCGTAGTTGGTGCCCTTGAGCGCCGCCACATGCTGGTTATCCAGGCCAGGCGTCATCTGGATCTTGGCCAGTGCACGCAGGGGCACGGCCATCACCACGTAATCGGCGCGGTAACCCACGCTGCCGACTTTCACGGTAACGCCGTCCTTGTCCTGAACGATTGCACTCACCGGCGAGCCGGTCTTGATGGTCTTCAGTTGCTTGACGAACGCCTGCGCCAGCACCGGGCTGCCGCCGGGCAGCCGCGCTGCACGCAGGTCACGGTCGCTCACGTCACGGTAGACGCGGTTCTGCTGGGCGAAATACAGCAGCGACAGGCGCGACGGTTCGTCGTAGCGGCTGCGGATCTGCTGGTTGACCAACTGACGGGCCGTGGCAGGTAACTGCAACTTGTCCAGCCAGGAGGACACGTTGATCTGGTCCAGGGCGAACAGGGTGCTGGTCGCCTGGGGGTTGAGCGGATCGTCGATCGAACGGGCCAGGTCGTCCAGGGTTTTCTCGTAGCGCTTGAGAGCTTCGGCCGTGGCCGGCTGCTTGAGGGCCAGGTCTGCGGCACTGAAGTACTCGCCATCGATCAGGTACCCAGGGGTGCGCACGAATTCGGGCGCCGGCAGCGTGTCGAGCTTGAAGCGATCAACGTACTGGTTGAGTACCGGCTGCGCCTTGGTATTGCCGATCCATTCGCTGGTGGCCAGGCCCGAGCGGCCGCCCATGCCTGCCTTGGCTTCGAGCAGGGTCACCTGCCAGCCCTTGTTCTGCAGCTCATAGGCTGCGGTAAGGCCCGCCATGCCGCCGCCCACGACGATTGCCGTGGGCGTCTTGTCACTCGCCAGCGCGGCACCGCTGGAAACACCAATCAATACCAACGCGCACAGGCGCACCCAAGCAGCAGCCATGTTGGCGAACTCCGAGTCAAAGGTTGCAGAAAAACAGAGAGAGGCGGGATGCCCCGAGAGAGGCGGTAGAATACGTCACCGCTGCCAGGGCTGCCAGTGGAGTGACATCAAGTGGTCTGGCTAAATGACATTTTCTGGCGGGTTGTTCTCACCCGTGCCATTGCTTAGGCTTACGCCCCCACGCCGCCAAGCCAGGAGAAGTGCTCATGGGCCTCAATGATCAGTGGATGCAGCGCGACCTCAAGGTCCTCTGGCACCCCTGCACCCAGATGAAAGACCACGAGCAACTACCGCTGATACCGATCAAGCGCGGTGAAGGGGTGTGGCTCGAGGATTTCGAAGGCCGGCGCTACCTGGATGCTGTGAGCAGCTGGTGGGTAAACGTGTTCGGCCATGCCAACCCGCGTATCAATGAGCGCATCAAGGAGCAGGTCGACCAGCTTGAGCACGTGATTCTGGCAGGCTTCAGCCACCAGCCTGTCATCGAGCTGTCCGAACGCCTGGTGGCCATGACGCCAGCCGGGCTCGACCGGGTGTTCTACGCCGACAATGGCTCGTCCTGCATCGAAGTGGCGCTGAAGATGAGCTTTCACTACTGGCAGAACGTCGGCAAGCCGGACAAGAAGCGGTTCGTCACCCTGACCAACAGCTATCACGGGGAAACCATCGCCGCCATGTCCGTCGGTGACGTCCCGTTGTTCACCGAAACCTACAAGGCGTTGCTGCTCGACACCCTAAAAGTCCCGAGCCCCGATTGCTATCTGCGCCCGGAGGGCGTCAGCTGGGAGGCGCATTCACGCACCCTGTTCCAGGTCATGGAGCAGACCTTGGCCGAGCATCATGCCTCGATCAGCGCGGTCATCATCGAGCCGTTGATCCAGGGCGCCGGCGGCATGCGCATGTACCATCCGGTCTATCTCAAGCTCTTGCGCGAAGCCTGCGATCGCTACGACGTGCACCTGATCCATGACGAGATCGCGGTTGGCTTCGGTCGCACGGGCACCATGTTCGCCTGCGAGCAGGCAGGTATTCGCCCGGACTTCCTGTGCCTGTCCAAGGCCCTGACCGGGGGGTATCTGCCCCTGGCTGCCTGCCTGACCACCGACAAGGTGTACCAGGCGTTCTATGACGACTACCGCACGTTGCGCGCGTTCTTGCATTCGCACAGCTACACCGGCAACCCGCTGGCGTGCGCGGCCGCCTTGGCCACCCTCGACATCTTCGAGCAAGACAACGTGATCGAGGCCAACAAGGCGCTGGCTACGCGCATGGCCAGCGCCACTGCGCATCTGGCCGACCATGCCCACGTGGCCGAGATTCGCCAGACCGGCATGGTCCTGGCCATCGAAATGGTCCAGGACAAGGCCGGCAAGGTGCCCTACCCCTGGCAGGCGCGACGCGGCCTCAAAGTGTTCGAGCATGCCCTGACCCGTGGCGCGCTGCTGCGCCCGCTGGGCAGTGTGGTGTATTTCCTGCCACCGTATATCATCACGCCCGAACAGATCGACTTCCTGGCCGAAGTGGCCAGCGAAGGCATCGACATCGCCACCCGCGACAGCACCCGCGTGACGGTGCCCAGCACCTTCCACCCGGATTTTCGCGATCCGGGCTGATAGCGAGTCAAAGACCATGCCTGCGACCGCTCCGGAACCTGCGCTGCATGCGTCATGCCGGCGTGGGCCTTCCGGTCGTCCTTACCTTTTCAGAGCTTACCCATGAGACTGTCCCGCTTCTTCATCGACGCCCCCCTGAGCCTTGGCGAACACGACCTGCCCGAGGCACAGGCCCACTACATCGGCCGCGTATTGCGCATGGCGGCGGGTGACCCCGTGCAGCTGTTCGACGGCAGCGGCCAGGAATACCGTGGGCAGTTGCTGGAGGTGGGCAAGAAAGCTGTGCGCGTGAGCCTGGACCAGGCATTCGCTGGCCAAGCCGACTCACCGCTGCAGGTGCACCTGGGCCAAGGGCTGTCGCGGGGCGAGCGTATGGACTGGGCCATCCAGAAAGCCACCGAGCTGGGCGCCAATGAGATCACCCCGATCGTCAGCGAGCGGTGCGAGGTGCGCCTGAAGGACGAGCGCGCCGACAAGCGCCTGGCCCACTGGCGGCAAGTGGCAATCAGCGCCTGCGAACAGTGTGGCCGCTCCAGCCTGCCGATCATCCACCCGCCCATCACCCTGGCTGAGTGGCTGGCTGCCACCCAGGCGCAGCTCAAGCTGGTGTTGCACCCGGTAGCCGAACCGCTGGTCAGCCATGCCAAACCGGCAAGCCTGGCGTTCCTGATTGGCCCAGAAGGCGGCTTGAGCGAACCCGAGGTCGAGCAGGCCAAGGCAGCGGGCTTTCATGCGGCGCGCCTGGGCCCGCGGGTATTGCGCACCGAGACCGCCCCCGTGGTGGCCCTTGCAGTGGCACAACAGCTCTGGGGTGATTTCTAAGCTTTCCAAGGCGGACGGGCGGTGCTTGCAGGCTGGGGTGATCAACGCACGTAGTGCGACACCGCCACGAAATGCATCAGGCTGCCGGCAATCACGAACAAGTGCCAGATGCCATGCCAGTGACGAAAACGCCGGTCGAATGCGAAAAAAATGATGCCCACGGTGTAGAACACGCCCCCTGCGGCCAGCCAGGCAAAACCGGCGGTACCCAGCGCCTGCAGCAGCGGGTTGACCGCGACCAGCACGATCCAGCCCATCACGGCATAGATCACGATGGACAAGACCCGTGCTTCGGAGCGCGGCTTGATTTCCTGCAGCATGCCCAGTACTGCCAGCCCCCAGACGATGCCGAACAGGCTCCAGCCCCAAGGCCCGCGCAGGCTGATCAGGCAGAAGGGCGTGTAGCTGCCGGCAATCAGTAGGTAAATAGAGAGGTGATCGAGCTTGCGCATGATCACCTTCGCCCGTCCGCGCGTGCTGTGATACAGCGTCGAAATGCTGTACAGCAGCAACAGCGTGCCGCCGTAGATGGAGAAACTGACGATCTTCCAGGGGTCCCCCTGCAAGGCGGCCCCGATGATCAGCCAGAGGGCACCGAGGCCTGCCAGCAACGCACCCACCAAGTGGGTCCAGGCATTGAAGCGTTCACCGTAATACATGCCCTTAAAGACCTTTCGAAACCCATCTAGTTTCAGCCACGACAATCGACGCACGGCGACCGTACGCTCTAACCCGACGCTTGCAGCCTGCCGCTGCGTTGCGCGTCCCTGACCAGGCGCTCGAGCCCCACCAGGTCAGGTACGCGCGCCACCTGCTCCCCTACCTGGACAGCGGCCAACTCAAGGGGTGCCAATGCCACGTCGACGTAGTTGAGCTGGCTGTCGAGCTTGCACGAGCGCGGTATGCCTTGCAGCAGCAAGGCCAGGTAACGCAAGCCCGTGTCGCCCAATGCGTTGAGCACTACCACGCGGGCCCGTTCGCCACAGGGCGTATGGCTGTCGCAGGCCGCTTCGAAACCGATCAGGGGCAAGCGCTGCTGGCGCCAGTCGACCCAGCCCAGGTGCCAGGGCAGGTCACCGCGCTGGCACGCCACATTGCGCAGCCCACTGAGTTCGGCCACGGCCACATTGGGCAGCACCAACGTACGGTCGCCCAAGGGCAGCAACAGCCCGGTGAGGCTGCTGCGCTGCCCGGCTATCAGTTCAAGCATGGGACTGGCTCCACTGGAGGATGCTGTGCAGCAATACCGACTCCTGATAAGGCTTGCCGAGGTATTCGTTGACCCCGATGGCCATGGCTCGGTCGCGGTGCTTCTGCCCCGTACGCGAGGTGATCATGATAATGGGCAGGTCCTTGAGGCGGGCGTCCTGGCGAATGCGGGTCGCCACTTCGAAACCGTCCATGCGCGGCATTTCGATATCCAGCAGCAAAACATCGGGCCGATGCCCTTCGAGCACCGCCATGGCATCCACCCCGTCCTTGGCGGTGATCACGCTCATGCCATGGCGCTCCAACAGCCGGCTGGTGACCTTGCGCACCGTGACCGAGTCATCCACCACCATCACCAGCAAGGTGCGATCCGGGGTCGCTGCCGGCAGCAACCCACGTGGCGTGCCTCCAGGCAAACGAGCAAGCCGCCGTTGCTGGCCGCGCAACTGCCCCAGAAGGTCCAGAATCAGCACCACTCGCCCATCCCCCAGCAACGTTGCACCCGACAGGCCGGCAACGGCCGCGAACTGCGGGCCCAGGCTTTTGACCACGATCTCCCGGCTGGGCGACAAGCTGTCGACCTGGATGGCGAACGACTGCTCCTGCGAGTGCACCAGCAGCAAGGGCAATGGCACGCTCTGGCCCAGCAGCGTGGGACGCGGGGCGCCCTGCACCAGCTCGCCCAGGTAGCGCAGCTGGTACTGATGGCCTGCGTAGGCGTAGCGCGGCGGCTCCTGCTCGTAGCAGGCCGCCAGTTCAGCGGGCGGTACCCGCACGATGCCTTCGATGGTGTTGAGCGGGATCGCGTACTGCTCATCGCCCAGGTGCACCATCAGTGCGCGGTTGATCGACACCGTGAACGGCAGGCGAATCTGGAAACGCGCCCCCTTGCCCTGGGCCGACTCGATGGTCATCGAGCCGCCCAACTGCTTGACCTCTTCGTGGACGACGTCCATGCCCAGGCCCCGCCCTGAGATCTGCGTGATCTTTTCGGCCGTGGAAAAGCCCGGCCTGAGGATGAACTGCAGTATCTCGTGGTCGCTCAGCTGCGCCTGCGGGTCCAGCAGACCGCGCTTGATGGCCTTGAGCCGGACAGCGTGCAGCGGCACGCCGGCGCCGTCGTCGGTCATCTCGATGACGATGTCCGCCCCCTCGTGCAGCAGGTTCAGGTGGATCGTGCCCTGCTCGGGCTTGCCCGCGGCCAATCGGGCTTCGCGGCTTTCCAGGCCATGGTCGACGGCATTGCGCAACATGTGTTCAAGGGGCGCCACCATGCGTTCCAGCACGCTGCGATCCAGCTCCCCCTCGGCGTTGCCCACCACCAGCTCGACCTGCTTGCCCAGCTCGCTCGCCACCTGCCGCACCACGCGCTGCAAGCGCGGCACCAGGCGTTCGAAGGGCACCATTAACGTTGCCGTCAGGCCTTCCTGCAGTTGGCTGTTGACCCGCGCCTGCTGCTGGAGCAGGCCGTAGGCTTCCTGGGCGCGCTGGGCCATGGTCTCCTTCAGGTCCAGCAGGTCCGAGGCCGACTCGAACAGGGCCCGCGACAACTGCTGCAACTGCGAGTGGCGGTCCATTTCCAGTGGGTCGAAATCTTCATAGACATCGCCTTCGATCTGCTGGCGGCTGGAAATCCGGCCCTGGGTTTCGATATCCAGGCGTAGCAGTTGGTCACGCATGCGCTCGAGCGTGGTTTCCATTTCGTTGAGCGTGAACTGGGCGTCGTTGACCTGCTGCTCAATGCGTCCACGGATGATCGAATGCTCACCGGCCAGGTTGCCCAGGTCGTCCAGCAATTCGGCATCGACCTTGACCATATCCCCCGGTACGCGCTCAGGGGTTACTGCTGGACCTTCGCTGGCGGCAGTTTCGACCGGGCTGGTGCCGGCCGCGCTGTCGGTCAGCCCGGCGCTGCTGAAGTTGCGGATGTAATCGATCAGCGCCGTGGCAGCGTGCAGCGGTTGCCCCAGGCGCACGGCATCGAGCATGTGCGCCAGGCGGTCGTGGCAGTTCTGCAACAGCGAGAACAAGGCCCCGCTCGGTGGCAGGCGCCCTGCCGCGAGCAACTCGTACAAAAATTCCAGCTCATGGGCCAGGTCACCGATGGGGCCGATTTCGACCATGCGTGCCACCCCTTTGAGGGTGTGCAGGTCGCGCATCAGGTTGTCCACCTCCACCGTGCTGCGTGGGTCGGCCTGCCACCGCGCCAGGGCCGCCGCAGCGCTCTCGACGATGTCCGAGCTTTCTTCGAGAAAGACCTCCATCAGCTCTTCCCCGGCGCTTTCCGGAGCCTGGGACGGCTGTACTGGCGCCGGGTCGAGGGCTACGTCAGGGGTCGGTGTGTCGATCAGCTGCACGTCCATGTCCGGGTGCAGCGGTGTGACACTGTCGAGGCCCACGCGCCCGGTGGCATCCGGAGCCAGCCCTTGCCCCTGCAGGTCGCGCAGACGGGTCACCAGCGCCGTACGCGGGGCGACGTCCTGGCCAGCAGCCAGCTCGTCGAGCATGTCCAGCAGCGCTTCGTGGGCGTGCTGGGCATGGGTGAAGAATTGCCCATCGGCAGGCAGACTGCCCTCCTCCACGGCACCGTACAGGTCCAGCAACGCTTCGCACACCTCATCGACCTGCCACAGATCGGCTGAATGGGCGGCATGGGCAAGTTCGGTCATGTCATCGAGCAGCGTGTCCAAGGCCCCCCGTTGGGCCGGGTGCCGCTGCCAGTCGGCCAGCAACGTCTCGGCATCCAGCAGACGGTCCATGGCCTGTGACAGGAACGTTGCGACCTGTTGCGGGTCGCTGGCGTTGCCGGTCGAGGCATGCGCATCGCCACCCAGGGCGGCAATACGCGCATCCAGGGCCAACTCAACCTGCTCGATCAACTGGGCCGCGCCGGGCAGGGGGTCGAGCGGGGTGGTGGATAACTGCGCCAGGCCCTGCCCGAACATCGAGGCGGCGGACGTGAGCCAGCGCAGTTCCGTTTCGTCGAGCAGCAGGTCGTGCGCCTTGTACTCACGCACCAGCCGATCGAATACGGTAGCAAGTTCAGCCATGGGCAAGACCCCGGCCATGGCCGCACTGCCCTTGAGGGTGTGCAAGGCCCGCTGCAGGGCGTCGTCCACAAGGACGCCGTGCTGGGCATGTGCCAGGAATGTATCGAGGCTGGCCAGGTGGCCTTGCGCCTCGGAACGGAAGATGTCCAGCAACTGCGGGTCGAGCCCCTGCGCGTTGGCCGCGGCTGGCAAATCGCGCTCGGCAAGGGCATGCAGGCGGCCCACCAATTGCTGTACTGCGCTCACGTGCGGCAGGTGCCCTGCGGCGAAGTCGGCGAGCACCTCGGGCAGTTGCGCGAACGCTTGCTCAAGCGCTATCTGCCCGTCTGCGCCAAGCACGTTGCGGCCGGCAAGCACGCGGTTGAGCAGGTGCTCGGCGGCCCAAGCCAGCTCTGCCAACGCCTGGGCATGCACCAGGCGGGCTGCGCCCTTGAGCGTATGCAACGCCCGGTGCACGTCGATCAGTGCGTCCTGCTGCTGGTGGTCGGCACGCCAGTTCAGCCAGTGCCGCTCAATGTCCTGAAGCAGTGTTTGGGCTTCTTCGATGAATACGCCACGCAACTCGTCCTGAAGGCCGTCCTCGTCTTCCAGGTTGGCATGCTCTTGTGCGGTGGAACAGGGGACGCCCAACGCGCCCAGGCGCTCGCGGGCCATGACGATGAAGCGCTGGGCGTCGGCCAGCGGGTCGGCCACGCGCCATTGCAGGTAGCATTCGCCAGCGCTCAAGGCTTCGGCCAGCAGCGTCAGCTCCTCGGAGGAGGGGTCGGCCTGCGCCTGTTGTACCCAGCCCTGGACAAACGCCGTGCAGCGCGCGAACACCTCGGCAGCTGCCGGCAGCATCAGCATGGCAAGGGCGCCGCGCACCTGCTGGAGCAAACCTGGCAAGGCCTGCAGGTGTTGACGGGGCCAACCCGACTCCAGGCAATCGCCCAACAGGTCCTTGGCTTGCTGCAACACGTTCAGCGACTCTCGCAGCACGACCAGGCGAATCTCGGCGACATCGGCGCCCGGCAGGCCTGCCTCTCCCCCTTCTTCGAGCGGCCCGACCATGCCGTTGAGCGTGGCCTCCACATACAGCAATGCCCCCGCCACATCCATCAACACCGCGTCATCCACGGCCCGATCGCCCTGGGCCAGCCCTTGCAGCGTCATCACTTGATCGATGATGACCCGACGCGGCTGCTGGAAACCCAGCACAGCCAGGGTATCGGCCACGTGGCGCAGGGGAGCGAGCAACACTTCGAGCTGTTCATTGTGCTGCCGGTCGCTGCGCACGAACTGGTCCAGGCGGTCCTTGATGCGCATGAGGTCGTCACACAATGCCGCCACCACCGACCTTAGCGCGTCGCGGCCCTCCCCGGCCTGCAACTGCTCGCGCCAGTTGCCCAGCGACACGTCAAGGTTGGCCAGGTCCTCGGCACCTGCCAGACGCTGGCCTGCACTGCCGAGCAGGCGGCCATGAACCACCGGTTCCGCGCCTCGGCAAGCACGCAGCTGGTTGAGTAGCGGCAACATCACCAGTGGCAGGTCATGGCGAGCGCCGCGCAGACGTTCAAGGTACGAAGGCAACAGCTCCAGGCCCCTGAACAGCGCGCCCAGGCAGTCGCCTCGCGGGGTGACCTTTCCGCTGGCCAGGTCGGTCACAAGCATTTCCAGCTCCTGGGCAAGGCGCGTGGCCCCAGGCAATTCCAGCATCACCAGGCAACCGTGCACCTGGTGCAGGTTGTCCGCCACGAAGGTGAGTAGCGACAGGTCTTCAGGCTCGCCGGCAAAGCGTTCCAGCGCCTGGCGCCCCTGCCCCAGGCAATCGAGCAGGGCAGCCTTGGTCCAGGCCAAGCCCACGGTATCGTGGCGGGCAGGGCCAGCAATGGAGCCGGGCATGGGCGTGGACATGGGCATTTCTCAATGGGGCTCGGCAGGTGCCGGCAGGGTGAATCCGGAAACCGAGCGACGCATCTCGCTGGCCATGCGCGCCAGGTGACGAATACTGTCGGCGGTGGCGCCGGAACCTGCGGACGTCTGGGCGGTGATCTGCTGGATGACGGCCATGGTGTGTGAGATCTGCCCCGCCGAGGAGGTTTGCAGCTGGGCCGCATCGGAAATGCTGTGGATAAGGTCGGCAAGGTTCTGCGAAACCCCTTCGATCTCGGCCAGCGCCACGCCGGCGTCCTGGGCCAGCCTGGCGCCTCGCACGACTTCGGCCGTGGTCTGTTCCATGGAGATGACCGCTTCGTTGGTGTCGGCCTGAATGGTCCGCACAAGGGCTTCGATCTGCCGTGTAGCGGAGGACGAGCGCTCGGCCAGGCGCTGGACCTCGTCCGCGACCACGGCGAACCCGCGCCCTGCCTCACCCGCCAGGGAGGCCTGGATAGCGGCGTTCAAGGCCAGGATGTTGGTCTGGTCGGCGATGTCGTCGATCAGGCTGACGATATCGCCGATTTCCTGGGACGATTCGCCCAGGCGCTTGATGCGCTTGGCGGTGTCCTGGATCTGCTCGCGAATGTTGTTCATGCCGTCGATGGTGTTGTGCACCACCTCATTGCCCTTGTTGGCAATGGCCACGGACCGCTCGGCGACCTTGGCCGATTCGTAGGCATGGGCCGAAACACGGTCGATCGACTCGACCATGTCCCCGACTGCCTCGGAGGCTTCGCTGATCTGTTCGGCCTGCTGCTCGGATGCCTTGGCCAACTGGCGGGCCGTGTTCTGCGTGTCCTGTACCGCCGAGGCGACCTGCACCGCGCTGTGGTTGATGGTGGCGACCAGGTCGCGCAATTGGTCGACGGAGTAGTTGATGGAGTCGGCGATGGCACCGGTGAAGTCTTCGGTCACCGAGACGGTCACCGTCAGGTCGCCATCTGCCAACTCTTCGATTTCATCGAGCAGGCGCATGATCGCCTGCTGGTTGCGTTCGTTCTTTTCGGCGGTCTCACGCAACTGACGGTTGGTGGTGCGCACCATCACCAGGCCGATGAGGATGATCGAGGCCAGTGCCAACAAGCCCAGTGCATACCCCCCAACGGTATCGAGCGTGCGCCCGCTGGCCAGGTTCTCGAAGCCGTTGGCCAGGTGCGAGGCTTCCTCGAGCAAGGTCTGCGACAGGCTGAAAATGCTGCCGGCCGCCTCACGCACCCGGAACAGCTCCGGCGAGGTCTCGAGAATTTCATCGACCGAGCCGGCCACGAACTGGAACAGCTCGGCGATTTCCGCCAGCCGCGCCCTGGCATCGGCGTCTTCGACACGGGTCACGCCAATGGCAGCATCGCCCTTGAGCATGCCCTCGAGCACCTGGCCGAAGCGGCCAGCATCGCGGCCGAAGGCATCGGCGGCCTGCGCCGCCGCCGCATCGCCGGCCAGTACGGTGTTGACCGACCCCAGGATACGTTCGGCCAGCAGCAGCTGGCGCTGTGCCACGGCAACCTGGCTGGCCGGGGCGCCACTTTGCAGCAGGATTTCGACCACCTTTTCGTATTCGACCTGCAACTGCGGGACGGTTTCGGCCAGGGTTGCCGCCACCTGGTGCAAGGACAGCACGGTCTGTTCGCTGGCCAGGATGGTGTCGGTGCTCTTGCGCAGGCTCTCCCAGTCATCGCGCACCGCTTCCATCTCTTCGCGTACCGAGGCTGGCGCCGCGGGCAGCCCGGTGGCCTTGTCGCCTTCGCGCAGGTAGCCCCAGCGACGCTCGAAGTCGTTGCGTGCATCGGACAGCAGCCTGAAGGCTACGCCCTTGCCGGCAGCCGCTTCAGTGGCGTTCTTGGCGATGCGCTGGGACAACACGCGCAGCTCGCCGGCATGGCCGATGTATTGCTTGTCGTAGTTGGACTGGGTGTTGAGGTAGGCGAAATTGGCGAACAGCAGAATGATTGAGAGGATCAGGATCAGGAACAGCACGGTGATCTGCGCAATGCTGCGGGTGCGGGGGCTCACGGTAGTGGCGGTGACGGGGGGAGCAGGCTGGTTCACGTTTGCAAGGTCCTATAACGCCACATCGAGAAAGCCCGGTGCCTGGGCCAGGGCAAAGGGGCTGAAAATCGCCCAGTAGTCGTGGTCGCGTTCAAAGCGCCCCTGAACGAAGGCCCCGGCAGCATCGGTCACCGGCAGCGCAGGTTGCAGGCTGTCGATTGCAAAGTGCTGCAGGCCTACCACTTCGTCCACCAGCAGGCCAACGAAAAGCGCCTCGTGATCAAGCACCAAGACGCGCCGTTGCTTGCCGGGCACAGCACTGCCCAGGCCGAGGAAACGGCCCAGGTCCATCACGGGCAGCAACCGGCCACGCAGATTGGCCACCCCGCATACCCAGGGTTGCACCCCAGGTACTCGACTACTGCGGGGCTCACGCAGCACTTCGGCCACCTCGCCCATGGGGGCGACGAACCATTGCCCGGCTACACGAAAACCGATGCCGCTCCACTGCTGCAACCTTTCACCCGAAGCCGGTTGGTCGGCTACCAGCAGGCGGCAGCGCCGATCGATATCCAGCAACAGTTCGAAGGCGGTCAGCGATGCTCCCTGCGGGCGTGTGGTCAAGCCCCCAGCACCTCTTGGAGCTTGTGCACCAGTGCGTCTTCTTCCACAGGTTTGGTCAGGAAGTCACGTGCGCCCTGGCGCGTCGCCCAGATGCGGTCGGTTTCCTGATCCTTGGTGGTCACCACGATGACCGGAATGCCCTTGGTCTCCGGGTCCTTGCTGAGCTGGCGAGTGGCCTGGAAGCCGTTCATGCCTGGCATCACGATATCCATGAGCACTGCATCGGGCTTCTCCTGCCGGGCAAGGGCCACGCCATCGGCGCCGTTGTTGGCCTTGAGTACCTCGTGCCCGTGGTTTTCCAGCCATTGGGTCAATCGATACATCTCTGTCGGCGAGTCGTCGACAATCAGAACGCGGGCCATACGGGTTCCCCATCAGGATTCGAAAGACCGTGCCATGGCAGGGCGCGGTCAGGGTGCTGTTTGTTGAGCGGTGGCAAACCCAGGTACATGGGCCTGTATCGCCTCGATCAGTTCTTCCTTGGTAAACGGTTTGGTCAGAAACTGATCAGAACCGACCACACGCCCACGGGCCTTGTCGAACAGACCGTCGCGCGACGACAACAGAATCACCGGGACGTCCTTGAAGGTGCTGTTCTGCTTGATCACCGCGCACGTCTGATAGCCGTCCAGACGCGGCATCAAGACATCGACGAAGATCACGGCCGGGTTGTGATCGACAATCTTGGCCAGGGCATCGAAGCCATCGCTGGCAGTGATGACCTCGCAGCCCACCTCACCGAGCAGCATCTGCGCCGTGCGGCGAATGGTGCGTGAATCGTCGATCACCATCACTTTCAGGGGTTGTTCCATAAACGCCTACCCGGGGAATTGAGCTGCACGTTGCAAGCGCCACGCTACAGGAAAGCCCAATGGGCCCGTGGCCGCTTTTCGCTTGAGGCGTGTAGCCGAAGGCTTGAAGCTGCATTTTTAGCACAGTCCGGGTAGCCATTCCATCTGCCGCGCCCCTTGACCGGCGGCGTTGGCGGCGCCACCCTGAGCCACTTTTCTTTCGATCCATCGCGGCCACGCCGCCAAGAGGAACCACCCCATGAGCGTTCGCCTCGGCATTGTCATGGACCCTATCGCGTCCATCTCCTACAAGAAGGACAGTTCGCTGGCCATGTTGCTGGCTGCCCAGGCACGCGGCTGGAGCCTGTTCTACATGGAGCAGCGCGACCTGTATCAAGGTCAAGGCAAGGCACGTGCGCGCATGCGCCCGTTGACGGTGCACGCAGACCCGGCCCGCTGGTACGAGCTGGGCGAGGAGCAGGACAGCGCCCTGGCCGAACTGGACGTGATCCTGATGCGCAAGGACCCACCCTTCGACCTGGAATTCGTCTACAGCACCTACCTGCTCGAACAAGCCGAAAGCGAAGGCGTGCTGGTGGTCAACCGCCCTCAGAGCCTGCGTGACTGCAACGAAAAGCTGTTCGCCACGCTGTTCCCGCAATGTACGCCACCCACCCTGGTCAGCCGTCGCCCGGACATCATCCGCGCGTTTGCCGCCGAGCATGGCGATGTGATCCTCAAGCCCCTGGATGGCATGGGCGGCACGTCGATCTTCCGTCACCGGGCGGGCGACCCGAACCTGTCGGTGATCCTCGAAACCCTGACCCTGCTGGGTACTCAGCAGATCATGGCCCAGGCCTACCTGCCGGCGATCACGGACGGCGACAAGCGTATCCTGATGATCGACGGCGAGCCGATCGACTACTGCCTGGCCCGTATTCCGGCCAGCGGCGAAACCCGTGGCAACCTGGCAGCCGGCGGTCGTGGCGAAGCACGCCCCCTGAGCGAGCGCGACCGCTGGATCGCGGCGCAGGTAGGCCCGACATTGCGCCAGAAGGGCCTGCTGTTCGTCGGTCTGGACGTGATTGGCGACTACCTCACCGAAATCAACGTGACCAGCCCCACCTGCATCCGCGAAATCGACGCCGCCTACGGCACCGACATCGGCGGCCAGCTGATGGATGCCATTGATCGCCAGCTCAAGACGCGTTGACCACGGACATTCGGTAACGGACTGGCGTGGGGTATCATGCTCACCCGCAAACGACAGGCTGCAAGACCGGTACGCCCGCCCCGTGCCTCTGCTGCCTGTTGCGTGCCGTTTGTAGCTCGACGATGCCCCTGGATACCTGATGACGCTGCCCGCTGACATCCCCGCCGACCTGTTGCCGCCCCGCGTTCGCCCGGTGGACAGGCTGGGCTTCACGCTGTTTCTGGCGGCGCTGGTGCACCTGGCGTTGATCCTCGAGGTGGGCTTTACCGTGGTCAAGCCGGCGCAGATCAGCCGCACCATGGACATCACCCTGGCCACGTTCAAAAGCGAAAAGCCGCCGGAAAAGGCCGACTTCCAGGCGCAAGACAACCAGCAAGGCAGCGGCACCCTGGACAAGAAGGCCGTGCCCAAGACCACCGAGCTTGCGCCTTTCCAGGACACCAAGATCAACAAGATCACCCCGCCACCTGCCGCCAGGCCCGAGGTACCGCCGCCCCCGCAGAAGTCGGCGGTCGCGACCAAGGCTCCGAAGGCGCAGAAGGTCGAGCCCAAGCCACGGGAAAGCAAGCCCCAGCCCAAGCCGAGCACGCCCGTGCGCGAGTTCGACAGCTCGCAGCTGTCCAGCCAGATCGCCAGCCTTGAGGCAGAGCTTGCCAATGAGCAGCAGCAATATGCCAAGCGCCCGCGTATCCATCGCCTGAATGCGGCCTCGACCATGCGCGACAAGGGCGCCTGGTACAAAGAGGAATGGCGCAAGAAAGTCGAACGCGTGGGTAACCTGAATTATCCGGACGAGGCACGCCGGCAGCAGATCTACGGCAACCTGCGCATGATGGTCTCGATCAACCGCGACGGGTCACTCTACGAAGTGCTGGTGCTTGAATCGTCCGGCCAGCCCGTGCTGGACCAGGCTGCCCAGCGCATCGTGCGCCTGGCCGCACCGTTCGCGCCGTTCACCGGTGATCTGGCCGAGTACGACCGGCTGGAAATCATCCGTACCTGGCGCTTCGCCAGGGGTGATCGGTTGTCCAGCAACTGAGCCGGCACGCTTGCAGCGGTGGCCGGGTGGCGCCACACTATCCCCCATGAAGAACCTCACGCCGAGCTACCTCAAGCACCAGTTCCTGATCGCCATGCCGCACATGGCCGACCCGAACTTCGCCCAGACCCTCACGTACATCGTCGAGCACAATGCTCATGGCGCGATGGGGCTTGTGGTGAACAAGCCGCAGGAACTGAACCTGGCCGACATCCTCGAGCAACTGCGCCCGGACGAAACCCCGCCGGCCAGCACGCTGCAGGTGCCTATCTACCAAGGCGGCCCGGTGCAGACCGACCGCGGCTTCGTGCTGCATACCAGCGAGTGCAGCTACCAGGCCACGGTGGAACTGCAGGGCCTCTCGCTTTCCACGTCCCAGGACGTGCTGTTCGCCATCGCCGAGGGCGTGGGCCCGGAAAAGAGCCTGATCACCTTGGGTTATGCCGGCTGGGAAGCGGGCCAGCTCGAGGCCGAACTGGCCGATAACGCCTGGCTCAACTGTGCGTTCGACCCGGATATCCTGTTTGCCATGACCAGCGAGCTGCGCCTGGAAGCGGCGGCCGCGAGCCTTGGCATCAACCTGCATCTGCTGACCAGCCAGGCGGGCCACGCCTGATGGCCGACGCGCTTACCGCACCCCGGCTGCTGCTGGGTTTCGACTATGGCACCAAGCAGATCGGCGTGGCCGTCGGCCAGGCGGTCACCGGCCAGGCCCGTGAACTCTGTACGTTGCGCGCCCAGAATGGCGTGCCGGACTGGGCCCAGGTCGAGCGCCTGATCGCTGAATGGAAGCCTGACGCCATCGTCGTCGGCCTGCCGCTGAACATGGACGGCACCCCCAGCGAAATGAGCGCCCGGGCCGAAAAATTCGCCCGCCGCCTCAATGGGCGCTTCAACCTGCCGGTGCATACCCATGACGAACGCCTGACCACGTTCGAGGCCAAGGGCGAGCGCATGGCCCGTGGCGGCCAGCGCGGCACGTACCGGGACAACCCGGTCGACGCCATCGCCGCCGCCCTGCTGCTGCAAGGCTGGCTGGAGGCCAATACCTGATCATCTTCGCGACCGGATGCATCCGGCGCACCCTTCCGAGGAACCTGCAATGAGCCTACCTGATCCTGCCGCGCTGATCCGGCAGATGGCTGTCGACCTTCGCGCCCATCTGGCCCGCCGTGCCATCGCCGAGCCACGCTACATCGGCATTCGCACCGGAGGCGTGTGGGTGGCCCAGGCGTTGCAACAGGCCATGGACGACACCAATGCCATGGGTACGCTTGACGTGTCGTTCTATCGAGACGACTTCAGCCAGAATGGCCTGCACCCGCAGGTGCGCCCCTCGGAGCTGCCATTTGAGATCGAAGGCCAGCACCTGGTGCTGGTGGACGACGTGCTGATGAGCGGTCGCACCATTCGCGCCGCCCTCAACGAACTGTTCGACTACGGCCGTCCGGCCAGCGTCACCCTGGTCTGCCTGCTGGACCTGGATGCAGGCGAGCTGCCCATCCGCCCGAATGTGCTCGGCGCCACCTTGTCACTGGCGGCCCATGAACGGGTAAAATTGACCGGACCCGCACCGCTCGCCCTCGAGCGCCAGGACCTCGCCCCCGCTACCGCCCTTTAAGAGTCCCCCGCGATGACGCCAATCGACGCCAAGCGCCCGCTGCAGCTCAATGATCAGGGCCAGCTGCGCCATTTCCTTTCGCTTGACGGTTTGCCCCGCGAACTGCTGACCGAAATCCTCGACACTGCCGATTCCTTCCTGGAAGTCGGCGCCCGCGCCGTGAAGAAAGTGCCGCTGCTGCGTGGCAAGACGGTGTGCAACGTCTTCTTCGAGAACTCCACCCGCACCCGGACCACGTTCGAGCTGGCCGCCCAGCGCCTGTCCGCCGACGTGATCAGCCTGAATGTGTCGACCTCCTCGACCAGCAAAGGCGAGACGCTGTTCGATACCCTGCGCAACCTTGAAGCCATGGCCGCCGATATGTTCGTGGTGCGCCACTCGGATTCAGGCGCGGCGCACTTCATTGCCGAGCACGTGTGCCCGGAGGTGGCCGTGATCAACGGCGGTGACGGCCGCCATGCGCACCCGACCCAGGGCATGCTCGACATGCTCACCATTCGCCGGCACAAGGGCGGCTTCGAGAACCTCTCGGTTGCCATCGTCGGCGATATCCTTCATTCGCGCGTGGCGCGTTCGGACATGCTCGCGCTCAAGGCGCTGGGCTGCCCGGACATTCGCGTGATCGGCCCGAAAACCCTGATCCCGATCGGCATCGAGCAGTATGGCGTGAAGGTGTACACCGACCTGGCCGAAGGCCTCAAGGACGTCGACGTGGTGATCATGCTGCGCCTGCAGCGTGAGCGCATGGCCGGTGGCCTGCTGCCCAGCGAAGGCGAGTTCTACCGCCTGTTCGGCCTGACCACTGCCCGCCTGGCAGGGGCCAAGCCGGACGCCATCGTCATGCACCCCGGTCCGATCAACCGTGGAGTGGAAATCGAATCTGCCGTGGCCGATGGCAAGCATTCGGTGATCCTGAACCAGGTCACCTACGGGATCGCCGTGCGCATGGCCGTGCTGTCCATGGCCATGAGCGGGCAAAACGTACAACGTCAACTCGACCAGGAGATCGCCCAGTGAGCATCAGCATTCTTGGCGCCCGGGTCATCGACCCTCAAAGCGGCCTTGACCAGGTCACCGACCTGCACCTGGAGGGCGGCCGCATTGCCGCCATGGGCGCCGCGCCCGTTGGCTTTACCGCCAACCGCACCCTTCAGGCCGATGGCCTGGTCGTCGCCCCTGGCCTGGTGGACCTGGGCGTGTCGCTGCGCGAGCCCGGCTATAGCCGCAAAGGCACCATCGCCAGCGAGACCCGCGCGGCCGTGGCCGGTGGCGTGACCAGCCTGTGCTGCCCGCCGCAGACCCGCCCGGCCCTGGACACCTCGGCGGTGGCCGAGCTGATCCTGGACCGCGCCCGCGAGGCGGGCAACAGCAAGGTTTACCCGATCGGCGCGCTGACCAAGGGCCTGGAGGGGGAACAGTTGGCCGAACTGGTGGGCCTGCGTGACACCGGCTGCGTCGCGTTCGGCAATGGCCTGAAGGAAATCCCCAACAACCGCACCTTGGCCCGTGCGCTGGAATACGCCGCCACGTTCGACCTGACGGTGGTGTTCCACTCCCAGGACCGCGACCTGGCCCAAGGCGGCCTTGCCCATGAAGGGGCCATGGCCAGCTTCCTGGGTTTGCCCGGCATTCCCGAAACTGCTGAAACCGTGGCGTTGGCGCGCAACCTGCTGCTAGTGGAGCAGACCGGCGTCCGCGCCCACTTCACCCAGATCACCAGCGCCCGTGGCGCGCGGCTGATCGCCCAGGCGCAAAGCCTTGGTTTGCCGGTCACTGCCGATGTCGCGTTGTACCAGTTGATCCTGACCGACGAATCGCTGCGTGAATTTTCCAGCCTGTACCACGTGCAACCGCCACTGCGTAGCGCTGCCGATCGCGATGGCCTGCGCGAGGCGGTGAAAACCGGCGTGATCCAGGCGATCTCCAGCCATCACCAGCCTCATGAACGCGATGCCAAGCTGGCCCCCTTCGGCGCCACAGAGCCGGGTATCAGCAGCGTGGACGTGTTGCTGCCGTTGGCCATGACGTTGGTGCAGGATGGCTTGCTCGACCTGCCGACCTTGCTGGCGCGTCTGACCTGTGGTCCCGCTGGTGCCATGCGGCTGCCGGCTGGCCAGCTGAAGGTTGGCGCTGCGGCTGACTTGGTGGTGTTCGATCCACAGGCCTCGACCGTGGCCGGTGAGCATTGGTACTCCCGTGGCGACAACTGCCCGTTCATCGGGCACTGCCTGCCGGGTGCCGTGCGCTATACGTTGGTCGATGGGCGTATCTGTCACGAGGCTTGAGCCTGGTGGGCCGGTCAAAGGGTTGCGCGGCGGTTTAGGGTTTCAGCTTCGCAGCGCGTATCGTTGGGGCCGCTGCGCGGCCCATCGCGGCACGAGGCCGCTCCTACAGGGAGGGTGGTGCACCTGAGGGGAGCAATCGCCTTGCAGCGTATTTGTGAGGCTTACTGATTCTGAGCTGCGCCCCAAATGTTGGACAGTTGGTTAGCCTATCTCAGCCTGAGTCCTGTAAGCCACAGGGCTCAGGCCGTTGAGCTTCATTTTGATTCGATCATGGTTGTAATAATGGATGTATTCATCCAACCCCGCCTTAAGCTCAGCCACGCTTGCGAAGCGCTCACGGTGGAAGTACTCCGATTTGAGCGTCCCAAAAAAGCTTTCCATCGCCGCGTTGTCCAGGCAGTTGCCCTTGCGTGACATGCTCTGTTCAAGCCCTGCTTCTTTCAACCGCT
>NZ_JBICKP010000080.1:0-92210 GCF_043104335.1 Pseudomonas sp. WSY_20
TCCAAAAAATTTTCCAAGCCTGCCTGTCGCTCAGGCACCCCTCCCTGATCGGCAAGAATCCAAATTTAGATCGCCTGGCCATTCGAAGCTGTATCTCCAGCCTATGCCGTCCTCCATAAGATCACTAGAATAACCCCACGCACTTACTCAGAAGCGTCCTATGTCCAACCCCGTCGAGCCAGAAACGCTGGCTGATCTGTCACTCGAAGACTTGGTCGCATGCCATGAATGCGATCTACTCTTACGCAAACCTGTGATCCACCCCGGTGAAAAAGCGCTTTGCCCACGCTGCGGCTACGAGCTCTATGCGCACCGGCATAATGTGGTCAATCGCAGCCTGGCGTTGGTGCTGACGGCGCTGGCGCTGTTCATCCCAGCCAATTTCCTGCCGATCATGCAGTTGCATCTGCTAGGTCAGACATCGGACGACACCGTCTGGAGTGGCGTACTGGGATTGTACGATTCGGGCATGCAGGGGGTGGCCATCGTGGTTTTCCTGTGCAGCATGGCGATACCGTTGGCAAAACTGATGTGTCAGCTGGTCGTTTTGCTGGCGATTCGGCTTAACACAGGGCGCAGGCTAGGGTTGTTGCTGTACAGGACCTATCACCACTTGCGTGACTGGGGCATGCTCGAGGTCTACTTCATGGGCGTGCTCGTGGCTATCGTCAAATTGGTGGACCTGGCGGAACTTACCGTAGGGGTTGGGCTGTTCTGCTTCATCAGTCTGCTGTTGATTCAGGTCTGGCTGGAGGTCGTAATGTCACCGCATCAGGTCTGGAGTGCATTATCGGGGGAGGACCCGCATGCGGGCGATTGATGCAGGTATCGTTGTCTGCAACGAGTGTCATGAACTGAACAGGCAAGCCACAGGCGACGCATCCCAAACCTGCACGCGGTGCGGTGCCAGGGTGCATCCGCGACGACCGAACAGCATCATGCGCACCTGGGCGCTGCTCATCGCTGCCTCCATTCTTTATATTCCGGCCAACGTGCTGCCGATCATGACCGTCAGCTCATTCGGTCAAGGCACGCCCGACACCATCATGTCGGGCGTCATTGCCCTGCTCAAGCACGGCATGGTACCGATTGCGGCCGTGGTATTTACGGCCAGTATCCTGGTGCCTACGTTCAAGCTGGTGGGGATCGGCCTGCTGTTGTATTCCGTGCAGCGCAGGCAGCCCCTGTCGGCGCGTCAACGGATCTGGATGTACCGTTTCATCGAATTCATAGGACGTTGGTCCATGCTCGACATATTCGTCATCGCCATTCTGGTGGCAGTGGTGAATTTCGGCAGGATAGCCAATGTCGAAGCCAATCTGGGCGCTGTCGCCTTCGCAACTGTGGTGATCCTGACAATGCTTGCTGCTTTGACTTTCGATCCCCGACTGATTTGGGATAACACGGAGTCGGATGACGACCATGAGTGACCTGCCAACGGCTAAAACCCGCCCTGCCTCCAATTGGTCGGCCATCTGGATCCTGCCCCTGATCGCACTGATGATCGGAGGCTGGCTCGCATGGCAGGCCTACCGTGAGGCTGGCGTGCAGATCGAGGTGCGTTTCGAGTCGGGCGAAGGCATCGTCGCCAACAAGACCGAAGTCATCTACAAAGGCATGCCGGTCGGCAAGGTCAAGAGCCTGGTGCTGGATGCAGAGGGCGAGAATCAGGGTGTCATCGCTACCATCGAGATGAACCAGGCGGCCGAAGGGCATCTGAACAAGGGCACGCGTTTCTGGCTGGTCAAGCCGAGCGTCAGCCTGGCAGGTATATCCGGCCTCGAGACGTTGGTGTCTGGTAACTACATTGCCGTCAGCCCTGGAGAAGGGGAGCCCACCAAGCGGTTCACCGCGCTCAAGGTGGCACCCCCACTGTCGGATTCCGAGCCTGGTTTGCACCTTACCCTCAAGGCCGAGCGCCTGGGGTCGCTCAATAAAGACAGCCCGATCTTCTACAAGCAAATCCAGGTCGGCCGCGTGAAGAGTTACCGGCTTTCCGAAGACCAGAGCACGGTCGAGGTGAAGATTTTCATTGAGCCGGCCTATGCGAGTCTGGTGCGCAAGCACACGCGCTTCTGGAACGCCAGCGGCGTCAGCATCGATGCCTCTCTGTCGGGGGTCAAGGTGCGCAGTGAGTCGCTGTCGAGCATCGTCGCCGGCGGTATCGCCTTTGCCACGCCAGAGCACCGCAAGGACAGCCCGCCCACTGACCCAAGCCTGCCATTTCGCCTGTACGAGGACTTCGATGCAGCTCAGGCCGGTATTCGAGTAAAGGTAAAGCTGAGCGACTACGAGGGCTTGCAGGCAGGCCGTACGCCCGTCATGTACAAAGGTATCCAGGTGGGCTCTCTCAAGACCCTGAAAATGGAAGACAACCTATCCAGCGCCACCGCCGAGCTGACGCTGGACCCATTGACCGAAGACTATCTGGTTGATGGCACCCAGTTCTGGGTGGTCAAGCCTTCCATTTCCCTGGCGGGCATCACGGGCCTGGAAGCGCTGGTCAAGGGTAACTACATTGCCATCCGCCCTGGCGAGAAAGGCGCTCGCCCTGAGCGCGAGTTCGAAGCGCGCGCCAAAGCGCCGCCGTTGGACCTGAAGGCGCCGGGCCTGCACATGGTGCTGTTCGCAGATACCCTGGGCTCCCTGGAAGTAGGTAGCCCCGTAACCTTCAAGCAGGTGAAGGTAGGTAGCGTGCAAAGCTATCAGTTCGCCCGTGACAGCAACCGCATTCTGATCGGTGTTCACATCGAGAAAGAATACGAAAAACTAGTAAACGGCTCGACACGGTTCTGGAACGCCAGTGGTATTACCCTCACCGGTGGCCTGTCCGGCATCAAGATCAAGAGTGAATCCCTGCAGACCTTGATGGCAGGCGGCATTGCCTTCGACACGCCACGGCCCAATGTGCCGCTAAAGCGCCATATCCCGCGTTTCCGCTTGCATGAGAGCCAGGAGGCAGCCAATCGTGCCGGTACCCTTATCACCATCCGCGTAGAGCGTGCCGATGGGCTCAAGCCAGGCACCGCCATCCGCTTCCGGGGGCTGGATGTGGGCAGTGTAGAAAGTGTGGACCTTACCAAGGACATGCAGGCAGTGCTGTTGAAGGCGCGTATTACCGAAGCGGCAGAGCGCATAGCTCGTGCCGGCACTCAGTTTTGGGTGGTCAAGCCATCCTTCGGCCTGGTGCGCACCGAAAACCTCGACACGCTGGTAGGCGGGCAGTACCTGGAGGTACAGCCTGCGGTCAAGGACAGGGGTCCTCAGCGTGACTTCATCGCACTGGCCGAAGCGCCCGAGGTTGCGGGGCCCGAAGTGGGTTTGCCAGTGACCCTCAGCGCACCTCGGCTAGGCTCCATCAAGCCCGGTGTGCCCGTGACATTCCGCGAGGTGGCGGTGGGCAAGGTGACCGATGTCGAGCTGGGGCAGAGTGCCGACAGGGTGTTGATCCACATTCTGATCGAGCCACGTTATGCCAGCCTGGTACGTAGCGGCAGCCGCTTCTGGAACAGCAGCGGCTTTGGCTTCGATTGGGGCTTGTTCAAGGGCGCCACCGTGCGCACGGAGTCGCTGGAAACATTGATCGATGGCGGTATCGCCTTCGCGACGCCCGAGGGTGAACGCATGGGCACCCCGGCTCGGCCAAGGCAAACCTTCCCGCTGTTCGAAAAAGCCGAAGACGAATGGCTGCAGTGGGCACCCAAGATCCAGATCGCCAAGTGATACAGGGCAGGGCCGCCATGCGGCCCTGCAACTATTCAGAGCGTGCGTTGAGCCACGAACCGGGAAACTGACAAAACGCAGGCATAAAAAAACCGACCCTGAGGTCGGTTTTTTGACTAGCGCGTCGCTTAGGCAGCTGCAGCTTCTTTCAGCGCCTTGATGTGGCCATTCAGACGGCCTTTGTGACGAGCAGCCTTGTTCTTGTGGATGATACCTTTGTCGGCCATACGGTCGATTACAGGTACAGCCAGAACGTAAGCGGCTTGCGCTTTTTCGGCGTCTTTTGCGTCAATGGCTTTAACTACATTCTTGATGTAGGTGCGGACCATGGAACGCAGGCTGGCGTTGTGGCTGCGACGCTTCTCAGCCTGTTTTGCACGTTTCTTGGCGGAAGGTGAGTTGGCCACCGTCGAGCTCCTCGAAAGACTTTAGGTAAATAGCAAACAAAATAGGCCGCGAATCATGCCGATCAGTCGGACGGATGTCAAGGCCACTTGCAAGGTTCCGCCGAGCGGTGCGCCAACAAGCGGGAAAGATTCCTTTCTGCTGCGCGACCTGTACACTCGGGAATTTTTGGCTCCCCTGCGAAGGCGCGGGAGTATCGCACATTCGGGCGCGCTCTGGCAGCGTCCTCTGTCATTGGCGTGAATCTTTTCGATGAACCTGCTCAAATCCCTGGCTGCGGTAAGCTCGATCACCATGATTTCGCGGGTGCTGGGCTTTGTCCGCGACACCATTCTGGCGCGTATTTTCGGCGCCGGCGTTGCCACCGATGCCTTCTTTATTGCATTCAAGCTACCCAACCTGCTGCGCCGCATCTTTGCCGAAGGGGCGTTCTCCCAAGCATTCGTGCCCATTCTTGCCGAATACAAAAGCCAGCAGGGCGAAGAGGCCACGCGTACTTTCGTGGCCTACGTCAGCGGCTTGCTGACGCTGGTGCTGGCCGTTGTGACCGGCATCGGCATACTGGCCGCACCCTGGGTGGTGTGGGCCACGGCGCCTGGTTTCGTCGACAACGCCGAGAAATACCAGCTCACCACCGATCTGCTGCGGGTCACCTTTCCTTATATATTGCTGATCTCGCTGTCATCGCTGGTGGGCGCCATCCTCAACACCTGGAACCGCTTCAGCGTGCCGGCCTTCACGCCGACCTTGCTCAACGTGGCGATGATCGTGTTCGCCGTATTGCTCACGCCGTATTTCAATCCGCCGATCATGGCGCTGGCCTGGGGCGTGCTGGCCGGTGGCCTGGCGCAACTGCTCTACCAGCTGCCGGCCCTGAAAAGGATCGGCATGCTGGTGTTGCCGCGGCTGAACCTGAAAGATGCAGGCGTGTGGCGGGTGCTCAAGCAGATGATCCCTGCCATCCTCGGCGTCTCGGTGAGCCAGATATCGCTGATCATCAATACTATTTTCGCCTCGTTCCTGGTGGCAGGTTCTGTCTCCTGGATGTATTACGCAGACCGGCTTATGGAACTGCCGTCTGGTGTCCTGGGCGTCGCTTTGGGCACCATCTTGCTACCGACCCTGGCCAAGACCTACGCCAACAAGGACCGGGAAGAGTACTCGCGCATCCTCGACTGGGGCCTGCGCTTGTGCTTTTTGCTGGTGCTGCCGTGTACGCTGGGGCTGGCGATCCTTGCCGAGCCGCTGACCGTGGCCCTGTTCCAGTACGGCAAATTCAGCGCGACCGATGCGGCCATGACCCAGCAGGCGCTGATCGCCTATTCCGTTGGCCTGCTGGCAATCATCATGGTCAAGGTGCTGGCGCCGGGCTTCTATGCGCAGCAGAATATTCGCACGCCAGTGAAGATTGCCGTCTTCACCCTGGTCTGCACGCAACTGTTCAACCTTGTGCTCATCGGCCCGCTGGCGCATGCCGGACTGGCCCTGGCCATCAGCCTTGGCGCCTGTCTCAACGCCGGCCTGCTGTTCTGGAAACTGCGCACCCAGCAGCTGTTCCAGCCGCAACCGGGCTGGGCCGTGTTTCTGCTCAAGCTGGTGTTGGCGGCAGGCCTGATGTCCGGTGTCCTGTTGGCCGGCATGCACTACCTGCCGGCCTGGGTCGAGGGAAACATGCTTGAACGACTGATGCGGTTGATGGCGCTGATCATGGCGGGCGTCGTCACCTACTTTGGTTGCCTGTACCTGTGCGGTTTCCGGCCTCGGCAGTTCGCCCGCAAAGCCTTGCACTGAGGCGGCGGGCGCGTCAGGCGTCGGTTTTTCGCAATCCACGCCGCCCTTGGGCGCTGCTGCCTGTCACCGGCGCCCGGGTGTGGTTATAATCGGCCACTTTATGAGCAAGAAGCGCGTTATGCAGCTGGTTCGAGGTCTTCACAACCTGCGCCCCGAACACCGGGGGTGTGTCGCCACCATTGGCAACTTCGACGGGGTACATCGTGGCCACCAGGCAATCCTGGCGCGCCTGCGCGAGCGCGGCCAGGCCCTGGGCCTGCCGACCTGCGTGGTAATCTTCGAACCGCAGCCGCGTGAGTACTTCACGCCCGACACCGCGCCGGCCCGCCTGGCCCGGCTGCGCGACAAGGTCGCGTTGCTGGCCGGGGAGGGCATCGACCGCGTGTTGTGCCTGGCCTTCAACCAGCGCCTGGGTGAGCTCGACGCCGACGACTTCGTCAGTACCATCCTGGTCGATGGCCTGGGCGTGCAGCATCTTGAAGTGGGTGACGACTTCCGCTTTGGCTGTGACCGCAAAGGCGACTTCGCCTTCCTGGTCCAGGCAGGCGCGCAGTATGGTTTTACCGTAGAAGCCGCCAACACCGTGATCCAGGACGGCCTGCGGGTCAGCAGTACCGAGGTGCGCAAGGCGCTGTCGCAAGGCAACTTCGAGCTGGCCGAGCACCTGCTGGGCCGCCCGTACAGCATCACCGGCCGCGTGTTGCATGGCCAGAAGCTGGCCCGCCAGCTCGGCACACCCACCGCCAACATCCAACTCAAGCGCCGTCGTGTACCGTTGGCCGGGGTCTACCTGGCCAGTATCGAGATCGATGGCAAGGCCTGGGCGGGTGTCGGCAACATTGGCGTGCGTCCTACCGTTGCCGGTGACGGACGCCCGCACCTGGAAATCCATCTTCTGGACTATGCCGGTGACCTTTATGGCCGCCGCCTGACGGTGGTGTTCCACCACAAGCTGCGTGAAGAGCAGCGATTCGCCTCCCTGGAGGCGCTGAAGTCGGCGATCGATGCGGATATCGCCGCCGCACGTGCACATTGGCACGCTCAACCGCTAACCAAGAGCCTGAAATGACCGACTACAAAGCCACGCTAAACCTTCCGGACACCGCCTTCCCCATGAAGGCCGGCCTGCCTCAGCGCGAACCGCAGATTCTGCAGCGCTGGGACAGCATTGGCCTGTACCAGAAGCTGCGCGAGATTGGCAAGGATCGTCCCAAGTTCGTCCTGCACGACGGCCCGCCCTACGCCAACGGCAAGATCCACATCGGTCATGCGCTGAACAAGATCCTCAAGGACATGATCGTCCGTTCCAAGACCCTGGCCGGCTTCGATGCGCCGTACGTGCCGGGCTGGGACTGCCATGGGCTGCCGATCGAACACAAGGTCGAAGTCACCCATGGCAAGCACCTGACCGCCGACCGTACCCGCGAGCTGTGCCGCGAGTACGCTGCCGAACAGATCGAAGGGCAGAAGACCGAGTTCATTCGCCTGGGCGTGCTGGGCGATTGGGACAACCCCTACAAGACCATGAACTTTGCCAACGAGGCCGGTGAAATCCGCGCCCTGGCCGAGATGGTCAAGCAGGGCTACGTGTTCAAGGGCCTCAAGCCGGTGAACTGGTGCTTCGATTGCGGCTCGGCACTGGCCGAGGCCGAAGTCGAATACGCCGACAAGAAGTCGCAGACCATCGACGTGGCGTTCCCTGTCGCCGATGACGCCAAGCTGGCCGCAGCCTTCGGTTTGGCGGCACTCGAAAAGCCGGCCGCCATCGTGATCTGGACCACCACCCCGTGGACCATCCCTGCCAACCAGGCACTGAACGTTCACCCCGAATTCCAGTACGCTTTGGTCGATATCGGCGAGCGCCTGCTGGTCTTGGCCGAAGAGCTGGTCGAGTCCTGCCTCAAGCGCTTTGAGCTGGAAGGTTCGGTAATCGCCACTGCTCCAGGCTCGGCCCTTGAACTGGTCAACTTCCGTCACCCGTTCTACGACCGCCTCTCGCCGGTCTACCTGGCCGAGTACGTCGAACTCGGCGCAGGCACTGGCGTGGTGCATTCCGCGCCGGCCTACGGTGAAGACGACTTCGTGACCTGCAAGCGCTACGGCATGGTCAACGATGACATCCTCACGCCCGTGCAGAGCAACGGGGTGTACGTCGAATCGCTGCCGTTCTTCGGCGGGCAGTTCATCTGGAAGGCCAACCCGGCCATCGTAGAGAAACTGGGCGAAGTCGGTGCGCTGATGCACACCGAGACCATCAGCCACAGCTACATGCACTGCTGGCGTCACAAGTCGCCGCTGATCTACCGTGCCACCGCACAGTGGTTCGTGGGCATGGACAAACAGCCACGCGACGGTGAACCGCTGCGCGAGCGTGCCCTCAAGGCCATCGAGGACACCAAGTTCGTCCCGGCGTGGGGCCAGGCACGCCTGCACTCGATGATCGCCAACCGGCCTGACTGGTGCATCTCGCGCCAGCGCAACTGGGGGGTGCCTATCCCGTTCTTCCTGAACAAGCAGACGGGTGAGCTGCACCCACGCACCGTCGAGTTGATGGAAGAGGTTGCCAAGCGCGTCGAGCAACAGGGCATCGAGGCCTGGTTCAAGCTCGACGCCGCCGAGTTGCTGGGCGCCGAAGCCGAGCAGTACGACAAGATCGCCGACACCCTGGACGTATGGTTCGACTCTGGCACCACGCACTGGCATGTACTGCGCGGCTCCCACGACATCGGCCATGCCACCGGCCCCCGCGCCGATTTGTACCTGGAGGGTTCCGACCAACACCGCGGCTGGTTCCACTCGTCGCTGTTGACCGGCTGCGCCATCGACGGCCACGCCCCGTACCGCGAGCTGCTGACCCACGGCTTCACGGTGGACGAGAACGGCCGCAAGATGTCCAAGTCGCTGGGCAACACCATCGAGCCCGAGAAGGTCAACAACACCCTGGGTGCCGATATCCTGCGCCTGTGGGTAGCTGCCACCGACTACTCCGGCGAAATGGCAGTGTCCGAGCAGATCCTGCAGCGCAGCGCCGATGCCTACCGGCGTATTCGCAACACCGCACGCTTCCTGCTCTCCAACCTGACCGGCTTCGACCCGGCCCGCGACCTGCTCGCGCCGCAGGACATGCTGGCCCTGGACCGTTGGGCGGTGGACCGCACCCTGTTGCTGCAACGCGAGCTGGAAGAGCACTACGGCGAGTACCGCTTCTGGAACGTCTACTCCAAGGTGCACAACTTCTGTGTGCAGGAGCTGGGTGGTTTCTACCTCGACATCATCAAGGATCGCCAGTACACCACCGGTGCCAACAGCGTCGCCCGTCGCTCCTGCCAGACCGCGCTGTACCACATCAGCGAGGCGCTGGTGCGCTGGATCGCGCCGATCCTGGCCTTCACCGCCGACGAAATCTGGCAGTACCTGCCGGGTGAGCGTAACGAGTCGGTCATGCTCAATGGCTGGTATGAGGGCCTGAGCGAGCTGCCGGAAGGCACCGAACTCGATCGCGCCTATTGGGATCGGGTGATGGCGGTCAAGGCTTCGGTCAACAAGGAACTGGAAAACCAGCGGACCGCCAAGGTCATCGGCGGCAACCTGCAGGCCGAAGTCACCTTGTATGCGGACGAGGGCCTGAGCGCCGACCTGAACAAGCTGGGCGACGAGCTGCGCTTCGTGCTCATCACCTCGGCTGCCAGCGTTGTGCCGTTCGCGCAGGCGCCTGCCGAGGCGGTGGCGACCGAAGTGGAAGGCCTCAAGCTGAAAGTGGTCAAGTCCGGCTACACCAAGTGCGGCCGTTGCTGGCACTTCCGTGCAGACGTCGGCAGCCATCCGGAGCACCCGGAAATCTGCGGTCGCTGCGTGGAAAACCTGACCGGCTCCGGCGAGGTGCGCCACTATGCCTAACCTTGCAGGGGGGCGCTTCGGGCGCCTCGCGTGGCTGTGGCTGAGCGTGCTGGTCCTGGTCGTCGACCAGGCCACCAAGCTGTACTTCAACAATGCCCTGACCATGTACCAGCAAATTGTCGTCATCCCCGACTACTTCAGCTGGACCCTGGCCTACAACACTGGCGCTGCGTTCAGTTTCCTGGCCGATGGCGCCGGCTGGCAGCGTTGGTTGTTCGCCCTGATCGCCGTGGTGGTCAGCGCAGTGCTGGTGGTGTGGCTCAAGCGCCTCGGTCGTCATGAAACCTGGCTGGCCGTAGCGCTGGCCCTGGTACTGGGTGGTGCTATCGGGAACCTCTACGATCGCATCGTGCTGGGCCATGTGGTCGATTTCATCCTGGTGCACTGGCAGAACCGCCACTACTTCCCGGCCTTCAACGTGGCTGACAGCGCCATCACCGTCGGCGCAATCATGTTGGCGCTGGATATGTTCAAGAGCAAGAAATCCGAGGAGCCGGTCCATGACTGACATTCGTATCGGCCAGAACACCGAAGTCACCCTGCATTTCGCCCTGCACCTGGAAAACGGTGACACGGTCGACAGCACGTTCGACAAGGCACCTGCCACCTTCAAGGTGGGCGACGGCAACCTGCTGCCGGGCTTCGAGGCCGCGCTGTTCGGTTTCAAGGCTGGCGACAAGCGTACCGTGGAGGTTGCCCCGGAGAACGCCTTCGGCCAGCCTAACCCACAGAATGTGCAGGTTATGCCGAGGTCCCAGTTCGAAGGCATGGAGCTGTCCGATGGCTTGCTGATCATTTTCAAGGACGCCGCCAACGCCGAACTGCCGGGCGTGGTGAAGGCCTTCGACGACGATCAGGTGACCATCGACTTCAATCACCCACTGGCTGGCAAGACCCTGACCTTCGAGGTGGAGATCCTCGAGGTGAAGGCCCTGTAGGCCTGGAGCCGATCATGCAAATCAAACTCGCCAACCCGCGCGGCTTCTGCGCGGGGGTCGACCGGGCAATCGAAATCGTCAACCGCGCGCTGGAAGTGTTCGGCCCGCCCATCTATGTGCGTCACGAAGTGGTGCACAACAAGTTCGTCGTCGAAGACCTGCGCAGCCGTGGCGCCATTTTCGTCGAGGAGCTCGATCAGGTGCCGGACGATGTCATCGTCATCTTCAGCGCCCATGGGGTTTCCCAGGCCGTGCGTCAGGAAGCCGGTGGGCGCGGCCTGAAGGTGTTCGATGCCACCTGCCCGTTGGTCACCAAGGTGCACATCGAGGTGGCCAAGTACAGCCGCGATGGCCGTGAGTGCATCCTGATTGGCCATGCCGGGCACCCGGAAGTCGAAGGCACCATGGGGCAGTATGACGCCAGCAACGGCGGGGCCATCTACCTGGTAGAAGACGAGAACGATGTGGCCAATCTGCAGGTGAAAGACCCTGACCACTTGGCATTCGTGACGCAAACTACCCTGTCGATGGACGACACCAGCCGCGTGATCGACGCGCTGCGTGCGCGCTTTCCCAACATCGGCGGGCCGCGCAAGGACGATATCTGCTACGCCACGCAAAACCGCCAGGATGCCGTGAAGCAACTGGCCGACGAGTGTGATGTGGTCCTAGTGGTCGGCAGCCCCAACAGTTCCAACTCCAACCGGCTGCGTGAACTTGCCGAGCGCATGGGCACCCCGGCCCATCTGATCGACGGTGCTGAAGACCTGCAGCGGGCCTGGTTCGACCAGGTTGGCCGCATCGGCATCACCGCAGGCGCGTCCGCGCCGGAAGTGCTGGTGCGCGGCGTCATCGAACAGCTCAAGGCATGGGGCGCTACGGGCGCCGAAGAGCTGGACGGGCGTGAAGAGAACGTCACCTTCTCGATGCCCAAAGAGCTGCGTGTGCGCTCATTGATCTGATCGCCTGCGCGGGCCTGAGCGTTTATCCATAAACGCTCAGGCCCCAGCATCTGTGCACCTTCGACTATCGCGGATTTCATTCGATACCCGGACCCTGCCGCTGGACGCCATCACCACTTGATGCTGGCTGGTGCCGGCCGAGCGCGTGCATACCTCGAAAGTCGCCGCCAGCCAGTTGCCGGCAGGGTTGACTGGCAGGCCCATGGCCGTGAACGTCATCGTCGTACCCAGGTTCGCGGCGATCTGCAGAGGCCGGCGCAGGCGTTGTTCACGCAGCACCCGCGAATCCTGCACCAGCATCACTCGCCATCCGTTGCCCCACGCATCGTCGAGCGCCTGCACCCGCACATCCTCACCCAACAGCATGGCGTGCCCGCGTGCGCTACGCAGCGTTTGCGCCAAGTCCCGCGTGACGGCAGCACGGTGTAGGTCATCGCTGAGCTTGACGTAGGCAGGCGCCCCAAGCTGCGTCAGGACAGCGAGCACCGCCAGCGCCGACACCGTTTGTATCAGTGTTACTCCCTGTTGCTTCACCGTGCATTTCTCCTTGGGCGTGCTTGGCTTTAGCTTCACGCACGCGGGGTCACCCTTCCAGTGGCAGGCGTACATCGACAACGCATGAAAAGTCGCAGGAGCTGCAGGGATGCAGGTAACGCAACGGGGCATGACGCTCTTGGAAACGCTGTTGGCCATGGTGGTGATTGCCGTGGGCATGTTTGCCGCAGCGGCGCTGCACATGCAGGCTTTGCAGGCCACGCATGACGCTCGGCAGCAGGTGCAGGCGGTGCTGGCATCTGCCAGTGCACATGAGCAGGCGCTGCCATGAGGCTTCGGCAAAACGGGGTCGGATTGCTCGAACTGCTGCTGGCGCTGGCACTCGGGTTGATGCTGTTGGCCGGCGCCAGCCAGTTGTTCACCTCTGCCCACCGGGCGTGGCAGTTGCAAGGGGCTGCGCTGCGCATGCAGGAAGATGCACGGCTGGCCCTATTGCGCATGGCCCAGGACGTCCGCATGGCTGGCATGTTCGGCTGCCTGCGCTTAGAGCCCGCTGATCTGCCGGACGGCGACACCCTTGCCGCCTTTAGCCGACCGCTGGAAGTCGAGGAATCAAGCCTTACGGTGGTAGTGGCCGACCTTCCGGGCCATTCGCTCAAGCCCCAATGGACCCTGCTCACTGACTGCGTCGGTTACGCCAAAGTACATCGTGGACATGTCCACGCCGCCGCGCCGCTGATGGCCATCCCCATCACCCGGCATCGTTACGCCGTCAGGGACGATACCCTGTACTTCACCCGTGGCAGCAGCACCCAGCCCCTGCTTGAGCATGTGCGCCGTCTGCACGTGGTGGCTGCGGATGATGGCCAGCGTATCGACCTGCACTTGAATCTGTTCGACCCTTTGTTGGCGCTGGAGCAGCAGTACGTTGTCAGTGTGGCCCGCCGCAACGGGGGCGAGCCATGACACGTGAGCGGGGGGTGGGGCTGCTGTTGGCGTTGGTGCTGAGCCTTTTGTTGGGGGTGCTGAGCACTTCGGCGCTACGTGCAGCCGCCGTTGAAACGCAAATGGTAGGCCTGTTCAAAGATGGTCAGCTGGCCTTCGAGCAGGCCGAAGCCACATTGGCGGTTGGCAAGCAATCGATCGTGCAGGCGCCGCCACCGCCGTGTGAAGTGTGTCTGCCGCCGGAGCAGCCTCATCGCCTGGCTGGGGCCTGGCAAGCCGGGCCGGAAGGTTTTTTTCAGGTGCAGAACCTAGGCACTACGCAACGCGCCGTGGCTATCCCGATGGGGCGACCAGTGACCGTGTTCCGGGTCACCGCGGTCAGCCAGCGAAGTCATCCGCGGCAGGCAGTGGAAGCGGTGTATGCCAACGATGGCGGTGAGCTTGTCCGCATGGCGTGGCGACAAAGATTCAGAGGAGACTGACATGCAGCAAGGCATTAGTCTGATCGAGCTGTTGATTGTGCTGGCCGTCACCGGCATTCTGGCAGCCATTGCCTACCCCCGTTACAACGACCACCTGCGGCAGGCAGCGCGCCACGAGGTGGTCGCCCTGTTGCAAGATGCCGCATTGCGCCTGGAACGCCATCGCTTGCTTACTGGCCGGTATGCCGAAGGCGACCCGAGTCTGCCTTCGGGCAACCGCTACTACAGCCTGCAAGCGCTGCGCGAGGACCAGACCTTCACCCTGCGTGCCCGACGTTTGCCCACAGGGCTCATGGCCGAAGACCGCTGTGGCGATTTCGAGCTTGATCAAGCTGGGGTAGGGCGCAACCACGGCGCCAGCGACAGCGCGCGCTGCTGGGGAGGCTGAACGGTCACAGGTGCCCGGTGCATCGCGGTTTTTTACTTCAGGTGTTGAATCGACAGATGAGCAAGCAAGTAGTGGTGGTCGGTGGCGGGGTCATTGGCCTGCTGACGGCATTCAACCTGGCGGCGAGCGTTGACCAGGTGGTGATATGCGACCAGGGCGAGGTAGGCCGCGAGTCATCCTGGGCCGGGGGCGGTATCGTCTCACCCCTGTATCCGTGGCGCTACAGCCCGGCAGTGACCGCCCTGGCACATTGGTCGCAGGACTTTTATCCACAGCTGGGCGAGCGCTTGTTCGCCAGCACAGGCCTGGACCCTGAAGTGCATACCACCGGGCTTTACTGGCTCGACCTGGATGATCAAGCCCAGGCCTTGGCGTGGGCGGGCCGTGAGCAGCGCCCGCTGAGCGCCGTGGACATTTCGGCGGTGTACGACGCAGTCCCTGTGCTGGGGCCAGGCTTTGAGCGGGCCCTCTACATGGAAGGCGTGGCCAATGTGCGCAACCCGCGCCTGGTCAAATCGCTGAAGGCAGCGTTGCTGGCATTACCCAATGTGAGTGTGCGTGAGCACTGCCAGATCACGGGTTTTGTGCAGCAGAATGGTCGTATCGTTGGGGTGAGCACCGCTGAAGGCGAGCTGGCCGCCGACGAAGTCGTACTCAGTGCCGGCGCCTGGAGCGGCGAACTGCTACGCCACCTGGGTCTTGAGCTTCCGGTCGAGCCGGTGAAAGGGCAGATGATCCTGTTCAAATGCGCTGAAGATTTTCTGCCAAGCATGGTGCTTGCCAAAGGCCGTTATGCAATTCCGCGCCGGGATGGGCACATTCTGGTAGGCAGCACGCTGGAGCATG
The DNA here is from genome assembly GCF_043104335.1 of Pseudomonas sp. WSY_20. NCBI lineage: Bacteria > Pseudomonadati > Pseudomonadota > Gammaproteobacteria > Pseudomonadales > Pseudomonadaceae > Pseudomonas > Pseudomonas sp. WSY_20. Next base: position 14,873 of record NZ_JBICKP010000080.1, read on the forward strand.
CCGGCTACGACAAGACCCCCACCGATCAGGCGCTGGCAAGCCTCAAGGCATCGGCGGTGGATCTGCTCCCCGGCCTGGATGGCGCGTCCGTGGTGGCCCACTGGGCCGGGCTACGGCCAGGTTCGCCTGAAGGCGTTCCGTTTATCGGGCCGGTGCCAGGTTTTGATGGGTTATGGCTGAACTGCGGCCATTATCGAAACGGGCTGGTGCTGGCGCCAGCCTCGTGCCAACTGCTGGCCGATTTGCTCAGTGGCGCCGAGCCCATCATCGACCCGGCACCCTACGCCCCCCATGGGCGTCTTGGCTAACCGCCCGATCAACCCTGGCGGCCAGGCCCCTGCTGCAAGTGCGCCTGGCTGCAATACCAGGTGTTGCCCTGCGCCAGTGCTTGATCGGTGGGCAGGTGCACGCCGCAATGCGCGCAGCGAACCATTTTTAGAGGCGCGTCGAGCTTGGCCTCTTGACGCGGTTGCTGGCTGAGTTTGAATTTGCGCCACAGCCAGAACGCGGCGGCGATCAGAACGATCCAGAAAAGTAGGCGAACCATGGTGTTCAGCTTGTCGAATGAAAGAGGATGACAGTCTAGGGCGCAGGCAATAAAAAAGGGAGGTCCAGGACCTCCCTTTCATGCAACGCCCGAATCAGTCGAACAGACCAAAGGTCATGTAGCTGAACCAGGAGCGGTTGCTATTGGCTTCCTTGGGCCCTGGTGGCTCGATCGGGTCGCCGTTTTCGTCCTTGGGCAGCAGCTCCTTGGGCATTTCGTCACGCGCATCCTGGAACTGCTTGATCACGTCCTGGTTGGCGCGGGTCTGGCCCGGTGGCAGCGGGGTGTCGGTTTCGATCAGGCCCAGCGTAGCCTTGGACAGCCAGCCGCGACCGTCAGACTCGGTCTGCTTGGGCTGGAACTCGCCATCGGCCAGGCTCGGGTGGTCCGGGTAGTTGAGCTTCAGGGTCTCGAGGCTAGTGGCAGCCAGGTCGTCCAGGTGCATCTTCTGGTACGCCTCGACCATCACCGCCAGGCCGTCGCCAACCGAAGGCGTTTCCTGGAAGTTCTCCACCACGTAGCGGCCACGGTTGGCGGCAGCCACGTATGCCTGACGGCTGAGGTAGTAGTCGGCCACGTGGATTTCATAGGAGGCCAGCAGGTTGCGCAGGTAGATCATGCGCTGCTTGGCGTCCGGGGCGTAACGGCTGTTGGGGAAACGGCTGGTGAGCTGCGCGAACTCGTTGTACGAGTCGCGTGCCGCGCCCGGGTCGCGTTTGGTCATGTCCAGCGGCAGGAAGCGCGCCAGCAGGCCACGGTCCTGGTCGAAGGAGGTCAGGCCTTTGAGGTAGTAGGCGTAGTCGACGTTCGGGTGCTGCGGGTGCAGGCGGATGAAGCGCTCGGCAGCCGACTTGGCAGCCTCCGGCTCCGAGTTCTTGTAGTTGGCGTAGATCAGCTCCAGCTGCGCCTGGTCGGCATAGCGGCCGAACGGGTAACGCGACTCCAGGGCCTTGAGCTTGTTCACGGCGCTGGTGTAGCTGGAATTGTCCAGGTCAGCCTGGGCCTGCTGATACAGCTCGGCCTCGCTGAGGTTCTCGTCGATGACTTCCTTATTAGAGGAACAGGCCGCGGTGAGCCCGAGGATGGCGATCAGCAGCAGGTGTTTCACTTGCATGGCGGCTTGCGTCCCTTTGACGGCCGCTGTCTTGGGCGGGGCCGTCCTGTTATGATGAGCGCCCCGGCCAACCCCGGGACAAAAGAAGCCGTATTTAACCACAAGCTCGCAGCTGAAACCAAAGGCTGTGCGCCCACTGAATCGAGCATGTCCGAGATCATTCAACTTAGCGCAGAGGTCCCGTCCGAACTGGGCGGTCAACGCCTCGACCAGGTCGCCGCCCAATTGTTCGACGAGTATTCGCGCTCGCGGCTGACGGCCTGGATCAAAGATGGCCGTCTGACGGTCGACGGTGCTGTACTGCGCCCGCGTGACACCGTGCATGGCGGTGCCGTGCTGGCCCTGGAAGCCGAGCAGGAAGCCCAGGGCGAATGGGAGGCCGAGGACATTGCGCTGGACATCGTCTATGAAGACGACCAGATCCTGGTCATCAACAAGCCTGCGGGCCTGGTGGTGCACCCGGCTGCCGGCCATGCCAGCGGTACCTTGCTCAACGCCTTGCTGCATCACGTGCCCGACATCATCAACGTGCCACGTGCCGGCATCGTCCACCGCCTGGACAAGGACACCACCGGCCTGATGGTCGTGGCCAAGACCTTGCAGGCGCAAACCCACCTGGTGGACCAGTTGCAGAAGCGCTCGGTCAGCCGTATCTACGAATGCATCGTGGTGGGCGTGGTCACTGCCGGTGGCAAGATCGACGCCCCCATCGGTCGCCACGGCGGCATGCGCCAGCGCATGGCTGTCACAGACGGTGGCAAGCCAGCGGTCAGCCACTACCGTGTGCTCAAGCGTTTCCGGTCGCACACTCACGTGCGGGTCAAGCTCGAAACCGGCCGTACCCACCAGATTCGCGTGCACATGGCCCACGTCGGCTTCCCCCTGGTCGGTGACCAGACCTACGGCGGGCGCTTCCGCATCCCGCCTGCGGCAAGCCCGACCATGGTCGAGGCGGTCAAGACCTTCCCGCGTCAGGCCCTGCACGCACGCTTCCTGGCACTGGTGCACCCGGCGACGGGCGAGCGCATGGAATGGGAATCGCCACTGCCCGATGATTTCGTCTGGCTGCTGTCGCTGCTCAACCAGGATCGCGAGAGTTTCATCGGATGAGTGGCCTGACGCAGTCGCTGCTGACACCGGACTGGCCTGCGCCAGCCTCGGTTCGCGCCTGCGTCACCACCCGCCAGGGCGGCGTCAGCCTGCCGCCTTTCGATACCTTCAACCTGGGTGACCATGTGGGGGACGACCCTGCGGCCGTTGCCCAGAACCGTCTGCGCCTGAGCGGCGAGTTCGACATCCAGCCCGCCTGGCTCAAGCAGGTGCACGGCTTGGCCGTCGTCGATGCCGACCCCTCCCGCGTGGTCGAAGCCGATGCCAGCTGGACCGACCGGCCAGGCATCGCCTGCACGGTGATGACCGCCGATTGCCTGCCTGTACTTTTCTGTGACCAGGCCGGTACGCAGGTGGCGGCAGCCCATGCGGGCTGGCGCGGGCTTGCCGGGGGCGTGTTGGAAGCCACCCTGGATCGCTTGGACGTACCACCGGCTCAGGTGCTGGTATGGCTGGGCCCGGCGATTGGGCCCCAGGCATTCGAAGTGGGCCTGGAAGTGCGTGATGCCTTCACTGCGGTGCACCCGGAGGCCGCGCGGGCATTCGTCGACGGTGAGCGACCCGGCAAGCTGATGGCCGATATCTACGCCCTGGCCCGTATTCGCCTGGCAGCCCGTGGGGTCACGGCTGTTTACGGTGGCGGCTTATGCACGGTGAGCGACGAGCGGTTCTTCTCCTATCGGCGTACCCCGCAAGGTGGGCGTTTCGCTTCCTTGGTGTGGCTGGCGCCGCGCTAGCAATGGGCCGCACCTGCCTTTACACCGGTGCAAATCCAACAGCTTGACCTCCGTCAACCCCGCTACGCTTGAATCTTCCAGAATCAGCCTTATCTATAAGACATCTCAGGCAGGTTTCTTCATAAACAGGCGCTGTCCATCGCTCCGACCTGCCCTTTACAGGAAGGTACATCATGCGAATAGACCGTTTGACCAGCAAGCTCCAGCTTGCAATATCCGATGCGCAATCCTTGGCCGTTGGCATGGATCACCCCGCCATCGAGCCTGTCCACTTGCTCCAGGCCTTGCTCGAACAGCAAGGTGGCTCTATCAAGCCACTGCTGATGCAGGTCGGCTTCGACATCAATAGCCTGCGTCAGGCGATGGTCAAGGAACTTGACCAACTGCCGAAAATCCAGAACCCCACGGGCGATGTGAACATGTCGCAGGATCTGGCACGCCTGCTCAACCAGGCAGACCGCCTGGCCCAGCAAAAGGGTGATCAGTTCATTTCCAGCGAGCTGGTCGTGCTGGCGGCCATGGACGAGAACAGCAAGCTGGGCAAGTTGCTGCTCAGCCAGGGCGTGAGCAAGAAAGCCTTGGAGAACGCCATCAACAACCTGCGCGGTGGTGCGGCCGTGAACGATGCCAACGCCGAGGAATCGCGTCAGGCACTGGACAAGTACACCGTCGACCTGACCAAGCGTGCCGAAGAAGGCAAGCTTGACCCTGTGATCGGCCGTGACGACGAAATCCGCCGCACCGTTCAGGTGTTGCAACGCCGTACCAAGAACAACCCCGTGCTGATCGGTGAGCCCGGCGTGGGCAAGACCGCCATTGCCGAAGGCCTCGCCCAGCGCATCATCAACGGTGAAGTGCCAGATGGCCTGAAAGGCAAGCGTTTGCTCGCCCTGGACATGGGGGCCCTGATTGCCGGCGCCAAGTACCGGGGTGAATTCGAAGAGCGCCTCAAAGGCCTGCTCAACGAACTGTCGAAGCAGGAAGGGCAGGTGATCCTGTTCATCGACGAACTGCACACCATGGTCGGCGCCGGTAAAGGCGAGGGTGCCATGGATGCGGGCAACATGCTCAAGCCGGCCCTGGCCCGTGGTGAACTGCATTGCGTAGGCGCCACCACCTTGAACGAGTACCGCCAGTTCATCGAGAAGGATGCGGCCCTGGAGCGTCGCTTCCAGAAGGTGCTGGTGGAGGAGCCTAGCGAAGAGGACACCATCGCTATTCTGCGTGGCCTGAAAGAACGCTATGAAGTGCACCACAAGGTGGCTATCACCGACGGCGCCATCATCGCGGCGGCCAAGCTCAGCCACCGCTACATCACCGATCGCCAGTTGCCTGACAAGGCCATCGACCTGATCGACGAGGCTGCCAGCCGTATTCGGATGGAAATCGACTCCAAGCCTGAGGTCCTCGACCGTCTCGACCGCCGTCTGATCCAGCTCAAGGTCGAGTCCCAGGCGCTCAAGAAAGAAGAGGATGAGGCTGCCAAGAAGCGCTTGGAGAAGCTGACCGAGGAAATCGAGCGCCTTGAGCGTGAATATTCCGACCTCGAGGAGATCTGGGCGTCGGAAAAAGCTGAAGTGCAGGGTTCGGCCCAGATTCAGCAAAAGATCGAGCAAGCGCGTCAGGAACTTGAGGCCGCCCGCCGCAAAGGCGACCTGAGCCGCATGGCTGAGCTGCAGTACGGGGTAATCCCGGACCTGGAGCGCAGCCTGCAGATGGTCGACCAGCACGGCAAGACCGATAACCAATTGCTGCGCAACAAGGTGACCGAGGAAGAAATCGCCGAAGTGGTTTCCAAGTGGACGGGCATCCCTGTGTCCAAGATGCTGGAAGGCGAGCGCGAGAAGCTGCTGAAAATGGAAGCGCTGCTGCACCAGCGTGTGATTGGCCAGAGCGAGGCCGTTACCGCCGTGGCCAACGCGGTGCGCCGGTCCCGGGCAGGCTTGTCCGATCCTAACCGGCCCAGCGGCTCGTTCATGTTCCTCGGCCCGACCGGCGTGGGCAAGACTGAACTGTGCAAGGCGCTGGCCGAATTCCTGTTCGATACCGAGGAGGCCATGGTGCGTATCGATATGTCCGAGTTCATGGAGAAACACTCCGTGGCGCGGCTGATCGGTGCACCACCAGGCTATGTGGGGTACGAGGAGGGCGGTTACCTGACCGAGGCCGTGCGCCGCAAGCCGTACTCGGTGGTGCTGCTCGACGAGGTAGAGAAGGCTCACCCCGACGTGTTCAACGTATTGTTGCAGGTACTGGAAGACGGACGCCTTACCGATAGCCACGGGCGTACCGTGGACTTCCGCAATACGGTCATCGTGATGACGTCCAACCTCGGCTCTGCACAGATCCAGGAGTTGGTGGGCGATCGCGAGGCGCAGCGTGCTGCCGTGATGGATGCGGTGGGCGCGCACTTCCGTCCCGAATTCATCAACCGGATCGACGAAGTGGTGGTGTTCGAACCGCTGGGCCGCGAGCAGATCGCCGGCATTACCGAGATCCAGCTGGGACGGCTGCGCAGCCGCCTCATGGAGCGTGAGCTCTCCCTGAGCTTGAGCCCGCAAGCCCTGGACAAGCTGATCGCCGTGGGTTACGACCCGGTGTATGGTGCGCGGCCGCTCAAGCGCGCGATTCAGCGCTGGATCGAAAACCCGCTGGCGCAGTTGATCCTGTCGGGCAAGTTCGTGCCAGGTACGGCGATCACTGCCACGGTGGAAGACGACGAGATCGTCTTTGCGTGACGTTAAGTTGTTAGGGCCGTCTCGCGGCCCATCGCGGCTGGTCCGGCGCCCCGGCAATGTCGCTCCAAATCCTAATGCATCAGGCATCATGCGGTCAGGGTAGGAGCGGCGTGCCGCGATGGGCCGCAAAGCGGCCCCGACAACCCTTATGCTCTCATCGACGAGCCCAGCCAACCCCCGTAAATCCGGGCCTTTGCGCTAATCCAAGATAACTTGCTGAAATTTTTGAAATTTATGCTTGCATGATCAATCGAGTGGCCCTAATATACGCCGCGTTGTCAGGCACTAAGCGAATCACCAGCAACACCGGTGACCGCAAAACAACTTAGAAATCAGTAAGTTGAATGAAAAAAAGTGGTTGACAAGCAAAACGAAGAATGTAGAATAGCCGGCCTCAGCAGCGATAACGCGAAAGCGGATAGCCAAAGAGACCGAAGTTAACACAAGCTTCGAAGATGTAAGGTTGTACCGAAGTTCAGTTCCGCGATAGCTCAGTCGGTAGAGCAAATGACTGTTAATCATTGGGTCCCTGGTTCGAGTCCAGGTCGCGGAGCCAATCTCGGGGTGTAGCGCAGTCCGGTAGCGCGCCTGCTTTGGGAGCAGGATGTCAGGAGTTCGAATCCCCTCACCCCGACCATTTTCCGGGTCGTTAGCTCAGTTGGTAGAGCAGTTGGCTTTTAACCAATTGGTCGTAGGTTCGAATCCTACACGACCCACCATGTAAGAAGGGCATCTCGAATGAGATGCCCTTTTTCTTTTGCCTCGGTTTTTCTAAGCCCTGTATTTTCCCGCAAATCCGCTATTCTGGCCTGTGTCTTTCGCAGTCTGGGGACCTATTGGCATGGGAGCCAACACATCAAGTGTCGTGGTCGTGGGTGGAGGCATCATGGGTGCTTCCATTGCGTGGCACCTTGCAAGGCTCGGTGCTCGGGTCACTGTTCTGGAGCAAGGGTCTCGAGCCGCCAGTGGCGTTACCCGTTGGTCATATGGCTGGGTAGGCACTGCCAGCGCCAGTGCATCGGACAACCCGGCGGCATTTTCCTCCACATTGCAGGCCATCGCCGACTTCAACCGGCTGGCGCTTGACCTCGGGCCTTTGCCGATTGCCGCCCGTGGCGCCATGGTGTGGTTGGACAACGATGCGCAAACGGCCGCCCTCATCGACCAGCAACGTTCTGCCGGCGTAAACCTTCAACCACTGGACGCCCAGCAGATAAGCGCCCTTGAGCCGTGCATGATCACGCCACCCGCACTGGCCGCTTGGGCGCCGGACGATTTTGCCGTGGAACCTGTTGCCTTGGCGAAAATGCTGTTGAGCGGCGCCGAGCAAGCCGGGGCAGAGGTTCTCTACGGTCGGCGGGTCGATGGCATAGAGACGCACAACGGACGCGTGACGGCCGCCAGGTGCGCAACGCAAACCTACGCCGCCGATACCGTGGTGCTGGCCAATGCCGGTGCCGCAATCGGCCTTGCAGCAGGTGTCGGTCTGCCCTTGCCCTTGCTTACCCGGCCTGCTGTACTGATGCGCTTCGCGGCGCCAGCCGGTGTAGTGCGGCATCTGGTCTACGGTAATGGCTTGGAGTTACGTCCGGCATTGGAAGGGGGCGTGGCCTGCGCCGAAGAAGCGCCTGCCGAGGGTGAGGCAGGGTTGCCAGCCTTGGTCGAGCGCACCACAAAAGCCATCCGGCAGATGTTCATCGGCGCCACGGCGCTTTCGCTGCGCGCGGTCAGTATCGGGCACCGACCGATGAGCCCGGAAGGCAAGCCTGTGATGGGTTACCTTCCTGGCGTCGAGGGGGTGTACGCCTTGGTGGCACATCCTGGAATCGTGCTAGCGCCCCACCTCGGCCGTCTGGCAGCCGAGGAAATCGTTCGGACGCGACGCTAGCCGGGCGCCTGCGAGTGCACCCAGCCAGCAGCCAGGTCAGTGCAACTTCAGCCGTGGTTCTGTGCCGCGACCAATCTTGCTGCCCAGCATCATCAGGGCCGTGCGGAAGAAACCGTACAACGCCATCTGGTGCATACGATACAGCGACACGTAGAACATCCTTGCGAGCCAGCCTTCGAGCTTCACACTGCCCATCAAGTTACCCATCAGGTTACCCACGGCCGAGAAGCGCGAGAGCGACACCAGCGAGCCATAATCCTTGTACTGGTAGGTCGGCAGCAGCTTGTTCTCAAGGCGCGCCTTGATGCTCTGCGCCAGCATCGACGCCTGCTGGTGGGCCGCCTGCGCCCGGGGCGGTACGTTGCGATCGCTGTCTGGCTGCGGGCAGGCGGCGCAGTCACCGAAGGCGAAAATAGCGTCATCACGGGTGGTTTGCAGGGTGGGCCGTACGACCAGTTGGTTGATGCGGTTGGTCTCCAGGCCATCGATCTCCTTCAGGAAACCCGGCGCCCGGATGCCCGCTGCCCAGACCTTCAGGCTGGCCTGGATCACTTCGCCGTCTTTGGTCTTGAGACCTTCGGCGGTCACTTCGCTGACGGCCGCGTTGGTCATTACCTTCACCCCCAGCTTCTCAAGGGTCTGATGCACGGGCACGCTGATGCGCTCCGGCAGTGCCGGCAGCACGCGCGGGCCTGCCTCGATCAAGGTGATGTGCATGTCTTTCGGTTGGATGCGGTCCAGGCCGTAGGCCGCCAGTTCATGGGCCGCGTGATGCAGCTCGGCAGCCAGCTCCACGCCCGTGGCACCGGCACCGACGATGGCTACGCTGATCTTTTCACTGGCCACATCGCCTGCGTGGGCGCGCAGGTAATGGTTGAGTAGTTGCTGGTGGAAGCGTTCAGCCTGCTTGCGCGTGTCCAGGAACAGGCAATGCTGCGCCGCACCCAAGGTGCCGAAGTCGTTGGTGTTCGAGCCCACGGCAATGACCAGGGTGTCGTAGGCAAGGGTGCGCGCGGGCAGCAGTTCGCGGCCGTCTTCATCGAGCGTGGCAGCCAACTGGATCCGCTTGCTCTCACGCTCCAGGCCGCTCATGCGCCCCAGTTGGAAGTTGAAGTGGTTCCACTTGGCTTGCGCCACGTAGTTCAGTTCGTCTTCGGAGGAGTTCAAGGAGCCGGCGGCCACCTCGTGCAGCAGCGGTTTCCAGATATGGGTGAGGTTGGTGTCCACCAGGGTGATGTCAGCCTGCTTGCGCTTGCCCAGGGTCTTGCCCAGGCGGGTCGCCAATTCCAAGCCGCCGGCGCCGCCGCCGACAATCACGATGCGATGAGTCATGGGAATATCTCATAAGGTTTACGGAATTCTTGGCCCAACGGGCCGGCCGCACGGGGTATGAGGGGAGGGCGAGCGCAAGGCAGCTCATAGCTCCGGTCCACTCAACGGGCGCCAGACCCAAGACAGCGGGGGTGGCGAGATGCTCGACCCCGGTGTATGCAGGGCTTGCAGGTCATCATCGACACTGGCTGACACGCAGGGTTCAGGCAGTAGGTCATGCTGGGCCTCTACGGATAGACGTTCGTGCAGGGGCAAACGCTACAGTGGTCGCTCACGCGGCTGTAACAAATGATAATGCTTTCTATCCGCGCCGCCGAGTGTACGTCATCGCAAACGATCGCTGCACTGGATCAAAGACTGATCCCCACATCGAAGACGATGCTGCGCCCCAGGTTGCCGCGAAGAAAGTCCGGGGCATCCGGGTGAGCGAACAACACCCGGGCAAAGGTTGGCCCGACCAACGACAGCGAGCGCCAGCCCTGGCGCAAATACTCGGTGGGCGGCGGGAAGTGGGTGTTGAGGTCCAGCACCTCGCGCTTGAGGCTGGCGAAGGCAATGATGTCCAACTCGTTCAGGTCCAGCCCGCGCTCACGGTAGTTGTGCGCTTTCTTGCGCAGGGTAGGTGCCAGCCTGCCCAGCAACTCGGTGGCACTGATGCGGCGAGGGCGCGCTTCGCGTCGCACCAGTTGCGCCAGTGAAAAGGCGCTGCGCCTGCGTTGCAGCTCTTCTCGCCATTCATCGTTAAGCCGGCGACCCTCGTCCAGCACGAAGAACACCTCGAAGGCCGCATCGCGGAACAATACGTCAGGCGGCTCCTGGCCGGCGGGCGTGAAGTCGTCGTTGCGATACGCGATGTTCAGGCCTTGTAGCAGGCGCTGGCAGACCCAACGCTCACGCTCCCATTTGCGGGCATTGGACAGGAACGCGTTGGCTTGTTCGGCCTGGATGGTAAGCAGGCGCAGGTAATCGGAATCATCCATGAAGCAAGCTTAGCTGTAATTTGATGACGATCAGGTGTTGATCGCGGCTTGAATCAATGAATTGCATGCTTGTGGAGTAGGGACCCGCTGATACTTGGGCAATACGTGTAGACTCGCCTTTGTCCATACATTGATTGAGGCTATTCCTACATGATCAGCGCGCAGGTGCTGTCGGGAACAACGCTGACCGTTGGCTGGCTCGGCTACGTGCCGCTGCTCGCCTGGGCCGCCAGTCAGGCCCGCTGGGTCGAGCTGGTCACCGACCGACGGCGCCAGCACTTGCTGTTCGGCACCGTGGTCGGGTTGTTCGCGCTGTGGTTGGTTCGGCGTGATTTCGACACGGGCGTGTCCTACCACTTCATCGGCATGACCGCCGTCACCCTGCTGCTGGACTGGCCGCTGGCAGTTCTGGGTGGCTTCATGGCGCAAGTGGGGCTGCTGCTGCTCGGGCGTCAGGAGTTGACTGCGTTAGGGGTCAACGGCCTGCTGTTGGTCGGCCTGCCGGTCCTGGTCACCGAAGTCTGTGCCATCGCGGTGGAACGCGCGCAGCCGCGAAACCTTTTCGTTTACATCTTTTGCTCAGGGTTTTTCCCGGCGGCACTGACGGTGGTCGTCTGCCTTAGTGCCGCGCTGGGATTGCTCTGGCTCGATGGGTTGTTCGCCATGCCGGAGTGGCTGAGTGATTTCGTGGGCTACCTGTGGCTGATGATGTTTCCCGAAGCGTTTATCAACGGAACCGTCATCAGCGCACTGGTGGTCTTCTGCCCCGAATGGCTGGAGACGTTCAACCGTACTCGATACCTGCAGGCTCCCTGGAAGGAAGGCGGTGGCTGACAGCCATGCCTCGCTGCACAGCATCTAGCTGGTGTATCTCCCAAAGTGATCAGTGACGAGGCTCCAGATCCCCTGAATACAATTCGTCTTCCGAGTCCTCGCCCCCGGGAATCTTGTGCTCCTCGGACGCCCAGGCGCCCAGGTCGATCAGTTTGCAGCGGTCGGAGCAGAACGGCCGAAAGGTGTTCTTCTCGTTCCATTCCACAGGTGCGCCACAGGTCGGGCAATCGACGGTCAATGGCTGGCTCATGGCTGGCCTCCTCGTAAAGTCAGATAAAAGTGGTGCAGTCGGTCGATCTGCGCATGCAAGTGACCCAGGTCGCCGTCATTGACCACCACGTCATCGGCATGGCGCAGGCGTTCTTCACGCGGCAGCTGGGCCTGAACAATGGCCTGCACCTGTTCGGCGCTGGTGTGGTCGCGGGCGAGGGTGCGTGCTACCTGCAGGGTCTGCGGGGCGTCGATGACCAGTACGCGCTGGGTTTTCTTATACTGCCCCGACTCGATCAGCAGGGGCGAGACATACACCGCATAGGGCGATTGCCCTTTGGCCAGGTAACTGAAAATCTCCTGGCCGATCAGCGGGTGCAACAATTGCTCCAACCATTTGCGCTGCGCCGGGTCGGTGAAGATCAACTGGCGCAGCGCGGCACGGTCAAGCTGCCCATCCGCCTGCAGCACGGCAGGGCCGAAGTGCTCGACGATGCTCGCCAGGGCTGGGCGGCCGGGCTCGACCACCCACCGCGCAGCCTGATCGGCATCGACCAGGTGCACGCCAAGCTCGACGAAGCGCTCGGCTGCGGCGCTCTTGCCGCTGCCGATGCCGCCGGTAAGGCCGAGAATCCAGGGTGTTGTGGCCGCTGTGGTCATTGGAATCCAAGCAGTTGCATGTAGGAGGGGGGTATTTCATCACCCCAGAGCACGGCAATCCACCCCGCAATAGCCAGATAAGGCCCAAAGGGCATTGCCGCCCCCATGGCATGCCGGCGCAGCCCGATCAGGCACAACCCTATGAATGTGCCCGCCACCGAGGACAGCAATAGGGTCAGGGGCAGCACCTGCCAGCCACCCCAGGCACCGATGAGCGCCATCAATTTGAAGTCACCGTACCCAAGGCCTTCCTTGCCGGTCAGCAACTTGAATGCCCAGTAGACGGTCCAGAGGCTTAGATAACCCAGCACGGCGCCCCACAGCGCATCGCCAAGTGGCGCGAACACATTGCCAGCATTGACGATCAGCCCCAGCCACACTGCCGGCAACACCAGTACGTCGGGCAACAGCTGTTGATCCGCATCGATCAGGCTCAGCGTCAGCAGGCACCATGTCAGCAGCAGCGCAAAAAGCGCTTGCTCCGACGGGCCGAAGCGCCAGGCAATGGCCATCGACAACAGGGTACTGGCCACCTCGACCAAGGGATAACGCACGCTGATCCGTCCCTTGCACCCCCGGCAACGGCCATTGAGTGCCAGGTAACTGAGCACGGGGATGTTCTCCCACGCACGGATGACGTGCTTGCACAAAGGGCAATGGGAGCCGGGTAACCATAAATCGAACCGCGCAGACGAGGTTGGGGGTAGCTCCAGTATCTCTTGCGCAGTGCGTCGCCATTGCCGCTTGAGCATGATCGGCAAACGATGCGCTACAACATTGATGAAGCTGCCTGCCAGCAAACCGAGCAGCGCGGCCCAGGCGATGAAGTGCGCAGGCTCCATGCCCTGCAGTGTCCAGACCGTCATATCAGATCAGGCTACCCAGTTGGAAAATCGGCAGGTACATCGCCACCACCAGCCCACCGACAAGCACTCCCAGCACCAGCACGATGGCCGGTTCCAGCAGACTGGCCAGCTGGTCCAGGGCCTGGCTGACTTGGTCCTCATAATGGATCGCAGCCTTGTCCAGCATCTGGTCCAAGGTCCCGCTGGCCTCGCCGATTGCCGTCATTTGCACCAGCAGGGGGGGGAACACGTGCTCCTCAGCCATCGCTTGATTGAGGGCCCGACCGTTCGCCAGTGCTTGACGCAACCGCATCACCGCCTGCTCGTGAAGCTCACTCCCACACCCCCTGGCCACCGTGCCCAGCGCGTCCAGCAACGGCACCCCAGCCGCATAACTGGTCGCCAGGCTGCGGGCGAACCGCGCCAGCGCAGCCTGCCCCAACAACGCTCCGAACACCGGCATGCTTAGCAGTTGCTGCGCGCACCACAGGCGTGCCGGTGCATGCTGGCGATACAGCTGGCGCCCACCGACGCCCAACAGCACCCCCACCAGCGCCACCCAGGGCGCCACCTGCCCGAACCCCGCCGACAGGTCTATCACCCACTGGGTGAGGGCTGGCAATGCCGTACCCATGCCGATGAACATCGATTCGAACTGCGGAATCACTTCCAGCAACAAGATGGTCGAAACCCCCAACCCCGTGAGCAACAGCAGGATGGGATAGGCCATCGCCTTTCGTACCTTCTTCTCAAGCGTGCGCCGCTGCTCCAGCATGCACGCCAACTGTTCGAGCTGCCGATCCAGCGTCCCCGACTGCTCACCCACCCGTACCAGGTTGCAGTACAGCCCATCGAACCAGCGAGGATGGCGTTGCAAGGCATCCGCCAGCCCCAGCCCTGCGCCTAGGTCTTTTTTCAGCGCCAGCAGCACTGCCGCCTGCCCCTCAGGGCAGCCGCTACGGCTCATCACCTCGAACGCCTGCAACAACGGCACACCCGCTCGCAGCAAGGTCGCCAGCTGCCGACTGAAACCCGCCGTGTCCGGCCTGGCCTGCCAACGCGGCCAGGTCAGTGCCAGCCCTCCCGCTGGCCGCACCCGCGCCACCGTGATGCCTTGGCGAATCAGCGCAGCCTGTACATAGGCCGGGCTGCGCCCCGTGGTCTGGCCGCTGACGGGGGCGCCGCTGGCGTCCGTGCCCTGCCAGGTATAGAGATGCGTAGATGACGTCATGCACATGTCCTTTTTCGTCCCTGTGACAAGCCTGGAAACAGCTTGCCCCGTCCTTGGAAAGGCGCGCCTTTCCGATGGTCACTAGAGTAGTGCAGCGAGGGCAAAGCCCAAGCGGGTAGGGGTGACAAAAGGTGTCTGTTCAGGCCTACTGCGCCGCTGCCGGTCGAGGCAAGCCTGACCTCACTGAGTCTGCGTATCGAAAAGGAAATTGTTCATGAAAGGGCAACGCGGCATCACCCTGATCGAACTGATGATCGTCGTCGCGATCATCGGCATTCTGGCGACCATCGCCTTACCGATGTACACCAACCACCAAGCCCGCTCCAAGGCCGCCGCCGGCCTGCTGGAGATCAGCGCCCTGAAAACCGCGATGGACCTGCGCTTGAACGAAGGCCGCGACGTCACCGACGTCGCCAGCCTCGGCGGCCAGCCCAGCACCGCCCATTGCGCGATCACCGCCACCGGCAAGGCCAGCGACGCCAGTGGCCGCATCGTCTGCACCCTGGTCGACGCCCCTGCGACCGTGCTGGGCAAGGCCCTGACCCTGACCCGCTCAGCCACCGGTTGGGCCTGCACCACCGACATCGAAACCGACCTCGCCCCCAACGGCTGCGCCGCGCCGTAAGGGTGACGCAATAAACGAATGGAAACAGAGGTTTGCGTAACGGGTGCAGCAGTGGTACGTTGCGCTACACGCCGGTGTAGCTCAGTCGGTAGAGCAGCGCACTCGTAACGCGAAGGTCGCAGGTTCGATTCCTGTCTCCGGCACCACTTCAGATTCCAGCGAAGGCCACTAAAATCTCTGGAACCCCCGCAAAAGCCGCCTTAGGGCACCACGCTGTTCACTCAGAACGGCCTAGCAGCCTATCCCGTCCCCCTGGCATCACCCGACCACCGGAGCGGCCTTGCCAGGGCGTCGGACCGCCCCCAACGATCTAACGGGTCTACCAAACTCCGACAGCGATTCAGCTCAATGCACCTTTAAGCTGCAATCCAGACCGGTCCACCCCGCCCGATCTGATCAACTCAACCACACGCAGAACCTCCCTGACCAACCGCCCAGCATCAGACAAACCCTCCATGCCGCTAGCAACATTGTCCTGATACAGGCAGGAATACCATTTAAACGCATTCCAATTCCTCCACATCAACGATGAAGGCAATGAAAGCGTCTGCTCAGATAACTCACCCTCGCTCGCCATCTTCCCGCCCGTGATCCGCACCACCCCGTAGTGCAGCGCCTCAGACGCAACCTCAATTCTAAGCCGCATGCCATCGACGCCAATGTCGAAAAACTGCCCCACGTGCTTCAATCTCGAAGCCTTGGGATAGAACCATTTGCGGCAGTTCTCCTCGCTGCAGTCATGCCCGGAAAAGCCAGGCGGCGCTGACACCGGTGTGCATTGTGCCGACAACCCATGTCGTACTGCATTGAAGAAGCCAAACAATACCGTCCCTTCGCATGGGGCAGTGCCTGGGCAATGGCTTCGGCGGCCTGCAAATTGTCGCCGGCAATGAGAAGTTCGATCAGTGCATGTCGTGTTGCATGCGTCATGGTTTGCCCGGTGATTTTCTGAACCAGATGCTTGTACTGGATTAACGCGTGCTGAAGCGCCGGCGTTGCGCTCGAGATGCTGATGCACTGCTCAAGCCAGCCGAGGATGTGCTCCTGGTAGGACAGTTGGCGGTAGCTCACGCCGCAGTGACTGTTTGCGTGCGCTTGCGTGCCTTTTTTTGTCAGGTACCACAACTGCCACGGCTTGCGTGAGGCCTTGCCAATGTCGTTATACCGCTTGAGTTGCTGTTTGCCGTCAGGGGCGTCGATCTTGTTTTCTATCAGGATGAGGTGGTCCCGCAGGTGGATCACTACGTCGACACGGCCGTAGCCCGCAAAAAACTGCTCTTTATTGACTTTGGCGTCGCTGATGCTGCCTTCGTAGTCGAAGCCCATTGTCGCCAGGAACAGTTCGAGAAAGCATTCACCCTGACCGTGGCGGCCCTTGGGGTTCAAGAGTTCTGCAATCATCGCAGAGTGGGTATTGACTTCGGCCCGCTCGATTCGGGTGATGGAGAAGATATTGAAAAGCTCACCGCTTGCTGCGAGCTTGGCTTCTGTCTCCCTCACCAGGCTGCCTGCCTGATTCAACAACAGTTGCGCTTTGTCCATGCTCGTTATTTGTCCAGAATCAGATTCAGCATTGTCCCGTGGTTCGGGTTCGAGTTAGATATCAACGGCGTGCTGTAGCGATCAGAAATTCGCACATCAACCATCACGTTGGATCGTACTCGGGGCCGATGATATAGGCCGCGAGCTACGTATTCATTGATCCAGACGGTCACCGATTCGCGCTTTCCTAGATCAGATGTAATCGGCTTGCCTGCTCTACAGCTAACAGGGCGCGATGCCAGGCCTCTTTCGACGCGATACGCGCTCTCTCGTAACGTCCGCCCCAGCAGGCATCACCGTACTAATCACCTGAAAGTCCAATCTCGCCCCAACACCACCTCACAAAACGCCCCCTCAAGCGTCGTATTGTGATGCACCACAATCTGCTCAGCGCTCAGCGCTCAGCGCTCAGCGCTCAGCGCCCAGCGGGCTGCGCGCAATTGGCACGCAGCTTGGAGACTTCTTTACAACCCCGGCCTCCTGTACAAAATGGCGGGTTGAAAAGGAGTCCCCATGAAACGCGTCATGATCGTTGGTCAACCGGGCGCCGGCAAGAGTACGCTGGCTCGCCACCTGGGCGAGCGAACCGGCTTGCCGGTCGTGCATATCGATACCATTCACTGGCTACCCGGCTGGGTCGAGCGCAGCCGGGACGAAAAGACGCGCCTGTGCCATGAAGTGGAGGCGCGCGAACGGTGGATTTTCGAGGGCGGGCATTCGGCGACCTGGGACAACCGTCTTGCCAGGGCCCAAATGCTTATCTGGATTGACCGTTCCCTGACGGTCCGATTGTGGCGTGTGCTGGTCAGGACCCTGACCCAGTTGGGCCACACACGCCCGGACCTGCCAGGCGACTGCCCCGAATCGCTGCGCAATTTGCCTGGCTTCATCCGGTTCATCTGGTCCACGCGGCATTCTTCACAGGACAAGATCAAGCACCTGATGGCGACGGCGCCTGCGGGGTGCCGGGTCGTGCACCTGCGCTCCAACCGGCAGACGCGCCAGTTTCTGGCGTCGATCGATTCGCAGCCCTGAGGTATGTGACGCTTGTCGGCCATGGCGCTAGCGGCGTTTGGCCTGATCCAGCAGCGGGGGTGCATCCTGGTCACTGAACATCCCTTCGACGCACGCCTTGAACTGACCGAGCGTGAAGGGCTTGGACAGCAAGCGTGTATGTGGCTGCTGCTCGGTAAGGCTGGCGGGCGCCTCGATCAACCCTGAAATGAACAGCACCCGCATCGCCGGCACCCGCGCCCGCACCCCGTGGGCGATGTTGTCCCCCGTCAGGCCGCCGGGCAGGACCAGGTCGGTCACCACAAGCTGCAGGTCTTGGCACTGCTCGATCAGGTGCAGCGCATCGGCAGGATGAGTGACTTCGATTACCTCAAAGCCCAGCTCCTTCAAGGCTTCGCCGACCAGCTCCCGGATCGCGCCCTCGTCTTCGATCACCAGTGCACTGCCGCGTTTGTCGGTGCGGGACGCTAGGGTGGCGTGCGTGATCGCTGTGACGCTCGACCGGACGGGCTCCAGGTGAACGGGCAACAGCAGACTGACCGTGGTGCCGCTGCCCATGACCGATTCGATCACTGCCGTACCGCCCGCCTGGCGAGCGAAGTCCTTGACCATCGACAGCCCTAGACCCGTGCCCGACCCTAGCGGTTTGGTGGTGAAGAACGGTTCGAAGGCCCGCTCGGCAACGCTGGCTGGCATCCCCAGGCCCGTATCGGTGACGCTTACCTGAATGTATTCGCCCGCGCGTAGCCCAAGCTGCTCCAGCTCAGCCGTGCCGCTTGTCACCTTGCTGACCCGCACCTGCAAACGGCCCCCTTGGGGCATGGCGTCACGTGCGTTGATGCACAAGTTGAGCAGCGCATTTTCCAGTTGGTGGGCGTCGCAGTAGCACAAGGCTGGCGAAGGCAATGGGGTGAATTGAAACTCGATCTTGGGTGTAAGGGTTCTGGCCAGCAGCTCTTTCATGTCGTCCACCAGCAGCACCACATCGACCGTGGTGCTGGCCAGCGGTTGCCGCCTGGCGAAGGTCAGCAGGCGGTGGGTGAGGGTGCTGGCCTTGCGAGTGGCAGCTCTGGCCAACGCCAGGTAACGGCCCAGTTCGTCGTGCCGGCCCTGCGCCAGGCGTTGCTCGATCATGTCCTGCGTGCCGGTGATCACGGTCAGCAGGTTGTTGAAGTCATGGGCCAGGCCGCCGGTGAGCTGCCCGAGCGCTTCCATCTTCTGGCTTTGCTGCAATTGCTGGCTGACTTGCTCGAACGCCTGCTGCCGCTCGCGGTACTGGGTGACATCACGTGCCACGGCGAAGTAACGGCCCTCGAACCCGGCAATGCGCCAGTTGAGCAGCAAGGGTTGGCCATCGCTGCGCACGCTCTGGGTGTCGAGCTCGACGATGGGCTTGTGGTTGAGCTCGCGCAACGCGTTCGCCAATTGTGCGGGGGAGATGAAACTGTAGAACGTCCCAGTCTTGAGCTGTTCTTCAGTGAAGCCCGTTTCTACCTGCCACGCCGGGTTCACCGACAACACCTGGCCGTTTTCGGACAACGTGCAGATCAGGTCGGGGGACACGTTCCACAGGCTGTCGCGCTCCCCCGTTCGGTGTTGCACTTGTTGCTCGAGCGTTTCGTTGAGCTGCTCCACGGCGCTCAGGTTACGCCTGAGCGAAGCACACACCACCGCCATGGCGAAAGTCACCACGCCAAAACTCAGGCTGTTGGCCCACGTGGCCCAGTCAGCATCGAAACCCAGCGGCCCGATGAAAAAATACTGGGCGATCAGCACGGCCATGATGCACCCCAGCAGGGACGGACCTGCGCCGAACCAGAACCCGATCAGCATCAGGCCAGGAATGAAAAACAGGTAGGGGAGCGCGGCAGGCGACATCTGCGCGCGCGCCAGGGAGCACGCAGCGATGATCAACGCGGCGCCCACGTAGCGGCTGGCCGTGCTCGGTTCGGCACGTCGCAGGCGTTGCAGGATGGCGGTAATCCTTTCTTTGAACCAGGCCAAGGCTGACTCCGTAACAGGCTGAGCATCATCTACGCGATCTGCCGTGCCAAGCGCGGCTGACAGCCTTTTAGGCTAGCTGACCGCAGGCGTCCAATAGATTTTTTGGCCGACCGCCGGTGGGGGTGCTCAATTGTCGAGAGAAACCGATCACAGCTAAGCTGGCAATGTGCCTTCTGGGCTAGAATTTGCTGTTACCGCGACCGGAGCTTTCATGGACAACTTGACGACCCTTCGAGACGAGCGCTTGCGCCTGGTTGAAGTGGACCGCCTTACATCGGACCTGGCAAATGGAGAGGATCCGGTGCTCAATGGCGTCGTCAACATGCTCTGTGCGCACTTCGACGTCCCTACCGCGCTGGTCAGCATCGTCGACCGCGATTACCAGGTATTCAAGGCCAAGATCGGCATGGCCGACGACCGCACGCCGCGCGAAATGTCCATCTGCGCCCTTGGTTTGCGCCAGGAAACGGTGCTCGAGATCTGCGACACGCTGCAGGACCCGCGCACGGTGGATAACCCCCTCGTGCAATCGGCCCCCCACATCCGTTACTACGCCGGCGCACCGCTAATCGTTCGGCCAGGCGTCAGCCTGGGTGGGCTGTGCATCATCGACCATGCCTCACGCGAAGCCTTGTCGGAGCGCGACCGTAATCTGCTGACCAACGCCGCCAAAGTGGTGGTGGCTCGTCTGCAGTCGATCCACCGGCAAAACTTCTACGATCCGATGACCGGGCTGCCCAATCGGCGGCGGTTCGAGACGGACTTCAAGGAAGGTGCCATCACGGCCGGCCAGGTGGCTGTGTTCATCGAGCCGGTGTCGGCCGCGGGTATGGACCGACTGTTCAAGGCGCTGGGCATCGAGTTTTTCACCGATTTCATGCGGGCAGTCAAAGAAGTGCTGCTCACAACACTTCCGCCCGGCTGCCGCCTTTATCGGGCCAGTACCCTGGGCTTCATGACGGTGATTGAGGCGTGCGATACCAGCTTTCTCGCTGGTTGGCTTCAGACGCTGGTGGCTTCGCTCGGTGGGCCACTGCGCAGCGGTCACGTACCGGTCACGCCGGATGTCGGCATCAGCGTCCTGACGCTGGGCGTGGACGCCAGCGCCTCGCCAGACATCCTGCGCCTGATGGCCAGCATGACCGACACCGCTCGCAAGAGCGATCAGCGCTGGTTGGCGTACGACCCGGTGGTGGACGCCAACCTGCGGCGCAACACCGCCATACTCAATGCCCTGGAAGCCGCACTGCTGGCACCCGACCAGTTGAGCCTGGCCTACCAGCCCAGGATCGACCTTGGCAGCAACCGCTGCGTGGCGGTCGAGGCGCTCTTGCGCTGGACGCACCCGCAACTGGGCGTGATCAGCCCGGCCGAGTTTATTCCGCTGGCGGAAACCACCGCGTCCATACGCGGCATTACTCGCTGGGTGGTGGAACAGGTGTGCCGTCAAATTGCCCAGTGGCAGGCCAGCGGCCTGATGTTGCAGGTCTCGTTGAACATCTCGGCCCTCGATCTGGGTGATGGTCAGCTGTACGAAGATGTCACGCGAGCGCTGGCCCGACATCAGGTGCACCCGAGCCTGGTGGAGCTCGAGTTCACCGAAAGCGCCCTGGTAGCCGACTTCGATGCCGTGCAGGAACAGCTCCAGCGCTTCCGCGCCCTGGGCATCTCGATCGGCATCGACGATTTTGGCAGCGGCTACAGCAACTGGATCTACCTGCGCAAAATCCCCGCCACCAGCGTGAAGCTCGACCGTTCCCTGCTGGCCGAACTGCAGCCTGGCGGCAATGACTGGCACATCGTGCGCGGGCTGGTCAGCCTGCTGCGCGACCTGCGCCTGACGGTGGTGGCCGAGGGTGTGGAGACGGACCTGCACCATCATGTGCTACGGGGGTGGGGCTGTGATCAAGGGCAAGGCTATTATTACGCAAGGCCCCTCCCGGCAGATGACCTGGCTGCATGGTTGCTTCAGCCGCGGCAAGCCTGACGTTAGGTGAAGTAGCACTCGGTGTGCGCTGCCTGTCAGCGCCTGTTCAATCCCAACAGTTGTCATCCGCAATGACGAGGATCGCCATGTTCAACAAAGCGCTTAGGGATGAGGTCGAGGCACTCAAACGGGAGCTGCATGGGCTCAGGGCTGCGCAACAGAGCAGGTCCAGCGAGATGCTTGAAATCACCGTGGACCGCGACCTGCTGATCACGGCCGTCAACCCGCGGTTTTCCAGCTTCGTGGGGATCGACGCTTCGAAGCTTGTCGGCACATCGATGGGCGCGCTCACGCCCGACTATGTGAAGGACTTGCCGTGCTACAAGGATTTCCAGACCGCGATGAGCCAGGGCACTGGGGTGAGCGACGACTACCGCTACATCGCGGCTGATGGGCGTCTGGTGTGGATGCGCGCGGCGTGGTGCCCGGTCAAGGCCCCCAGCGGCGAGGTGACCCATATGACGGCCTACGGCACCGAGGTCACCGCCGCCATCGACAAGGCCCGTGAAAACGACGAGCTGATCAAGGCGCTTTCCCGGTCCACGGCGGTGATCGAGTTCGCACTGGACGGCACCATACTCACCGCCAACCAGAACTTCCTGAATACGGTGAACTACACGCTCCCGGAAATCGTTGGCAAGCATCACAGTATTTTCTGCGATCCGGCCTACACCCGGTCGCCGGATTATCAGCGACTGTGGGCCAGCCTCAACGACGGTCGCTTCGTTGCTGAGCGCTTTTTGCGGTTTGACAAAGGCGGCCGCGAGCTGTGGCTCGAAGCTTCCTACAACCCGGTGCGCGACACCCGCGGGCGGCTGTACAAGGTCGTGAAGTTCGCGGTGGATATCACCGCTCAGGTCGAAAGCGAGAAACAGGTCAGCTCGGCAGCGGACGTTGCCTATGAGATCTCCATGAAGACCGACAGCTCCGCCCAGCGCGGCGCGGAGGCGGTCAGGGACACGGTGGAGACCATGAACCGCATCGTCGAGCAGGTCTCGAACGTGTCCACGGGTGTCGAGGCGCTGGGGCATCAGTCGCACCTGATCACGTCCATCGTGTCGACCATCGGCGGCATCGCCCAGCAGACCAACCTGTTGGCGCTGAACGCGGCCATCGAAGCCGCGCGTGCCGGTGATCAAGGCCGGGGCTTTGCCGTGGTGGCGGACGAGGTTCGCAAGTTGGCCGGGCGAACCAGTGCCGCCACCCAGGAAATCGTCGAGGTGGTGCAGAAGAACAACGCCTTGGTGGAGGAGGCGGTACACAGCATGGGCGAGAGCAGAAAGCAGGCTGAACTGGGCCTGAGCCTGGCCCAGCAGGCGGGTACCGTGATCACGGAAATCCAGTCAGGTGCGCAGGAAGTGGTCACCGCCGTGGGCCAGTTCTCTTCAAAACTGGTGGCGGAGGCGGGGCGTTAGTCCGATCCGGCAGCACGGCTGCCGATGAACGCAACGCCTGCCCCTGGCCAGGGGCAGGCGCTAGGCACCGTCAGCGCTGATAGGCCTTGCCGTAATGCCGCTCAAGGCGCGCCTGCACCAGCTCCAGCGCGATCGACAACACCCAGTAGATCACGGCCGCAGTGGTCAGCATTTCCAGGTAGCGGTAGCTCGACCGTCCGTAGGACTGGGCCAGGAACATGATTTCCCACACCCCCATCACCGAGATCAACGACGAATCCTTGAGCATGGAGATGAACTGGTTGGCGGTTGGCGGGATGATCACCCGCATGGCCTGCGGCAGGACGATGTGGCAGAAAATCTGCGGCGGGCGCATGCCCAGCGCCAGCGCCGCTTCGCGTTGGCCTCGGGCAACACCCAGGATGCCCGCGCGGAAGATTTCACTGAGGTAAGCGCCGTAGTTCAGCGACAGGGCGATGATACCGGCGCTGATCGCGCCGGGCACCAGGCCTATCTGGGGCAAGCCCAGGTAGATGAGCAGAATCTGGATCAGCAGCGGTGTACCGCGGAAAAACGACGTGTAGAAACTGGCAACACCCACCAGCACTGCGCTGCCGGACAAGCGTGCCAGCGCAGCGGCAAAGCCCAGCGCCACCGACACCACCATCGAGCATATGCACAAAAACAGCGTCAGCGCTGCGCCCTGCAGAAAACCGTTGGGCCCCAGTTTGAAACCGGCCAGGTTGGGAAACTTCTCCAGGATGATCGAGAACTTGAGGTCGAAGCTCAGGAAGAACCCGACGAACAGGGCGAACATCACCAGCCAGGTGAGCATCAACCGTGTGCGAAAGCCCAGCAGGCGTGTGCCCGTGGTACTGGCCACGGGCTTGGGGGAGGGCGGAAACGTGCTCATTTGCTGATATCGGCGCCGATCCACTTCTGCGACAGCTTGCCCAGGGTGCCGTCTGCCTTGAGCTCGGCGAACACCTGGCGAACCTTCGCATCCCACTCTGGGTCGCCCTTCTCGATGGCGACCGAGTTGGGTTCTTCATACAACGGCGCACCGGCGAGCTTGAAACGCTTGTCCTGGTCCAGGCGCGGCTTGGCCGTGACCAGGTTGGTCAGGATTGCATCCAGGCGCACGCCCGCGCCCAGCCCTAGGTCCTGGAACGCCACATTGTCGGTGTCATACGGGGCGATCTGCACGAAGTCGAAGGGGTAGTCGAGGGTTCGGCCCTCGTCACCCTCGATGACCAGATTCTTGTTCAGGTAGCTTTCGTAGCTCGACGCGCTGGTCAGGCCGACCTTGCGCCCGTCCAGATCTTTTGCACCGTGGATGCGGTCATCCTTGGCATTGACCACGATGACCGCCGGGGAGGCGTAGTACTCCACAGGGAAGTCGAACACCTGGGCGCGGGCCTTGCTGGGGGTCATCGAGCAAATGCAGATGTCGTAGCGCCCACTCCAGCGACCGGCGGCGATCACATCCCAGGAAGGCGTCTCCAGGCGCAATTTCACACCCAGCTTGTCCGCCACTGCCTTGGCCACATCCACGTCGAAGCCGTCGAGCTGGTTCTGGTCATTGAGAAAAGAGAACGGGGGATAGCTCTCCATCAGCACATTGACCAGTTCCTTGCGTGATTCGACCCGCTCCAGCGTGGCGCCGGCAAAGGCCTGGGTGGCGGTCGCAAGCAGCGCAAGGCTTGCACCGAGCAATGTGGAAAAACGCATGTTCATACCTGAAATGTTGGCCAAATGAGTATTAGGGTATTAAATAGTTATATATCTAACCCACATAATGAATTTTATTCATAAGCACCTTCAGAGTAGTTATATGACAGAGCGAGCGATGGTGATTCTCGACGGTGGCATGGGCCGCGAACTGCAGCGCAGCGGTGCGCCGTTCCGCCAGCCAGAATGGTCTGCACTGGCGTTGACCGAGGCGCCGGAAGCGGTGGTGGGGGTGCATGCGGCGTTCATTGCCGCAGGTGCTCAGGTCATTACCAGCAACAGCTATGCGGTCGTCCCCTTCCACATTGGTGAAGCGCGCTTTGCCGAAGAAGGCCGGCAGTTGGCCAATGTTGCCGGTCAATTGGCCCGCCACGCAGCCGATACCGGCCCGCACCCGGTGAGGGTGGCCGGTTCGCTGCCGCCGTTGTTCGGGTCCTATCGTCCCGACCTGTTCCAGCCTGAGCGCGTCGAGGAAGTCCTGCGGCCGCTGCTTGAGGGCCTGGCGCCACACGTTGACCTGTGGCTTGCCGAAACCCAGAGCGCGATCGCTGAAGTCCGCGCCATACGTGCCCACCTGCCCGAGGACGGTCGCCCGTTCTGGGTGTCCTTCACCTTGCAGGATGAAGACGTCGATACGGTGCCGCGCCTGCGCTCCGGTGAGCCGGTGGCCGATGCCGTGCAGGCGGTGATCGAACTGGGCGCAGCAGCGGTGCTGTTCAACTGCAGCCAGCCGGAAGTGATCGGCGCGGCCATCGATGTCGCCCGTTCGGTCATCGATCAGCAAGGTGGCGAAGTCGCCATCGGTGCCTATGCCAACGCCTTCCCACCCCAGCCCAAGGAAGCCACCGCCAACGACGGGCTGGACGAACTGCGCGAAGACCTGGACCCACCGGGCTACCTGGCCTGGGCAAAAGACTGGCGCGCACGCGGCGCCAGCATGGTGGGTGGCTGCTGCGGCATTGGCCCTGAGCACATTGCCGAGCTCAAACAGCGCCTCGGCTGACGGGTTCAAGGGCATCTGAAAAGCAAGCGAAGCGTTTAAGTTTGGGAAATGCTGGAACTGACGGTAAGGTTTCAGCATCTTCCATTCATCATGCGCCACGGGCAGTCGTGTTCTGACTGCCCAACCATGGAGCGCAGCGCTGAACGTCAGAAGGAGCAATGCCTATGCCTGAAGAACAACAACGCAGGAGCACCATCAACCCACCTGTCTTTTTCACCAGTGCGATACTGGTGCTGTTGCTGGTTTTATACGCCACCCTTTTCCAGGAGCATGCCCAAAGCGTCTTCGAGCATGTTCAGCAATGGATCGTCACCAATGCGGCCTGGTTCTACATTCTTACCGTTGCGCTGGTGCTGATCAGCGTCGTCTTCCTGGCCGTCAGCCGCTACGGCGATATCAAGCTGGGCCCGGACCACAGCGAGCCCGATTACCCCAACAAGAGCTGGTTCGCCATGCTGTTCTCGGCGGGCATGGGCATTGGTCTGATGTTCTTCGGCGTGGCCGAGCCTGTGATGCACTTCATCAACCCGCCTGTGGGTGACCCCAATACGGTGGCTGCGGCCCGCGAAGCGATGAACATCACATTCTTCCACTGGGGCCTGCATGCCTGGGCGATCTACGCCATCGTGGCGCTGATCCTGGCCTACTTCAGTTTTCGCAACGGGCTGCCGCTTACCTTGCGCTCGGCGCTGTACCCGCTGATCGGGGAGCGTATCTACGGGCCCATTGGCCATGCGGTTGATATCTTCGCCATCCTGGGCACCGTGTTCGGCGTGGCGACCTCGCTTGGGTACGGCGTGCTGCAGATCAATAGCGGCTTGCATCAGCTGTTCGGTCTTCCGATCAGCACCACGATCCAGGTCATCCTGATCGCCGTCACCTGTGCGCTGGCCACGCTGTCGGTAGCCAGCGGCCTGGACAAGGGTATCCGGATTCTTTCGGAGCTCAACCTGGGCCTTGCTGTGGTACTGATGCTCTTCGTCCTGGCAGTCGGGCCTACGGTCTTCCTGCTCCAGGCCTATGTGCAGAACACAGGTGCGTACCTGTCCGATATCGTCAACAAGACGTTCAACCTATTCGCCTATGAACCCACCGACTGGATTGGTGGCTGGACCTTGCTCTACTGGGGCTGGTGGTTGTCCTGGTCGCCCTTCGTCGGGCTGTTCATTGCACGGATTTCCCGTGGTCGCACCATTCGCGAGTTCGTCTGTGGCGTGCTGTTCGTACCGGCAGGTTTCACCTTGCTGTGGATGACCGTATTTGGCGATTCGGCCATTCACATGATCCTGCACGGGGGTATCAAAGACCTGGCCACGGTGGTCGATCAGGACAGTTCGTTAGCCTTGTTCGCGTTTCTCGAGCATTTCCCCTGGTCCACAGCCATTTCGATGCTGGCGGTGCTGATGGTCGTCGTGTTCTTCGTCACCTCAGCCGACTCGGGCGCCTTGGTGGTGGACATGCTGGCTTCGTCCGGCAGGGGACATTCACCGCTCTGGCAACGTGTGTTCTGGTCGGTCAGCATGGGCGCAGTGGCCATTGCCCTGCTGTTGGCCAACGGTTTGAAGGCCTTGCAGGCCGCCACCATCGCCAGTGCGCTGCCGTTCGCGATCATCCTGCTGTTTTCCATCTGGGGGCTGTTCAAAGCACTGGGGCTGGACGCCACGCGGCGTGGTCTGCGAACCCAGGCGTTGCCGGGCCAGCGGCAGGGCCGTCAGAACCACGGCGGCTGGCAGCGTCGGTTGCGCAATATCGCGATGATGCCGCGCAGGGCCCATGTCACTCGCTTCATTGGAGAGGTGGTAAAGCCCGCGTGCGAGGAAGTGGCTCAGGAGCTGCGCAAGCAGGGCTACGAAGTGACGGTGGAGGAGCGCGAAGACGGCCGCATCACGCTGGAGCTTTCTCATGCCGGTGAGGGCCGCTTCAAATACGAGGTTCGCCCCCGCGCCTTCAATACGCCGAGCTTCGTCATGCGCGATGCCGATGACAACAGCGATGCACGCAAGTACTTCCGTGCCGAGGTGTACCTGCGCGAAGGCGGGCAGGACTACGATGTCATGGGCTGGAGCCGTGAAGATGTGATCGGCGACATCCTCGACCAGTACGAGCGCCACCTGCACTACCTGCACGTGGTCAGCTGAACCCGCCTACGTGCGGGCGACCACTGGAAACGCCCGCACGTACACCAGCTCGCAGATCAGCTCGACCACTGTCTGCGTGATCACCGCCGCCGCTGCCAGCGTTCGTATCTGCTCTGGCAAGGCGAGCGCCAACGGCAACACCACCAACGAATTGCGCGTCGAGGCACTGAACATCACGGCGCGCGTTTGTTGTACAGGCAAGCCCATCAGCCGTGCCGTCGCCCAGCCAATCACCGGTGCCAAAAGCGCAAAGCCCAGAAACACCGGCACCACGGGCAGCAGTTGATCCAGCGCCTGCAACACGATGCCGATCTGCGAAGCGATCACCACGAACAACACGAGTGCCATCGCCGGCACCGGCATCCAGGCCCAGGCGTCGTTCCAGCGGCTGACCCGCTTTGATTTGGCCACGTGTGCACTGGTCAGCACCGCCAAGGCCAACGGCACGACGATCATCAGCACGAACGCCTGCACGAAAGGCCCGAGCGCCAGGCTTATGTGGTCGCCGTCTTCAAGCATGAGCGCCAGGTAAAGCGGCAGCAGCACCAGCTGTAGCAGCAACAGCACGGGTGTGGCGGCCAGCATGAGCCGTGCATCGCCCTTGCCCATGTGCGTGAACACCACCACGTAGTCGATACAGGGCGCCAGCAGGACCAGCAGGGTGCCGATCAGCAAGGCCGGGTGGCCTGTCAGCCCACGGGTCAACGCCCACGCCAGGACGGGCACCAGCACGAAGTTAGCCAGGAGCAAGGCAGTCATGAACCGCCGATTGGCCAGGCTCGCGCGCAGGTGCAGAAAGGGTATCTGCAGGAACATGGCGTACATCAGCACGGCGATGGCTGGCGTGATCAGTGCTTCCAGGACAGAGGCACAGGCATCGGCTACAAGGCCGAAGGCGATGGCTGCCAGCACGGTGGCGAAATAAAGGGGTGTCTGCCGGGTTTCGAGTTGGTCTCTGGTCAAGAACGTACCTGTTTGGAAAAGGCGCAGCGCTGCAGTGCGATGCGGCATTCGTCTACTGCCTTGTTAGCATCGCAGTCAGGGTCGAGCAGTGGTCTGAACGCTACGTTGCAATTGTTCCCGGCCCATGCACCAGTAAGCGTACAGACAAAGAGTGCGCTTTGTGATTCATCGCCGACGTTCAGGGACGAGCCCAGAGGCTATGCCGATGTGCGCTAGGGGACTAACCGGAATGGGTCCAAACGCAGGATACAAAAAAGCCCGGCACCTAGCTGTAATGCTTTTACTTGAAATTCTTGGGGCCGCACAGCGGCCCCAACGATCTTAAGTGAACAGCATTACGGCACCTGGCCGGGCTTTCCAGTTAGCGATCAGCGATCAGTTGCCGTACACCGGCAGCTTTTTGCAGATGGCTTTGACCTTCTCGCGCACGGCGTCGATCACCGCTTCGTTGTTCAGGTCGGCGAGGATGTCGCAGATCCAGCCAGCCAGCTCACGGCACTCGGCTTCCTTGAAACCGCGAGTGGTCACGGCCGGGGTGCCGAAACGCAGGCCCGAGGTGACGAACGGGGAGCGTGGGTCGTTCGGCACCGAGTTCTTGTTGACGGTGATGAACGCCTTGCCCAAGGCCGCGTCAGCGTCCTTGCCCGAGATGTCCTGCTTGATCAGCGACAGCAGGAACAGGTGGTTTTCGGTACCACCGGATACCACGTCGAAGCCACGCTCGATAAAGACGCTGGCCATGGCCTGGGCGTTTTTCACCACTTGCTGCTGATAGGCCTTGAACTCTGGCTGCAAAGCTTCCTTGAAGCAGATGGCCTTGGCTGCAATCACGTGCTCCAGCGGGCCACCCTGGGCGCCTGGGAAGACCGCGGAATTGAGCTTTTTCTCGATCTCTTCGTTCTTGCGAGCCAGGATCAGGCCGCCGCGCGGGCCGCGCAGGGTCTTGTGCGTGGTGGTGGTGACGACGTCGGCGAAGGGCACCGGGTTAGGGTAGACGCCGGCGGCGACCAGGCCCGCCACGTGCGCCATGTCGACGAACAGGTAGGCACCGACCTTGTCGGCGATGGCGCGGAAGCGGGCGAAGTCCAGGACCTGGGAGTAGGCCGAGAAACCGGCAACGATCATCTTCGGCTTGTGCTCGATCGCCAGGCGCTCGACTTCGTCGTAGTCGATCAGGCCGTTGCCGTCGATGCCGTATTGTACGGCGTTGTACAGCTTGCCCGACGAGCTGACCGAAGCACCGTGGGTCAGGTGACCACCATGGGCCAGGCTCATGCCCAGGATGGTGTCACCGGCCGACAGCAGGGCCAGGTAGACAGCGGCGTTTGCCTGGGAGCCGGCGTGCGGCTGGACGTTGGCGTAGTCGGCACCGAACAGTTGCTTGGCGCGGTCGATGGCCAGTTGCTCGACCACGTCGACGTATTCGCAGCCACCATAGTAGCGCTTGCCTGGATAGCCTTCGGCGTACTTGTTGGTCAGTACCGAACCCTGGGCTTCCATGACGGCCGGGCTGGTGTAGTTTTCCGAGGCGATCAGCTCGATATGCTCTTCCTGGCGCAGGGCTTCTTGCTGCATGGCTTCGAAGAGCTCGGCGTCGTACTTGGCAATGGTCAAATCACGGCTGAACATGGCGGTCCTCAAGGATCGGGGGTGAAGTGGGTGGGCATTCTACCCCATTGACCCGCCGCTGGCATATGAAGTGGCATCAAGTCGCGGACCAGTGGGGCTCATGTTGCATCCCGCGTCGTTGCTGGGCTGGGCGGGCATTCGAGTTGACTTTCAGGTCCGGTTTTGGCGTTGCCTGCGTGTGGTGCGCGACCAGGCGTGAGGGACCTCGCTGCCGTTTCAACCGCAGCGCGAAGGCAGGGTCAAGGGCGGCTCAATTGAACATGAACAACGTCTCATTGGCGAACTGTGCCTCGAACTGATGCGCCGGCATCGGTCGTCCGAACAGATAGCCCTGTACTTCGTCGCAGCCGTGCTCACGCAGGAACTCAAGTTGCTCATGAGTCTCGACGCCTTCGGCGATGACCGCCAGGTTCAGGCTGTGGGCCATGGCGATGATCGCCCTGGCGATCTGCGCATCCTGCTCACCTTCGGGCAAGCCGTCGACGAAGGTACGGTCGATCTTCAACACATCGATCGGGAACTGCTTGAGGTAGTTGAGCGAAGAATAGCCGGTCCCGAAATCGTCCACTGCAATGCTCAGGCCCAGGTTCTTGAGGCTGGCCAGAATCTGCAGCGCTTCGTTCACTTCGCGCATCAGGATGCTTTCGGTCAGCTCAAGCTCAAGGCACGCCGGTGGCAGGCCGCTTTCTTCCAGGATGTTGGCGATCCGCGTACCCAGCTGACCATCGGAAAACTGGCGCGCGGAGATGTTGACCGACACTTTCGGCACACGCACCTTGGCCTTGTGCCAGGCCTTCAGCTGACGGCTGGCTTCGCGCAGCACCCAATCACCGACGTCCACCACCAGGCCCAGTTCTTCGATGACGGGAATGAAGTCGCCCGGTGGCACCAGGCCGCGGGTGGGGTGCCGCCAGCGCAGCAGTGCCTCGGCACCGGTCAGGCGCTTGCCGTCGCCGCTGAATTGCGGCTGGTAATACAGAATGAATTCGTTCTGCTCCATGGCATGGCGCAGGTCACTTTCCAGTTCCAGACGCTCCAGGGCGCTGGCGTTCATCTCGGCCTGGTAGAACTGGAAGTTGTTTTTGCCGCGCTCTTTGGCGTGATACATGGCGGTGTCGGCGTTCTTCATCAATTGGCTCAACTCGCCGCCATCCTGCGGGCTGAGTGCGATGCCGATGCTGGCCGTGACGAAGAACTCGCGGTTCTCCAGCACGAACGGCTTGACCAGGCTGCCGAGGATGTTTTCGGCCACGTGAATGGCGCGGTTCAACGCCAGCTCGCGGGTAGGCCGGGGCTGTAGCAGCAGCGTGAATTCATCGCCGCCCATGCGCGCGACCGTATCGTCCTCGTCTACGCAAGCCAGCAAGCGCAGCGCCATGTCCTTGAGCATGCGATCGCCCGCGGCATGGCCAAGGGAGTCGTTGATAGGCTTGAAACGGTCCAGGTCCAGGAACATCAACACCACCCAGGCCTTCTGCCGCTCGGCCTGCTGCAGGGCATTGTACAGCCGGTCCTGGAACAACGTACGGTTGGGCAGGTGCGTGAGTGCGTCGTAGTAGGCCAGGCGGTGAATGCGCTGTTCGCTGGCCTTGCGCTCGCTGATGTCGGTAAAGAAGCACACGTAGCTGGCCAGGTCGCCTTCATCGTCCAGCACGGCAGTGATGCCTACCCAGGCCGGGTAGTGATCGCCATCGCGGCGCTTGAGCCACACCTCGCCCTCCCAGCTGCCACGCTGGTTGAGCTGCTTGAGGATGTAGCGCAGGTGCGCCTGCTGCTGGTCGTTCATGACCAGCATGCTCGGCAATTGGTCCAGCACCTCGCTGACCGCGTAGCCGCTGACCCGGCTGAATGCCTCGTTGGCCTGCACGATGTAGCCGGCAGGGTCGGTGATCAGTATGGCCGAGGTCGAGTGCTCGAAAACCGTCGCGGCCATGCGCAAGTCTTTCTCTGCACGGCGCTGCTGGCTGATATCGCGACCTACTCCCAGTACACCCTCGAAACGCTGGTCGTCATCCCAGACCAGTACCAGGCGCAACTCGATGGGGATCTTGCGGCCGTCGGCGCGCAGGCAGTCGAACAGGAACAGCTGGGTCGGCAACTGGCCACGCAGTTCGGCCAGTTGAGCCGGGTCGTCCATCGCCTTGCTTACCCGCTCCATCAACCCGTAGATGCCCGTGAGCTGGGCGGGGTTGGCGATGATCGAATGCCAACCGTTGGCGAAGATCCAGTCGGCGTGATAGCCCAGCACGCTTTGCACCGAGGGGCTTACGTAGTCGAGCTTGAGCTGGCTGTCGGTGGAGAAGATCACGTCACTGATGCTTTCGGCCAGCATCCGATAGCGCTGTTCGCTGTCGCGCAGCGACTGGCTCGCCTCGATCTGTACGGTCACGTCCTTGCCTACACCGATGATGCGCGTCACCCGGCCGTCGGCGTCACGAGCCAGCACTTGCTCACGTATGTCGTAGCAGCGCCAGTTGCCATCATGGTGCCGGAAACGCAGCTGGCAGTGCAGCGGCAAGTCATGGCCGTTGTCGAGCTGCTGTTGGCGCAGGTCCTGGTAATGCGCGGCGTCTTCGGGGTGCAGCAGCAGCTCCCAGAAGCGGTCGCCCATGCGGGCCAGTTCCGTGCGGTCATACCCCAGCGTCTGGCCCAGGTGGCGGTTGCTGAAGATCATCCGCTGGCTGTGGATATCCTGGACGTAGAGCTGATCCGGTACGGTACGCACCACGTCCGACCAGAACCGCTCGCGCTCAAGCAACGACAGCTCCACCTTCTTGCGGCTGGTGATGTCGCTGATGCTGAGGATCACGGCCTGGTAGTTGCGGCGCAATTGCGGCAGGCGCGCTGTGAGCCACAAGTGCAGTGCGTCGCCATGCGGAGCAGGCAGGCGCACCTCGAGCTCCAGGGACGGGCGTTGGTCGATCAAGGCCTCGAGCAGTTGCATGCCAACGCTGTCCTGGCCGTCACCGCTGTCGTCGATCAGGCGCTGCCAGGCCTGCTGGTGGTCTTCGATTTGAAGCAACTGGCGCGCTACCTGGTTGATTTCGGTGATCTTCAGTTGCGCCAGGAGCGAGCGGCGCAGGTGAGGGTCCAGCATCAGGCTGTGCTTGAGCGCGGCGCGGTTGCGCACGTGATAGCGGTCCAGTTGGCCGGGCAAACTGGACAGGTCCAGCACGCACAGGGCCACACCTGTGCCTTCGAAGATCTCCTGATAACGCCTGCGGTCTTCCTGCAAGGCCCGCTGCCGGCGGCGCATGTTGACCAGCGCCAGCACTGGGAGCAGGGCGCAGAACAGCACCAGCAGGCATTTGCCTATCAAGGCAGGCAGCAGGTCATTGCGCGCCCGGTCAGCGTCGAACAGGCCGCGCAGTTGCCAGGCACTGTTGTCGATGAACGCCAGCATGACGCTCTGCAAGGGCGCGTCGGGGCGCTCGGCGGCCAGGTCGCGTTGCAGCACCTCGCCTGTACGGCTGTTTTCCAGCAGCCATAGCAGATGGTCAGCTTCGTGCAGGTGGCCGGTAAGCGCGCGGTAATAATCAGGCGACAAGCGCAGTAGCCAATGGCCTTGGCCTGGTGATTGGCTCAGCAACAGGTACACGTTGGCGTTGCTGGGCGCATTGGTAAAGAAATACGGCCGCTCCTGGTTGAGCCTCAGCACCTCACCGATGACTGCGTGGTCGTCGCTGGCAGGTGCACTGTCGGCAACGATCTGCCCGGCATCGTCTATCCAGACCACGCTGCGCAGCGCAGGCACTCGCTCGCGCAGCGTGACCACCAGGGGCCCAGCTGCCGATGCCGCCACGGTTGGGTAGGGCTGGAGCAGGTTGATGGCCTGCTGCGCCTTGAGCGCCATGTTCAGACCCAGGTGGTCCGCCAGCTCGGTCGTGTCTTCCAGGCGCTTGTTGCGCAGTTCGGCCTGGGTCAGGCTGAACTGCGCGAACAGCTGCCATAGCAGCAGCCCGAGCAGAATCAGGGCGAGCAATGCCAGCGCACCCTTGATCGACCCGCGCAGGCTGGCAGCGGGCGCCTTGGACACGCTACGCGATGACGGCGGTGGAGTGAGTGTGATCAAGCGTCGATCCTGCGATGGGCCTGGCGATGGCAGGGAGGGGGCGGGCATGGCGTATGCTTTTTTTATGAGGTAACCGATGCGCGGTGGCGCACTATAAGCCGACCACTCGAAACCGGCTAGCATGCCTCGCATTATGGCAAAGTGCCAGTGCCATTCATGCTTCTGACCGCCCCTATTCGGCAAGCGCATGCCTGCTGTGCGAGAATACCGCCCGCTTTACATGACAATGCTTGGGAGATGTTCGGTTTTGGTTACTCATTTTTCCATCAATGGCCTCGATTCCGCCTGTGGGCGCAGCAGTCAGACCCTTGTCAGCTCTGCCGTGACCGAGGACGTGTCCTGCAAATCGTGCCAGCGCTCACTGGCCAAGCCCGAGGCAGCCACTTCTACCAAAAGCAAGGCGCCGTCGCTGGCCGAGCTGCGCAAGTCTGCCAAGGCTCCCGTCCCAGCTGCAGTGGTTGGCGCCGCCCCACATGCGCCGACGGCGGCATCGGTCACGTCCGGCACCTCTGATAACCGTGTCGGCGCTGCGCAGCCTGCGCGCTCGGGCGGGTTCTGCGTCAAGTCCGCCTGGGCGGCGCGCCTGGCCGAGCAAGGCGACCGTTGCCGACTGCCACGGGGCAAGGTGCGCCAGCGTCACGTCTGAGCAAGGGCTGCTCACCAGGCGCGGCCGCAGGGCATGATCGCTGCTGCTCGACGACCGTTCCAAGCCTGCACCGCCGGCAGATCCAGGCGTGTACAGCGCCGTGATGCCGGCGCGTTGTTGCGCTCGGCGCCTCCTATCAAATACTGCGCGTTGGCGTAGAATGGTCCACTTTGTTCAACGACACCCGACCCCTGGCAGACCCGCTGGGGCGATCGTCGATGTCTTTACCTATCTGAATTAGAGGGCTTGGTTTTGGCTCAATACGTCTACACCATGCATCGGCTGAGCAAGGTCGTGCCGCCGAAGCGGGAAATCCTGAAGAACATTTCCCTGTCGTTCTTCCCTGGCGCCAAGATCGGCGTGCTGGGCCTCAACGGCGCGGGTAAATCGACGCTGCTGCGGATCATGGCGGGCGTCGACAAGGAATTCGACGGCGAAGCCCGTCCGATGCCTGACATCAACGTGGGCTACCTGCCCCAGGAGCCTCAGCTGGACCCGAGCAAATCGGTCCGTGAGGTGGTCGAGGAAGCCGTCAGCGTCATCAAGGACGCCCAGGCGCGCCTTGACGAGGTCTACGCGGCCTACGCCGAGCCGGACGCCGACTTCGACAAGCTGGCTGCCGAGCAGGCCAAGCTCGAATCCATCCTGCAGGCCGCCGACGGGCACAACCTGGAACGCCAGCTGGACGTGGCCGCCGACGCGCTGCGCCTGCCGGCTTGGGATGCACGC
Organism: Pseudomonas sp. WSY_20; assembly: GCF_043104335.1. NCBI lineage: Bacteria > Pseudomonadati > Pseudomonadota > Gammaproteobacteria > Pseudomonadales > Pseudomonadaceae > Pseudomonas > Pseudomonas sp. WSY_20. The sequence goes on from NZ_JBICKP010000080.1 coordinate 50,576, forward strand.
ATCGAGCACCTTTCCGGTGGCGAAAAGCGCCGTGTCGCCCTGTGCCGTCTGCTGCTGTCGGCGCCCGACATGCTGCTGCTCGACGAACCGACCAACCACCTGGACGCTGACTCGGTCGCCTGGCTCGAGCGCTTCCTGCACGACTTCCCCGGTACCGTGGTGGCCATCACCCACGACCGTTACTTCCTCGACAACGTCGCAGGCTGGATCCTGGAACTCGACCGCGGCGCTGGTATTCCTTATGAAGGTAACTATTCGGGCTGGCTGGAAGCCAAGTCCGACCGTCTGGCCCAGGAATCCAAACAGCAAAGCGCCCATGAAAAGGCCATGAAGGAAGAACTGGAGTGGGTGCGCAAAGGCGCCAAGGCTCGCCAGTCCAAATCCAAGGCACGTCTGCAGCGTTTCGAAGAACTGCAGTCGCAGGAATTCCAGAAGCGCAGCGAAACCAACGAGATCTACATCCCGGCCGGTCCGCGCCTGGGCGACAAGGTCATCGAATTCAAGAACGTGACCAAGGGTTATGGCGACCGCGTCCTGATCGACAACCTGTCCTTCGCCATGCCCAAGGGTGCAATCGTGGGCGTGATCGGGGGTAACGGTGCCGGTAAATCCACCCTGTTCCGCATGCTCATGGGCAAGGAACAGCCGGATTCGGGCAGCATCGAGATCGGTGAAACCGTGCAACTGGCCTGTGTCGACCAGAGCCGCGAGGACCTGGACGGTGCCAAGACCGTGTTCCAGCAGATTTCCGACGGCTCGGACATGATCCGTATCGGCAACTACGAAATCCCGTCGCGTACCTACGTGGGCCGCTTCAACTTCAAAGGTGGCGACCAGCAGAAGTTCGTCAAGGACCTCTCGGGCGGTGAACGTGGCCGTCTGCACCTGGCGCTGACCTTGAAAGAGGGCGGCAACGTCCTGCTGCTCGACGAACCGTCCAACGACCTGGACGTCGAAACCTTGCGTTCCCTGGAAGAGGCACTGTTGGACTTCCCCGGCGCCGCTATCGTGATTTCCCACGACCGTTGGTTCCTGGACCGCGTCGCGACTCACATCCTGGCGTACGAGGACGACTCGAACGTGGTGTTCTTCGAAGGCAACTACACCGAGTACGAAGCCGATCGCAAGAAGCGCCTGGGCGACGCCGCTGCACAGCCGCACCGTGTGCGGCACAAGAAGCTGGCGCAATAAGCCAGATTTTGCTGCACAGAAATGGGGCCCTCAGAGGCCCCATTTTCGTGCGTGTAGCACAACTGGCGCGATTCTTTCGGTAGGTCGTGAGAGCCTACGCCAGACCTTCAGGCGCCTGGGATCTGGCGTGTGATGGTTGAACGATCGCCCCCATTTTTCCCGAGGGTTTGTATACATTTACATAAAACGCACCAAATTATTTCAATAAAACGACATTTCGCCCTGTTGCAGGGCAATTGCTTCTTGGTACATTCGGGAAAAACCAATAAGTCCAATCCTCTTGGTGAGATGTCTACCATGATCGAATCCGTCGACAATTTCCTTGCACGCCTGCAACAGCGGGACCCTGGCCAACCGGAGTTTCACCAGGCTGTCGAAGAGGTGCTGCGCACCTTGTGGCCCTTTCTGGAAGCCAACCCGCACTACCTGCAAGCGGGCATTCTCGAACGCATGGTCGAGCCTGAGCGTGCAGTGCTGTTCCGGGTGTCGTGGGTGGACGATCAGGGCAAGGTCCAGGTCAATCGCGGTTACCGTATCCAGATGAACAGCGCCATTGGCCCTTACAAGGGCGGCCTGCGCTTTCATCCTTCGGTGAACCTCAGTGTTCTGAAATTCCTGGCATTCGAGCAGGTCTTCAAGAATTCCCTGACCTCACTGCCCATGGGCGGTGGCAAGGGTGGGTCTGACTTCGATCCCAAGGGCAAGAGCGACGCCGAAGTGATGCGCTTCTGCCAGGCCTTCATGAGCGAGTTGTACCGTCACATCGGCGCCGACTGCGATGTACCGGCCGGGGATATCGGGGTAGGCGCCCGTGAGATTGGGTACATGTTCGGTCAGTACAAGCGTCTGGCCAACCAGTTCACCTCCGTGCTGACCGGTAAGGGCATGACCTATGGCGGCAGCCTGATTCGTCCGGAGGCCACGGGCTATGGCTGTGTGTATTTTGCCGAGGAGATGCTCAAGCGCCAGGGCCAGCGCATCGACGGTCGTCGCGTGGCGATCTCGGGTTCGGGCAACGTCGCGCAGTATGCGGCGCGCAAGGTCATGGACCTGGGGGGCAAGGTGATCTCGCTGTCCGATTCCGAAGGCACGTTGTACGCCGAAGCGGGCCTCACCGACGCGCAGTGGGAAGCGGTGATGACCCTCAAGAACGTCAAGCGCGGCCGCATCAGCGAGCTGGCCGAGGAGTTCGGCCTGGAGTTCCGCAAGGGCCAGACGCCGTGGAGCCTGGCCTGCGACATCGCGCTGCCATGCGCGACGCAGAACGAACTGGACATCGAGGATGCCAAGGCGCTGTTGGCCAACGGCTGTATCTGCGTTGCAGAAGGCGCCAACATGCCGACGACCCTGGCGGCTGTGGACATCTTCCTCGAGGCGGGCATCCTCTATGCGCCCGGCAAGGCGTCCAATGCCGGTGGCGTTGCGGTGTCGGGCCTGGAAATGTCGCAGAACGCCATGCGCTTGCTGTGGACTGCCGGCGAAGTTGACAGCAAGCTGCATGGCATCATGCAGTCGATTCACCACGCCTGCGTTCACTTTGGTGAGCAGGACGATGGCCGGGTCAACTATGTGAAAGGGGCCAACATTGCGGGCTTCGTGAAGGTGGCTGATGCAATGCTGGCCCAGGGGGTCGTCTGATTGGGTGAGGCTTCGCAGCCCATCGCCGGCTACTCGGGTATTGAGCGGCCTCGGCGGGCCGGCTGCGGTGGGCTATTGGCCCGCCGCTTCGATCTCGATGATCTCGATGGCCTGTTCACCGACAGGCCGGCGCCATGTCACTTCATCTCCCGGGGCTGCGCCCAGCAAGGCCCTGCCCAGAGGTGATCCCCAGTTGATCAGGCCACGTGCCGCGTCAGCCTCATCTTCCCCAACCAGGCACACCAAGTGTTCCTGGTCCTGATCGTCGATGAACCTGACGCGGCTGCCTATCTGCACTTTTTCGGTGGACAGAGCTGCCGGCACCACCTGGGCACTTTGCACCCTGGCGGCGAAATACCGCAGATCCCGCTCGACTTCGGCTAACCGCTGTTTGTCGGCACGCTCGCCCTGAGCCTGCAATTCACTGCGCAACGTATTGAGTTCGGTCAGGCGCCGTTGCAGCTGGCGCAGGCCGTTGGCGGTGACGTAATTACGCTGGTCGCTGACACGCCGCTCGACCGGTTGGTCGGCCTGGGCGGCGGCTTGGTCTTCGTTGACGAATGCTCGGCTCATGAGTGCCTCCTTGTGCAGAAGACCATCATGGCAGGGGCAGGGTTTCAAGCGATGTCCAGCTGCGACACCTTCAGCGCCAGGCGCGGGCGGCGCCGCGGTCTTTCTCCTGCTGCCACTGACGGTCCCGTTCGTCCCAGAAACGCTCGTGGTAGCGCTGCTGTTCGGCGCGCTCCTGCATGGCCTGGCATTGGCGAAAGCCATCGTCCCAGCCAGCCTCGTACTGCCGGTCTTGAAGATAGCGCGGCACATTCTTGCGGAAATCACCCGCCGGCACGCCCGCGGCCTGACGGCCGCTGCTGCACCCGTCCTCGAAGCCATCGGCGTAGGCAGGGGGAAACCCTTGGCCAAGCATCTGCTCGTGAGTCGTTTCGCACCCCGACAGCAGCATCACCACGCACAGACCCCACCAGAACCGCCCCATAGACCTTGCCCTCATGCCATCGAGGTAAAGTCTAGAAGGCCACTTGTGGGCGTGCTGTCAAAACCGTGTCAAAGAAGGGTTGAGGAGGCCGCAGGCCGCAATATCGCCGTAAACATGAACGCTTTCGCAACAGACCAGCCCATCAATAGTGATACCACTTCACTTCCAGCATCACCTCGTTCTGCGCCGTGGACAGGTGGCTGAACTGGCGCGAGGCACTCAGGCGCAGCCCCAGGTTCTGGCTGATTTCCCACTGCTGGTTCAGGCTGACGCTTCGGCGCACCTCGCCATTGGCGAAGTAATCGCCCTTGGCCTCCAGCGTCATGTTGCCAAGCCCATTGCGCCACAGCAGCCCGCCATTGAAACCTGCGGCAGGCGCGATGAATTGCGCGAAGTCGTTGTGGTGTTCTACACGGACCGTGCCCAGTGCAAAGCCCAGCAGGTCATCACCCAGCTGCCAGGTGCCACCGGCGCCACCATTGACGTGGCTCACCAGCACCTCGTCATCGTGTTTGCCCGGCACTCGCTCAAGGCCCCCGGCCACTTGCCACGACCAAGGCTTGAGCAGTTCGTTGCGCGGTGTCAGCGAACGGATGGTTGCCAGGTCCAGGCGTTGCACTTGCCAGTCATTGCCTTCGTACTGACGCACTTTCAGTTGCAGGATCTCGATCTGCGCCCCCAATGGGAAGCCGTAGGCGTTGTCGTTGAGATCATGGTAGGCCATGCGCAGGCCATACTCGGCATAGGCGCGGTCTTGGCGAGTGCCCACACCCAATTGCCAGGTCCGCGAATCATGGCCGTCCTCGGGCAAGCCCGGGCGCTCGATGGCCAACGGCGGCGGCGGGTTGGTGTTGATCGCGCGTAGCAATTCGAAGCTGCGCTTGGCTTGGCCGGGGTCACGTTCCTGGCCATTGGCTCGGTAGCGCTCAAGGCGGTAGGCGGCGTCTTGTACCAAGGCCTGCCGCTCACGGGGCAGTGCCTTGAATGCGGGGCTTTGCAATTGCGCCGTGTTGGCGCTTACAGCCAGCACCTGGCGTTTCTCGTCATGGTCCAGTGGCTCAGCACGCGCCAGCAGTTCGCGTTCGCGTGATGGCCGGTAGATTTCACTGGCGACCAAGCCCGATTGCTTCACCGCCTTCACGGTGTCGGTCGGTATGGCGGTCAGCGGGAACTGCGAGGTCAGGTCCAGGCCTGGCCGAGCCACCTGCAGCAACTCCAGCAGGCGATAGGAGCAGTTCTCGTCGAAGAAGAAGTAGTCGAACTGAATCTGTTTCAGTTCCCAGACGTGCTCGACCATGCGGCCAGTTTCTTCTGGCGTGAGGTCCAGCTGGTATTCCCACAGGTCGCGGTTTTCCAGGCTGCGGTATTCCGACAGTTTCTCCTGGTAGGGCATCAGCGCGAACAGCCCGGGATAGCCACCGGCCAACCCTTTCCAGGCATACAGAATGCTGTTGTCGCTGCCTTCGATGTACGCGCCGAAGTTGATCGCATAGCTGAGCAGCGTGGTGTCGTCGCTGCGGGTAGTGGACTGGTCGATGCGCAGCAGCGTGTGCCCGAACATCGACGAGGGGCTGTTCAGGTAGGCAGCCGGGAAGATCAACGCGGCGCTGTGCGGGTCGATCGACTGGTACCAGGTCTTGAATTCCTGGCACTGGGGTTGCGGCAAATCCTGTAGGCCAAGTTGCTCTTTGAGCCAGCGTGTACGGGCCGGGAATACACATTGGGCGTGCTTGTCGCCCAGGCTTGCCGGGGCATACAGCGCCTGTACAGTCGCTTTCAGCTCTCGGTCCGGATGGTGTGCGCCATCCTGGGCAAGGAAGAAGGCGTCATCATCCACGTAGCTGCGCCAGCCACCGAGCTTGCCGGTTTCGTAATGGCCCAAAGCAATCCAGTAGGGGGTACTGGCCAACTGCTGGAGACGGCTTTGATCCAGCATCGGCGCAGCATGAACAGGGGCGCAGAGCAACAGCGCCAGAGAGGCAAGGCGTTTGAGCATATCGGGCAACTACTTCCAGACGATGCCGAAGAAAGAGAGACCCGCCCCGGAACCGGGGCGGGAAACGCGCGTTTAGGCTTCGGTAGCGTACTTGGCCAGGCGTGGGTCGTTCTTCAGAACGGCCAGGGTGTTGCTGTGCACGGTTTCAGCATTGACGTCGGCGCTGCTGAAGATCTGGTTGAAGTGGTCGTGGGTAACCGATGCGAAGTGCGCACGGTCTTCCGGCGCCACGCCCAGTACCACGGCGTAGGTGGTCAGTGCTTCACCCTGACCCATGGCCATGTCTTCGGAAAGCTCGTTCATCATGCCGTTCATGGCAAACCACGATTTGCCGCCGTAGGTCAGTGCAGACTTGGTGGAGCAGCCGTTGGTGCCGGAGGTCATGCCGAAAGTGGCGTTACCGGAAGTGCCGTTGGTGGTGGAAGCCAGGAAGTGTGCCGGAGTGCCGCGCTGGCCTTCGAACAGCATGTTGCCCCAGCCGCAGTTCGGGCCGCCTGGCGCGTCGGCCATGGCGTTGAGCGAAGCGACGGTGAACAGAGTACCCAGAAGAATCCGTTTCATAGCATTTATTCTCTATTTGACTTAAACCAAGGGTCAGGTTTCTGGCAACTCGGGTGCCAGGTCGGGAAAGCATTTCACCCACCCGCGCAAGTTGGAGTTTAGGCATGTTCCAAAGGTTGCGTTACTGATTGCGAAAAATTTGCTTGTACAAGACACCGTCGCACCTGCGACATAAATCCCCAGGAGCCTTGCAACCCGCGCGCAGGCAGCGCCAGAATGCTGCGTATCTGCCCCGCCGAAGTAAGGAAACCCAATGCCCGATCCTGTCGCTGCGCGCCTGCGTCTTGCGCCTGAAGCCCTCACCCGGCGTTTCTCTCCCGAGCAGTTTGCTTTCACCAACACGGACGATCTGGAGCCGTTCCGCGGCGTACTGGGCCAGGAGCGTGCTGTCGAGGCCCTGCAATTCGGCGTGGCCATGCCGCGCCCCGGCTATAACGTATACGTCATGGGCGAGCCCGGTACCGGCCGCTTCTCGTTCGTCAAACGCTACCTCAAGGCCGAGGGCAAGCGTCAGCAGACCCCATCCGATTGGCTGTACGTCAATCACTTCGACGACACCCGCGAGCCGCGAGCCCTGGAATTGCCATCGGGCAGTGCCGGGGACTTCATCGCCGACATGAACGGGTTGATCGACAACTTGCTGGCGACGTTCCCGGCCGTGTTCGAGCACCCCTCGTATCAGCAGAAAAAAGGCGCCATCGACCGCGCCTTCAACCAGCGCTACGACCGCGCCCTGGATGTGATCGAGCGCGCTTCGCTGGAAAAGGACGTGGCCCTGTACCGCGATGCCAGCAACGTGGCCTTCACGCCGATGGCAGACGGCAAGGCTCTGGATGAGGCTGAGTTTGCCCAGTTGCCTGAGCACGTGCGCGAACAGTTTCACGAAGACATCGCCCTGCTCGAGGAGCGTTTGAACGAAGAGCTGGCCAGCCTCCCGCAATGGAAGCGTGAATCGAACAACCAGTTGCGTCAGCTCAACGAAGAAACCATCACCTTGGCGCTTGAGCCTTTGCTGGCACCGTTGTCGGAAAAGTACGCCGAAAACGCTGCCGTATGTGCCTACCTGCAATCGGTGCAACTGAACCTGTTGCGCACGGTGGTCGAGCAACTGGTCGAAGACAGCAAGACTGACGCCGTGGCGCGCAAGATGCTCGAAGAGCAGTACGCACCCAGCCTGGTCGTGGGCCATCATCATGACGGCGGGGCGCCGGTGGTGTTCGAGCCGCATCCGACCTACGACAACCTGTTCGGTCGCATCGAGTACAGCACCGACCAGGGCGCGCTCTACACCTCCTACCGGCAGTTGCGTCCAGGAGCCTTGCACCGGGCCAACGGTGGCTTCCTGATCCTGGAAGCCGAGAAGATGCTGGGCGAGCCCTTTGTCTGGGATGCGCTCAAACGCGCGTTGCAATCGCGCAAGCTCAAGATGGAGTCACCCCTGGGCGAACTGGGCCGGGTGGCAACCGTCAGCCTCACCCCGCAGGTAATTGCGCTCAACGTGAAGCTGGTGATCATCGGCTCGCGTCAGCTGTATTACGCGCTGCAGGACCACGACCCGGACTTCCAGGAGATGTTCAGGGTGCTGGTGGACTTCGACGAAGACATGCCCATGGTCGACGAGAATCTGGAGCAGTTCGCCCAACTGCTGCGCACCCGTACCAACGAGGAGGGCATGGCGCCCTTGACCAGCGACGCGGTAGCCCGACTGGCCACCTACAGCGCTCGACTGGCTGAAAACCAGGCACGGCTCTCGGCCCGGATCGGCGATCTGTTCCAGCTGGTCAGCGAGGCCGACTTCATCCGTCAGCTGGCCAACGACGAAATGACCGATGCTGGCCATATCGAACGTGCACTCAAGGCCAAGGCGACGCGCACCGGGCGGGTCTCGCAGCGGGTGCTGGACGACATGCTGGCCGGCATCATCCTGATCGACACCCAGGGCGCGGCCATCGGCAAGTGCAACGGGCTGACCGTGCTGGAGGTGGGCGACTCGGCATTCGGCATGCCCGCGCGTATCTCGGCCACCGTGTACCCGGGCGGCAGCGGTATCGTCGACATCGAGCGCGAGGTCAACCTGGGCCAGCCCATCCACTCCAAGGGGGTGATGATCCTGACCGGCTACCTGGGCAGTCGCTATGCCCAGGAATTCCCGCTGGCGATCTCGGCCAGCATCGCTCTGGAGCAATCCTACGGTTACGTGGACGGCGACAGCGCCTCGCTGGGTGAGGCCTGCACGTTGATCTCGGCCCTCTCGCGCACCCCGCTCAAGCAGTGCTTTGCGATCACCGGTTCCATCAACCAGTTCGGAGAAGTGCAGGCGGTCGGTGGTGTGAACGAGAAGATCGAAGGTTTTTTCAGGCTCTGTGAAGCCCGTGGCCTGACCGGTGAGCAAGGGGTGATCATTCCACGTGCCAACGTGGCCACGCTCATGCTCGACGAACGGGTGCTGCAGGCGGTTGAGAGCGGCACTTTCCACGTGTACGCGGTAAGCCAGGCAGATGAGGCACTGAGCCTGCTGGTAGGTGAGGAGGCGGGTGTGCCTGACGAGAAAGGGCAGTTTACCGAAGGCAGCGTCAATGCGCGCGTGGTCGAACGGCTGCGCGAGATTGCCGAGATGATCAGCGAGGAAGACATCGAAAAGGCGGAGAAGGAGCGTCTTGAAGAGGTAATTGCGCAAGCTAAACCTGCTTGAGTCAATAAACCGGCGCCGGCGGCCAGTGGCTACCGTTCGGCGCCGGTTTTCCATCTTTTGCTGGCGCTCTTCTATGCTGAACCAAGGACGCTACCAGTGTTCAGGATGAAGACAGCCCATTCACAGGGCTGAACAGAGCTTTCGGAGGACGCGGCCATGCGCAACCTCAGCCTTACACGTCAGTGCCTGGGCCTTGTGACCCGCATCGAATGCAGCATTCGGCCCCTGGCTGGCGATACCGGTATGTGGACATTGTTGTTCGCCGCCGGCATGGCCGGTGAACAACCCTCGGCGGTAAAGGCCCAGGGGCCGTTTCACGGGCCGCAAGTGGCCGAGTCCGTACTCAATGCCATCGTCGACAGCCTGACTCTGCACGGGTATCAGCTCAACGAAGACCCGCCCATCTGGTGCCTGCACCTGCAGGCGCAGTTGCGGCGCATGAACGGCGAGCGCACCAAAAACCTCGGCGATTACCAGTTCCATCCTGAGACCTGAACAGGCCGGGGCAGTCATCCAGCTTTTGCTGCATGAGGCGGCTGGCTATACTCGCGGTCGTTTTTTCCAGCCACCTACGAGTCCTCATCCTCCATGGAACGTATTCTCGAAAATGCGATGTATGCCTCCCGCTGGCTGCTCGCCCCCATCTACTTCGGCCTGTCCCTGGGCCTATTGGCCCTTGCGCTGAAATTTTTCCAGGAAGTGGTCCATGTTCTGCCCAACGTCTTCGCCTTGAGCGAAGCCGATCTGATCCTGGTGATCCTGTCGCTGATCGACATGTCGCTGGTCGGCGGCCTGTTGGTCATGGTGATGATTTCCGGCTATGAGAACTTCGTCTCGCAGCTGGATATCGACGAGAGCAAGGAAAAGCTCAACTGGCTCGGCAAGATGGACTCCTCCTCGCTGAAGATGAAGGTGGCTGCGTCGATCGTGGCCATTTCGTCCATCCACTTGTTGCGGGTGTTCATGGATGCACAGAACATCTCCACCGATTACCTGATGTGGTACGTCATCATCCACATGACCTTCGTCGTCTCGGCGTTCTGCATGGGTTACCTGGACAAGCTCACCAAGCACTAACCACAACTTCAGCTGCACGCGGTGGTCTGCCGCGTGCAGCGAGGTGCCTCTCGATATGCTAGGCTGCTCGCCCTTTTCATCAAGGGCGTGGCTGCGCTGCGCCCTGCAGTGGAGCATGACAATGTCCGAGATCAACCTGTCTACCGACGAAACCCGCGTCAGCTACGGCATCGGCCGTCAGCTGGGTGGCCAGCTGCGTGACAACCCGCCGCCAGGTGTGAGCCTGGACGCGATCGTGGCCGGCCTGACCGACGCTTTCAACGGTGCAGACAGCCGCGTCAGCGAGGCCGAACTGTCGGCCAGCTTCCAAGTTATCCGTGAAGTGATGCAAGCCCAGGCGGCCGCCAAGGCCGAGGCTGCAGCGGCAGCCGGCAAGCAGTTCCTGGCCGACAACGCCAAGCGCGACGGTATCGTCACTCTGGATTCGGGCCTGCAGTACGAAGCGCTGAGCACAGGTGAAGGCGCCAAGCCATCGCGCGAAGACCAGGTGCGTGTGCACTACCACGGCACCCTGATCGACGGCACCGTGTTCGACAGCTCCTATGATCGTGGTCAGCCAGCCGAATTCCCGGTCGGTGGTGTGATCGCAGGCTGGACCGAAGCCCTGCAATTGATGAGCGCCGGCAGCAAGTGGCGCCTGTATGTGCCAAGCGAACTGGCCTACGGTGCCCAGGGCGTCGGCAGCATCCCGCCGCACAGCGTGCTGGTGTTCGACGTCGAACTGCTCGACGTTCTGTAATACCGCTGGGGCCGCGTTGCGGCCCTTTCCCGGCTCGCTAGAACTGTCAGTTCCAGTCTGTTCCCACCGGGCGCAATGCCCGTGCATAGCAGAACAGAAACAAGTTGCGCACCAGCTCCTTCAGCACCCCCGGCTCATTCGAATTCAGCCCGCGCAGGTCCAGATCGCCCTGGTCGCGCAGTTCGTCCAGCGCCTCTGCTTCGAGCACCGCGCACACTTCACCGGTCTCCCGATGGAGAATGCGCAGATACGGATGAGGGCGGTCCAGCCAGGCATCGATCAGATAAGTCATGACTACTCTCCTTGGATAACTTTCCAATGAGAATAATTCTTATTATCAAAATAGCAAGAACCAATTGGCGGATCTGGGTAAAATCAGACCTTGCGCACGAATTCCGATTTCAGTTTCATCGCGCCAATGCCGTCGATCTTGCAGTCGATATCGTGGTCACCGTCGCACAGGCGGATGTTCTTGACCTTGGTGCCGACCTTGACCACCAGGGACGAGCCCTTGACCTTCAAGTCCTTGATCACGGTCACGGTGTCGCCGTCTTGTAGCACGTTGCCGACTGAATCTTTTTTCACCACATCGTCATTGGCAGGTTCGGCTTCGCCGTTGGCCGACCATTCGTGGGCACATTCAGGGCAGATCAGCTGCGTGCCATCCTCGTAGGTGTATTCGGAATTGCATTTGGGGCAGGGTGGCAACGTACTCACTTCGGTTCCTCGAACAGACAGGCGGAAAAAGCCGCCATTGTAGAAGGTCTGGTTTCAGAAGTGATTATGTCCGGACAAAAGTCCGTAGCGGTTCGGGGACGAACCGCGTGTGGGGAAGGGCGTGCCGTCAGTGGGTGCGTGCGACCGCGAACTGGCTGAGCTCGACCAACGCATCCCGGTATTCGCTGGCAGGGAGCACTTCCAGGCACTCGATAGCGCGCTTGACGTAATCCTGCGCCAGGGCTGCGGTGTACTTGAGTGCACCCGATGCCTCTACGGCGGCACGGATCTGCTCCAGGTCTTCGAGGCCGCCTTTCTGAATGGCCTGACGCACCAGCGCTGCCTGCTCGGCAGTGCCCTCGCGCATGGTGTAGATCAAAGGCAGGGTGGGCTTGCCCTCGGCCAGGTCGTCGCCCACGTTCTTGCCCAGTGCTTCGGCATCGCCTTCATAGTCAAGCAGGTCGTCGACCAGCTGGAAAGCCACGCCCAGGTGGTCACCGAACATGCGCAAGGCCTCGCGCTGGGCATCGGAGGCCTGGGCCAGCGCCGCAGCACTGTGGGTAGAGGCTTCGAACAGCATGGCAGTCTTGCCGCGGATGACGTCCATGTAGACCTCCTCGGTGGTGCTGGCATCGCGTACCCGCGACAGCTGCAGCACTTCGCCTTCGGCGATGACCCGGGTAGCCCTGGACAGAATCTGCATGACCGGCATCGACCCCAGTTCGACCATCATCTCGAACGAACGGGAATAGAGGAAATCACCGACCAGCACGCTTGGGGCATTGCCCCACAGGGCGTTGGCCGTGGAGCGGCCGCGGCGCATGCCCGACATGTCGACCACGTCATCGTGCAGCAGGGTAGCGGTGTGCAGGAACTCGATGGTGGCCGCCAGTAGCCGCAGGTCGTCGCCCCGGTGGCCCAGAGCCTTGCCGCACAGCAACACCAGCAATGGACGCAGGCGCTTGCCGCCGGCCGACGTGATATAGTCGCCGATCTTCGATACCAGCGGCACGCGCGAGGTCAGCTGCTTCTTGATGATCTCGTCGACGGCGCTGAAATCGTCAGCCACCGCACGGTAGAAGGTTTGGGGTTGCATCGGCTGCTCCAGTGAGGTTGCGCGGCATGCTAGGTTGCGGGTCCCGGTGTGTCAAGGCACGGTGCCGGTCGGTCGGGCGCTGCACTTGCAAGCAAAACCTGTGTTGCGTACAATCGCGCACCCTAACTTCCTGGGCAGCACCTGCCTTACGCAATTGCGCCGGGCCGTTCCAGCCCTGTGCAGCCATGCCAGCCAATACTCATCATATAAAGCGCTGGGTGAGCAGGATTATCGGAGAAATACCATGTCTTACGCAGTAATCGTTACCGGCGGCAAGCAGTACAAAGTCGCTGAAGGTGAATTCCTCAAGGTCGAGAAACTGGAAGTCGCCACTGGCGAGTCCGTGACTTTCGATCGCGTTCTGCTGGTCGCCAACGGTGAAGAAGTCACCATCGGTGCTCCAGTTGTTGCTGGCGCTAAAGTAGTGGCCGAAGTCGTTTCGCAAGGCCGCCACGACAAGGTTCGCATCATCAAGTTCCGTCGTCGTAAGCACCACATGAAGCGCATGGGCCACCGCCAGTGGTTCACCGAGATCAAAATCACCGGCATCCAGGCTTAATCCCCTAGATCCCCTGAATTTATTTGGAGAATTGAACCATGGCTCACAAGAAGGCTGGTGGTAGTACTCGTAACGGTCGCGACTCAGAATCGAAACGCCTTGGCGTGAAGATGTATGGCGGCCAGGTTATCAAGCCAGGCAACATCATCGTCCGCCAGCGCGGCACCGAATTCCACCCAGGCTACGGCGTGGGCATCGGTAAAGATCACACCCTGTTCGCCAAAATCGAAGGCGTGATCAAGTTCGAGAAGAAAGGCGAGTTCAACCGCCGTTACGTGAGCATCGTCGCAGCCTAATCGCGACGTCGCTCCAGAAGCCCCGTCATGCGACGGGGCTTTTTCGTTTGTGGTGAGCCTCTTGCAAAGCTGTTTGTATGGGTTGCCGGCGTGGGTTTCTACGGTCGTACGGGGCCGCCGCGCTCATTTTTGCAAGAGCCTCATGTTTATCAGTGTTCAACTCGTCGGAAGGCGAGAGGCGGTTTTTGAATGAAGTTTGTTGACGAAGTATCCATTCGGGTCAAGGCCGGTGACGGCGGTAACGGTTGCATGAGCTTCCGCCGCGAGAAGTTCATCGAGAACGGTGGCCCCAACGGCGGCGATGGCGGTGACGGTGGCTCGGTGTTCATGGTGGCAGACGAGAACCTCAACACCCTGGTCGACTATCGCTACACCCGTCACCACGAAGCCCAGCGCGGCGCCAATGGCGGCAGCACCGACTGCACGGGCAAGAAGGGCGAAGACCTGTTCCTGCGTGTGCCGGTGGGCACTACTGTGATCGATGCCTCCACGCAGGAAGTGATCGGTGACCTGGTCAAGCCGGGGCAGAAGCTGATGGTCGCCCAGGGCGGCTGGCACGGCCTGGGCAATACCCGTTTCAAATCCAGTACCAACCGTGCACCGCGCCAGACCACCCCTGGCAAGCCGGGTGAGCAGCGCGACTTGAAGATGGAAATGAAAGTGCTGGCCGATGTGGGCCTGCTGGGCCTGCCGAATGCGGGCAAGAGCACCTTTATCCGCTCGGTATCGGCCGCCAAGCCGAAAGTGGCCGACTACCCGTTCACTACTCTGGTGCCGAACCTGGGCGTGGTCAGTGTCGACCGCTGGAAAAGCTTCGTCATCGCCGACATTCCTGGGCTGATCGAAGGTGCCTCCGACGGTGCTGGCCTGGGTATCCGCTTCCTCAAGCACCTGGCGCGTACCCGTGTTCTGCTGCACCTGGTGGACATGGCGCCGCTGGACGAGAGCAGCCCGGCCGATGCCGCCGAAGTCATCGTCAACGAGCTGACCCGCTTCAGCCCGTCACTGGCTGAGCGTGAGCGCTGGTTGGTGCTGAACAAGGCCGACATGGTCATGGATGACGAGCGCGACGAGCGGGTCAAGGAAGTGGTCGAGCGCCTGCAGTGGGAGGGCCCTGTGTACGTGATCTCGGCCATCTCCAAGCAAGGTACCGAAAAGCTCAGCCACGACCTAATGCGCTACCTCGAAGACCGTGCCGACCGCCTGGCCAACGACCCGGCCTATGCCGAGGAACTGGCCGACCTCGACCAGCGCATCGAGGACGAGGCGCGGGCCCAGTTGCAGGCCCTGGACGATGCTCGCACCTTGCGCCGTACCGGTGTCAAGAGCGTGCACGACATCGGCGATGACGATGGCTGGGATGATGACTTCGAGGACGACGAAGACGGCCCGGAAATCATTTACGTGCGCGACTGATCGGTTGCAGTACACTAAACGCCGCTCGCTTGAGCGGCGTTTTTGTATCCACGGTATCTACAGATTCGACATAGGTTGGAAGACGATGCGAAGCAAGGTGACGGGCGCCAGGCGCTGGGTCGTGAAGATTGGCAGTGCGCTGCTGACCGCCGATGGCAAAGGCCTCGATCGCGGCGCCATGGCCGTGTGGGTCGAGCAGATGGTCGCGCTGCGTGAAGCGGGCGTGGAGTTGGTGCTGGTCTCCTCGGGCGCCGTGGCCGCCGGCATGAGCCAGCTGGGCTGGACGTCACGCCCCAGTGCGATGAACGAGCTGCAGGCAGCAGCGTCCATCGGTCAGATGCGCCTGGTGCAGGCCTGGGAGTCGAGTTTTGGCGAGCATGGCAAGCATACCGCGCAGATCCTGTTGACCCATGACGACCTGTCCGACCGCAAGCGCTACCTCAATGCGCGCAGCACCTTGCGCACCCTCGTCGAACTGGGCGTGGTGCCGGTGATCAATGAAAACGACACCGTGGTGACCGACGAAATTCGCTTCGGTGACAACGATACCCTGGCGGCATTGGTGGCTAACCTCGTGGAAGCCGACCTGCTGGTGATCCTGACCGACCGTGATGGCATGTTCGATGCCGACCCGCGCAACAACCCCGACGCGCAACTGATCTTCGAGGCCCGTGCCGATGATCCGGCGCTGGACGCCGTGGCCGGCAGCACCGGTGGTGCACTGGGGCGCGGCGGTATGCAGACCAAGCTGCGCGCTGCGCGCTTGGCGGCACGCTCCGGTGCCCACACCATCATCATTGGCGGGCGCATCGAGCGCGTGCTTGATCGTCTCAAGGCCGGTGAGCGGTTGGGCACCTTGCTGTCGCCTGAGCGTGGCATGCTGGCAGCCCGCAAGCAGTGGCTGGCGGGCCATTTGCAGACCCGCGGCACGCTGGTATTGGACGAGGGTGCGGTACAGGCACTGCGCCAGGCCAACAAGAGTTTGCTGCCAGTGGGTGTCAAGGCCATCCAGGGCAGCTTCAGACGTGGCGAGATGGTGGTGTGCGTGGGCCCTGAAGGGGTGGAAGTGGCCAGGGGCCTGGCCAACTACAGTGCCCTGGAGGCGCAGAAGATCATCGGGCAATCCTCCGACGTCATCGAGTCTATCCTGGGTTATAGCGCCGAGCCTGAGCTGGTGCATCGTGACAATCTGGTGCTGGTATGAACATGCTGAAGAAACTGTTTGTCGTGGCAGCCCTTGGGTTGCCGATGCTGGCTGGCGCCGAGGAAATCGGCCAGGTGTCCACTGTCTTCAAGTTTCTAGGGCCGAACGACCGCATCGTCGTGGAAGCCTTCGACGACCCCAAGGTCGAAGGTGTGACGTGCTACCTGTCGCGAGCCAAGACGGGGGTGTGAAGGGTGGACTGGGGTTGGCCGAGGACCGCGCCGAGGCCTCGATCGCCTGCCGTCAGGTAGGACCGATCAGCTTCAAGGGCGAGCTCAAGGATGGCGATGAGGTATTTAAGGAGCGCACCTCGCTGGTATTCAAGACCATGCAGGTGGTGCGCTTCCTGGACAAGAAGCGCAATACGCTGGTGTATCTGGTGTACAGCGATCGCATCGTCGAAGGCAGCCCGCAGAATGCCGTGACGGCGATTCCGATTCTGCCGTGGGCTCAGTGACGGGCAGGTCTGGGTCGATTTGAGTTGGATGCGTTGTGAGTGTTGAGGTGGGGGTGATGGGAGGCGTGTCAGTCCCAGAACCTCAGCTTCGCAACATCCATTGTCGGGGCCGCAACGCGGCCCCACGATCTCCGTCAGATAACCACTTCACCCTGATCTTCGCGTACCACCACCTTCACCTCCTCCAGCGGGCTGATGAACTTCCAGTCCGATTCGTCGATGTAGATGCCGTTGGGGCCGCTGCCGCCTTCCAGGTCGATGGCCACGTGTGCCGAAACCTGCGGTTTGACGCTCGCCAGGATCGGCACGAAGCCCAGCTGCAGGCTGGTCTCCAGCAATGCCGCCTGGTTGCGTTCGTCGATGTCCGCCGCTTCGTCCAGGTAGTACGGCAGGCGCACACGCCCAGCCAAGTCGCGGTCCATCAGGTGCAGCAACAGGTACATGTTGGTCAGCGCCTTGATGGTCATGGTCGTGCCGTTGGACGCCGCGCCGTCGATGTCGGCGTGGATGATCGGCTGGCCGTTGACCTTGGTGATCTCGAACGCCAGCTCGAACAGGTCCTTCAACCCCAGCTGGTTATGGTTCGCGGCGACCAGGCGCGCCAGGTATTCCTTGGCCTGCTCGTTCCGGTTGTCCTGGTCAGCGTTCTGGGTGAGGTCGAACACCGACAGGGTTTCGCCTTCTTCATATTGGCCAGCACTGTGGATGATCTGGTCGATGTGCTTGAGCGCCTCCTTGTTCGGTGCCAGCACCACACGGAAGCTTTCCAGGTTCGACACCTGGCGTCGGTTGATCTCGCGGTTGAACAGGGCAAGCTGGTGCTCGAGGCTGTCGTAGTCGCTGCGGATGTTGCGCAGGGTACGGGCAATGTCCGTCACGGCAGCGCGACGCGCCTTGGCCAGGGTCAATGCCTCGTCGGTACGGTGGGCATAGGCGTTGACCAGCAACTGCAGGCGGCGCTCCATGTCGTCTTCGCTGTCGAACTTGGCCACGCCTTTGAGGCGCACCTGCGCGTACAACGCTTCGATCTGGTTATCCACCCGCTGCAGGCTCTGCCAGCTGTCCTGGTAGTCGTTGAGCAGTGGCAGCAGGTTGTCCATGGAGTCGTCGATGGCTTCCATGAACGGGGTGCCGAGGGGCAGGTCGGCCGGTAGCAACTGACGGCGGCGCAATGCATCGTCCAGGGTGCGTTGCTTGGACTCCAGGTCACCCAACTGGCGCGCCACCAGTTGCAGCTTGGCCGACAGCTGCTGTACCCGCTCGGTAAACGCATCGCTGGAGCGCTTGAGTTCATCCTGAGCGGCCTCCATTTGTGCGAGCTGTTCGAGCTTGGCAGGCTCTTCGGCGGCCAGGGTCTGGCTGCGGCGGTAGTCTTCCAGGGCTTTCTGGGCGTCGAGTACCTGCTGGTACAGCGCTTCAGTCTGCGCCTTGGAAGCCGAGCGGTCGGCGCTCACTGCCTGCTGGGTCTTGAGCTGGCGCAGCTCCTTGTCCAGGCGCTCCTTCTGATCACGCAGCGCGGCGCGGTCAGCCAGCGCCTGCAAGGCCGGTGGGTCGATGTGGGACAGGTCGATGGACAGGCCAGGCACCTCGAAACGCTCACCCTTGAAGCGGTCGAGCACCGCTTCAAGGGCTTTCACCCACAGGTCGCTGTCGTCCAGCTCGATGCCACGCTCACCCAATGGCAGGCTGAACAGGGCACCGTTGAACAGGCGCATCAGGCGGTCGACATCCTGCTGCGAGAACTCTTCGCGCAAACGGGCATAACTGTTGTTGTCGGCGTGATCGAGCTGCTGCTTGACCTGCCTGAGGCGTTTTTCCAGGTCGCCAACGCGCTGGTCGAGGTCTTCGGCACTGAACTGACGGGACTGGGCCAGGGCGCCGGCGAGCTCGTCATGGGCATCCTTGGCCGCCAGCAACTGCTGCTCCAGCACCTTGACGTCATCGACCAAGGCAAAACGATGGCGCAACACCGACAGCTCGCCTAGCCAGCGCTGGATGCCGGTGATTTCACGCTCAAGGCGCATCAGCTCCTGGGTGCCGCCGCGCTGATCGTTTTGCAAGCGGTCCTGTTCACCCCGGTAATGCTCGGCCTGGATGACCAGCTCTTCCTTGCGCGCCATGGCGTAGTCCTGCCAGGTACCCAGCAGGTTGTCGAGCACCGGCGAAATACGGTGCAGCTTGCCGCGCAGGATGTCGCGTTGGGCAACGCCGCCGGCCAGTGCCTCGACCAGTGGGCCGGCGGCGACCAGGGCGTTGTAGTCCTGTTCCATGCGTCGCACATCGCGGAAGGCTTCTTCGCAGGCGGCAATGTAGTCGACACTGCCAGAACGCAGGCTGTGCTCGAAGGCATCGAGGAACAGCTGCTTGAGCTTGGCCGCCGTGATTTCGCGCATGTGCAGCAGGTTGATGAACAACGCGCGGAAGGTCTTGAGGCTCTGCTCGCTGGTCGAGCGCAGCGGGATCAGGGTCAGGTCCAGGGGCACCGAGGTATGACCGCCGACCAACAGGCGGCGCAGCTCGTCCGGCTTGAGCTCGTAGGCTTTGATGCCCTTGCTTTCAAGGTTGGTGAACAGCTCTTTCTGGCGCAGGCACGTGTCGTTCTTCTGATAGTGCGCCAGGTCCAGCTCGCCCTGGTAGGCAAAGAACTGGTGCCCGAAGCCGCCACCCGGCCCACGGCCGACGACCCCGATCACGTGCGGCCCGTGGGGCAGGCTCAGTTCGCAGAGGATGTACGAGGTGTCACTGGCGAAGTAGAAGCGGCGCGACTGCTCCAGGCTGTACTTGCCAAAGCTCATGTCCGACATGCGGGCCAGGATCGGGAACTGCAGGGCGTTGATCGATGCCGACTTGCCCAGGTTGTTGGCGCCGTACACCGACAGCGGGTGCTCCAGCGGGAACAAACCCAGGCTGTAGCCTGCCGTGTTGAGCAATGCGAAGCGGCGGATGCCGTAGCGTTCCTGGCTCATGCGTCGATCTCCTGTTGCTCTTGGCGGATGGCACGAGCCAGGGCCTGTTCCTCGTCTTCCTCAGCCTCGAACGGCGTCAGGTCGAGCGGATCGTCCGTGTGTTCGAGCATTGGCTCGGCGTGGTCTTCGGCCAGCACTGGGGTGGGCAAGGGCAGGGCGCTGTGCAGCGTCGCCGCCAGGTCCCGGTCCTGCTGCACGGCCAGGCAAACGTCCAGGAACCGGTGCATCGGCGGCAGGAAACGGTAGATGCCACCTTCTTCATGGGCGAAGCCAAGCTGGGTCATGCGGCGCAGGATCTTTTCTTCCAAGTCCTCGACCGTCTGCACCTCGGCCTGCAGGAACAGGTCACGGTATTTGTCGAGCAACGAAGGCAGTTCGTCGCGACCAACGCTGCCGCCGTCGAGCACCGCGATCGGGTCACGGCCTTGATCGGCCAGGTGCTCGACCAGAATGAAGGTGAACAGCGACAGGCGCTGCGCCGTCTTGTTGACCTGCGCCGCCGTCATGTCCGGCACGAAGTAGTAGAAACCGCGGGTGTCGCACACCAGCTCGAAGCCCAGGGCCTTGAACAGGCTGCGGTACTGGTCCTGGAAGTTGGACAACTGCGCGTACAGCTCCGGGTCGCGGCGGCTGATGTGGAAACCTTTGAACAGCTCGCGGAAGATCGGTGCGAGCTGGGACAGTTCGGAAAGATCAAGATGCATGGGCTGGGCTCGCGTGGGGTTCTGGGGACGCACTGGCGGCGTCTTCGCGGCTGGAAGTCAGGGCGTACGAACGCAGGCTGACGCGGTGTTCCTGGGTGTCGTAGTCACGCCGCTCGAGGCGCTCGCGGTTGAAGCGTTTTTCCCGTGACAGGCGCGAGAACCAGTACAGCAGTTCGTCGGTGGCGCCTTCGGGCTCCTGCTCCAGCAGCCACACCATCAGGTCTGGCAGAGGCAGTGCCTGTTCACAGCGTTCGGTCATTTCCTTGACCGTGCGCGGTGCGCGAGGCTTGGCGTCGGACGTGCTCTTGTGCGCCTTGGGAAAGCGCGCCGGTTTGGGCTCGAAGCGCGCCAAGGCATAGACATAGGCTTCGACCTGGCTGGCGCTACCCAGGAAGGTGCTCTGCGGCCGAGTGAACAACGGCATGGCCGCCTGTGGCAGCGCGTCCAGGCCCTTGCGGCGCACCACCGACAGTGCCAGGGCTGCGCCACGGGTAACTGCGTTATGACGCCGTGCTTCCTCGCGCAGCGGCAGCAGCAGCTCACGGGCATGACGCAGGGTAAGCTGGGCGCTGGTCTGCATCTCCAGAATGCGCGCATGGGTGCGCAGCAGCATGTCGTCATCGACCAGGTGGCCAAGGCGCGCCTGTTCACCGAGTAGCTTCAGCAGCACGGTCTCGACCTTGCGCACGCCCTGCTCGAAGGCGCCGTCGGCGTTGACCAGCTGGATCATCGGCTCGACGTATTCGTCCCAGGTGGCCAGCACCTCGGCATAGCGCTGGCGCAGCGGTATCTGGCGACTGCTGGTCTTGGCCCGCTCGGCGACGGCCACCAGGGCCTGCTCATCGTTGTCGAGCTTCTTCAGCACGTCCCGCACGCGCATGTCCAGCAACCGCAGTTGCCGCGCCAGGTCGTCGCTGTCGCGGTTGTCGAAGGCATCCTGGATGTGCCCGGCCAGGCGCTCCAGGTGACGCAGGTAGGCCTCGATCTCCAGGCACAGGCCAAGGCGATGTTCACGGCGCAGGTAGGCGAGAAAGTCGTGGATCTGGGCGTTGAGCTCGAAGCGGTTCGGGCTCTTGGCAACGGGTACCAGGATGTCCAGGCGGATCCACACATCGAGCAGTTGGGTAATGTCCTGCGGGGTGCTCTCGATCTGCTGGCGGGCCACATGCTGGCGCAGCTCCACCAGGCTGAGGGTGCCCTGGTCGAAACGCTCGCACAGCGGCTCGATCAGGGCCCAGTGTTCGGCTAGGGCACGCAGGACGCGCTTGGGTTCGATCATCGGCTTGGACTCGTGGCCAAGAAAAAGGGGGCGATTGTACTGCATCCGACGGGTTGGTTCTTATCCGCTTGGTCTGTCGTGCGACAGGCTGATCGAACCGCGCGCCTCCTATGGCTTGCCCAGGCAGGCAGGGGATGCGTAAAAAACCGCCGAGCTGATGCGGCACTGGCGAGTCATCGGCGTTAGAATGCGCACCTGTCCCAACCCCCTCGGATGACCGCCTTGCTTACCGAACAACGTCGTCGCGCCTACCTGTCCGCCATGCAAGTGGTGCACTGGCTGCCGCGCGCCGAGCTGCCGTTCGCCGCGCCGTCGCGGCCCGAGCTGCTGCTGCCGTTAGCGCCGCCCGAGGACATCGATTTCGAGCCGCCGCCACGCCAGATAGCCGACAAATCACCTGTCGCCCCCCAGGCACGGGTTGTCGAGCGGCCGAAGATCGAGGTCCCGCGCCCTGGCACTTCCGCCAAGGCCGCGGCCAAGCCTGCGGAGGCGCCCGAGCAGGCTGCGACCCCTCGCCCAGTGCCGGTACCGCCTCCGCGCTTTGCCTTGCAATTGCTGCGCGCTGGCGATTGCCTGTTGCTGGTCGAGCTGGCCACCGGCCAGCCTTTCCAGAGCCGTGACCCGTCCTACCTGCTGCTCAAGGACATGCTGCGCGCCGCTGGCCTACCCGATGCCCCGCAGATCGTGGGTGAGCCAGTGCGCTGGCCGCTGCTGATGCGCGGCAACATGGACCAGGGCCCGGACGCAGCCCGCGATTTTGTACAGGGTTTTGTCCAGGCGCGTCTGGAAGAAGCGCCCTGCACCTGCCTGTGGCTGGTGGGTACGCCGGCGCTGCGCTTTGCTGCCGGCGCCGACGACCAGGCTTATTACCAAACCCTCAAGCTCGACGGCCTGGGCGAGGCGTGGGCCTTGCCGGGCCTGGAACTGTTGATGGACGAGCCGCAGCGTAAAGCGGACGTCTGGAAAGCCATGCGCCAGCTGATGGCGCGCTGGAAACCCGTTGAATGAGTGACTCGATCAGCTTTCGCCCCATGACCGAGGCGGATCTGGATGCCGTGCTGAAAATCGAATATGCCGCGTTCAGCCACCCCTGGACCCGCGGCATCTTTCTGGATGCCCTGAAATCCTATGAAGTCTGGCTGATGTTCGATGGGCAGCAACAGGTTGGCCACGGCGTGATCAACGTGATCATCGACGAAGCTCACCTGCTCAACATCACCGTCAAGCCGGAAAACCAGGGGCGCGGCCTGGGCTTGCGGCTGCTCGAACACCTGATGTCGCGCGCCTACCAGCTCAACGGTCGCGAGTGTTTCCTGGAGGTGAGGGCCAGCAACCCGGCTTATCGCCTGTACGAGCGTTTCGGCTTCAATGAAATCGGCCGCCGGCGCGACTATTATCCAGCTGCGGGTGGTCGCGAGGATGCGCTGGTGATGGCCTGCACGTTGTTCCCGGACTGAGCCAGCGGCAGGGCCGCTGCCATGACGTGCAGGGGTGTGCCATGTCGAAGAAACGGAGTGTGGTTGCCGCGCTGTTGCTGGCGGTAAATTCGGCGTCCAGCGGGGCCCTGGCCGATGAACGCGACCTGAGGATGTTCGCCCAGTGGGCGGGTGAGCACCCGACACGGCCTTTTCGGGACATGCTCGTGCAGGCGCGCGTCTACGGCGTGGTGCCCATTGATCAGCTGCTGCGCTCGGCCTCGGACTGGAAATTGTGCCGGGCTTCACCGTTTGTCGTGCCGCCCAAGCAACACTGGCCGGCTGTGCGCGCTACGCTGTCATTGCTCCGAACGCTGGGTGAGCAAGGAGCCTTGCCCGATTTCGAAGTGGTCTCCGCCTACCGTGATCCAGGCCTCAATCGCTGTGCCGGCGGGGCGATCGGCAGTGCGCATACCCAAGCATTTGCCGTGGATGTCTTGCTGGCGCCCTGGGCCGACCCCAACCCGCTGTGCCGTTTCTGGCAGCAGCACGGTCAGGCGTGGGGCATGGGCCTTGGCCGCTACCCGAGCGGTCGCATTCACCTGGACACGGCCGGCTACCGCACCTGGGGCGGTGACGGCAGTGCGGCGTCATCCTTTTGCAGCAAGCCCAGGTGAGTCAGCAATCCCGCTGTGGCTTAACGTGGCCTTTCGCGCGCCCATGTCGCTCGCGCACTGGGCGTGGTTAGCCTGGTAGCTGTCTTTTTTGGCGATGAGCGGTGTGAGGTGATTGCGCAGGCTCACGAAGACCACCTGACTTTCTGGCGGGCAAAGAAAAAGGGCTTACCTTGCGGTAAGCCCTTCGTCTTGTTTGGTGGCTACACAGGGACTTGAACCCCGGACCCCAGCATTATGAATGCTATGCTCTAACCAACTGAGCTATGTAGCCGATGGCGCGCATTATTCTCTTGAACGGCCCCCCTGTCAACACGCTTTATAAAAAAAATTTGCACGCTTTCAGAAACTTAGCGAGCGATCGCGGTCCGCGTAGCGTTATCGACCCGCTTAAACCCCGAATCGTGTGGTTGATCGGCTTCAATCTCGGCCTTTACCTGTTAGAGCCCCAGACTCGCTCGACCCTCTTTGAAACCCATCAGCGTCTGGAAGAAATGCCTGGCCAGGCTGGATCTGGAAAAAAAGGTAGCTATGTATCTATTTGTATCCCGATAATCGGAGCCCAGCTTTCCGACGGAGATCCAGGCCATGGCCATCCCCAGCGCCGCCCCGGCGTCCACCCAAGCGCAGGCGAGCACCGCTACGCCGTTGGTAATGCGCATCATCGGCTTCTGCGCCTTGGCGCACCTGATCAATGACCTGATCCAGTCAGTGCTGCCGGCCATCTACCCAATGCTCAAGGCCAATTACGACTTGAGCTTCGCCCAGATCGGCATGATCACCCTGACGTTTCAGATCACCGCCTCGCTGCTGCAACCCTGGGTGGGCTTTTTCACCGACCGCCGGCCTACGCCCAACCTGCTGCCCATGGGCACGGTGTGCACGCTGATAGGTATCGTGATGCTGGCGTTCGTCGGCAGCTTCCCGATGATTCTGCTCGCCTCGGCCCTGGTGGGCATCGGCTCTTCGACATTCCATCCCGAAACCTCGCGTATTGCGCGATTGGCGTCCGGAGGCCGCTTTGGCCTGGCGCAATCGACCTTCCAGGTAGGCGGTAACACAGGTTCTGCCCTGGGCCCGTTGCTGGCTGCGGCCATCGTCATCCCGTTCGGGCAAACCCATGTCGCCTGGTTTGGCGTGGCTGCACTGTTCTTTCTCGCCGTGACCCTGATGCTGCGCCGCTGGTACATCGAGCACCTGAGCCAAGCCAAGGCGCGCAAGGTGGTACAGGCTACCCACGGCATCTCCCGCGGGCGCGTGGTTGCCGCGCTGGTGGTGCTGGGGCTGCTGGTGTTTTCCAAATACTTCTACATGGCAAGCTTCACCAGCTACTTCACCTTCTACCTGATCGAGAAGTTCGGCGTATCGGTCGCCAGTTCGCAGTTGCACCTGTTCCTGTTCCTGGGCGCGGTAGCGGCGGGCACCTTCTTTGGCGGGCCCATCGGCGATCGCATCGGGCGCAAGGCGGTGATCTGGTTCTCGATTCTGGGCGTGGCACCGTTCACCCTGGCACTGCCTTACGCGGACCTGTTCTGGACAACGGTACTGAGCGTGGTGATCGGCTTCATCCTGGCTTCGGCATTCTCCGCCATCGTGGTGTATGCCCAGGAACTGGTGCCCGGTAGCGTAGGCATGATCGCGGGCATCTTCTTTGGCCTGATGTTCGGCTTTGGCGGCATCGGCGCGGCATTGCTGGGCTATGTGGCTGACCTGCGCGGTATCGAATACGTGTACGGGCTTTGCTCGTTCCTGCCCCTGTTCGGGGTGCTGGCGGTATTGCTGCCGAGCACGGGCAAGCGCTGATGACTAAAGGGGCAGGGATGCCCCCTTGACGCCACAGGCACTGAGGCAATTGACGGTAACGCCTGCTCTGGCCTAGAGTGCCGCCTCTTGCTCACTTTCTGTGTAGTAGCCAAAGCAATGCGCCGTTTCCTGTCCTTGCCCTGTCGCCGTCAGCCTGCCCCGGATGGGCTGCGCCGTGCCTGGCCGAGCGACACCGTGCTCAAGCGCCGTCGCAGCGTCCTGTTTGCCTTCACCTTCTCGCCACACCTGAACTGATCAGCGTTCGAACAGCGTCCGCCGTGGTGGTGGGTGCGTTCTTGTCTGCACGTCTTATCGGTTTGCTGGGAGTGGTTCATGAACATGCGTTTGCTGGCGGGCTTACTGTTCGCCGTTTCGGTCGTGGGGTTCAGCCTGGGCGCGACCCTGCCGCTGGTGTCGTTGCGCCTGCACGAGGCTGGCGCAGGCACCCTCGAAATCGGGATGATTTCCGCCATTCCGGCGGCTGGCATGATGCTGTCGGCCTTTCTGGTTGATGCCTGCTGCCGGTATTTCAAGCGACGCACACTCTATTTGCTGTGTTTCAGCCTGTGCACACTGAGCATCGGCCTGCTGGAACCCGCATTCGTCTCGTTGTGGTGGCTGGCCATCTTGCGCCTGGCGCTGGGCCTTGGCATGGGCATCGCGATCATTCTTGGGGAGTCGTGGGTCAACGAGCTGTGCCAGGAGCATAACCGGGGGAAGATCATGGCCCTCTACGCCACCAGTTTTACCGGTTTCCAAGTGCTTGGGCCGGCGATGCTGGCGGTGCTTGGTGCTCACAGCCCATGGATTACCGGCGTGGTCACGGCCTGCTATGGCCTGGCGTTGGCGTGCATCGTGGTGACGGTGCCCAATGACCGGGTGCTGCACGCTGAAGACGACAAGAGCTTCGGCCTGGCCGGCTTCTTTCGCGTGGCCCCGGCGCTGTGCGTGGCTGTGCTGTTTTTCTCGTTTTTCGATGCCGTGGTGCTCTCGCTCTTGCCGGTGTACGCCAGCAGCCACGGTTTTGCCGTGGGTGTGGCGGCGCTGATGGTGACCGTGGTGTTCGCAGGGGACATGCTGTTCCAGCTGCCGCTGGGCTGGCTTGCCGACCGCGTCGAGCGCACCGGCCTGCACCTGGCGTGCGGGGTAGTGGCCATGGCCATTGGCATCGGGTTGCCCTGGTTGCTGAACATGACGTGGCTGTTGTGGCCCTTGCTGGTAGTACTGGGTGCTGTCGCGGGCGGCATCTATACCCTGGCACTGGTGTTGATAGGCCAGCGTTTCAAAGGGCAGGACCTGGTCACCGCCAATGCCAGCGTCGGTTTGTTGTGGGGCGTCGGCAGCCTGGTGGGGCCGCTGATCAGCGGCGCGGCCATGGACGTGGCGCCCCACGGGCTGCCCATGGCACTGGCATTGATGGCCGGGCTTTTCGTGTGCTTTGCACGGCAGTCTTATCGGCGTGAGCAGCCGTCCTGCACCCCCTCTGAAAGCTAGCGGGTTTGCCTGCAGGAACGGCATTGCAGCTCGCTCCGGTGGTTACCAGCTGAGCCGTGTCAGTGAGCTAAGCGGCGTCGATGTTGACCCAATACCGGGTGTGGTAATCGATACGCACTGGCAGGCTGCGGGCCAGTAGCTGCAGGATCTGATTGGTGTCGGCCAGCTGGTAGGTCCCGGAAACCATCAGTTTCGCCACCGCTGGGGCGCAGCGCAGCAGACCGGGGCGGTATCGGTTCAGCTCAGCGACGAAATCTGCCAGCGGCATTTGCCGGACGCTGAGCACACCCTGCGTCCAGCCCCAAGGGTCACTGGGCGGGGTGACGGCTTGATGGCTTCCATTGGCCTGCACGCGCAAGGTCTCGCCGGAATGCACCCGCACTGGCGTAGCACCGGTCATCACCGTGACTTCGCCCCGGCGCACCGCCACCAGCAAGCCGTGATCGCTCTGGCGCACCAGCAGTTGCCCGTCGAGGGTGCGCAGGATGGCTATTCGGGTATCGATGAAGAACGGGCGTCTGTCGTCAGAATTGCTGTCCAGGCTGACTTCACCGCGCAGAAGCGCCAGGCGGCGTTGGCTCGCCGTGAAGCGCAGGTCGATGGCACTGGCGGTGTTCAGTTGGATGCGGCTGCCATCACTGCCTTGCAATTGTCGGCGCTCGCCGGTGGCAGTGGCACTGTCGGCCAGCAGCTCCGGCAGGCCCAGCGGCTCGCGCGCCATCCAGCCAAGGCCGCTGCCGACCACCAACAAGGCCCCCAGCTTGAGCTGGTCGCGCCGGCTGATGCCCTGGCGCTTGCTGCCTTGCAGGGTACGACGGCTGAGGTCCTTGGGTAGCCCGGCGAGCTCATCGCCCAGGTTGCTGACGCGCTGCCAGGCCAACCCATTGTGAGGGTGCAACGACAACCATTGCTGGAACTGCGCCTGGGCATCCGGCCCTGGGCTGCCGAAGCGTAGCCTCACCAACCAGTCGATGGCCTGGTCGACCCGAGCCTGGGCGGGTGCTTGGTCAGGCGTCGGCATAACGCAACCGGTAGCAAGTCTTCAGCGCCTTGGCCAGGTCGCGCTCCACGGTCGCTTTCGAAACGCCCAGGAGCAAGCTGATCTGGATGATGCTCAGCCCGTCCAGTTGCGCATGCAGAAAGGCTTGGCGAGCACGCGGCTTGAGCTGGTGCAGGGCACGATCGAGGCGCTCCAGGCTGTCGAGAATGACCAGCCTGTGTTCTTCGCTCGGGATATCGGTTTCGGGTAGGTGCGCCAGGCTGTCCTGGTAGGCCCGCTCCAGCGCACGGCGACGAAACTGATCGATCATCAGGCCGCGGGCGATGCTGCTGAGGTAGGCGCGAGGCTCTTTCAACGGCGAGGTCTGCCGGGCGCGCAACAGGCGCACGAAGGTGTCCTGGGCCAGGTCGGCCGCATGTTCGCTGCAACCGACGCGACTGCGTAGCCAGCCGCGCAACCACGCATGGTGGGATTGGTAGAGCAGGGCGACCTCGGTCGGTTTGAGCGTGTCGGGAAGCTGCATCGTCGCCACGGTCGGTTCCTGTCGGATGTGATTGTGAATGGTTCTCAATTCTATGCGGGTCAGGCCATGGCGGGCAATGCTGCCTCAGGAATTACTTGCGCAAGATCCGGCAGTCGGCCGATGAGTGGCTGGGTTAAGCTGGCATCTCCACTGATCGATGGAGCCGCTTCAATGTTGATCGACGCCGAACCTCTCGCCTACCGGCAAGCGGCCGAATACCTGGGTGGCCTGGATGCGGATTGGGCGCGGCACATTGCCGCCGTCGGCCCCTGCCGCCACCGTACTACCCCAGGGCGTGAACCCTTCGAAGCACTGGTGAGGTCGGTCGCTTACCAACAACTGCACGCCCGTGCAGGCGACGCCATCCTCGGGCGACTGCTGGCGCTATTTGGGCAAGAGGCTTTCCCCACCCCCACGCAACTGCTGACAGCGGACCCCGCCGCCTTGCGCAGCTGCGGCTTCTCGGCCAGCAAACTGGCCACGCTGCTGGACATTGCCCAAGGCCGCCTGGACGGTGTGGTGCCAACCCGCGAGCAGGCCCTGGACATGCCCGACGACGAATTGATCGAGCGTCTGGTGACGCTGCGCGGGGTAGGGCGATGGACAGTGGAGATGCTGTTGATCTACAGCCTGGAGCGTCTGGATGTGTTGCCGGTCGATGACTTTGGCGTACGGGAGGGCTATCGGCGGCTCAAGGGCTTGGAAAAAGCACCGACGCCTGCACAGATGCGCGCGCTGGGCGCCGCCTGGCGACCTTATCGCACCGTCGCCGCCTGGTACTTGTGGCGGGCCTGAGCGCTTGCCGAACTGCACTTAGTCTAGAAGATGAACATGACAACCTACACCACTCCCGAGCAGCGCTGGCAGGCCGTTGCGGCACGTGTTGCCGAGGCGGCGGACCATTTCGTCTATGCCGTGCGCACCACCGGCATCTACTGCTATCCAGGCTGCAAGGCCAGGCTCCCCCTGCGCAGCAACCTGGAGTTCTTCGAGTCCCCGGCATTGGCCGAGGCAGCGGGCTACCGCGCCTGCAAGCGCTGCATGGGCCGGCCTGCCATTTCGGCGCGTACGCGGCGCCTGGTCAGCGATGCCTGTCGCCTGATCGAGGCGTGCGAGCTACCGCCCAGCCTGGAGCAGTTGGGCGAGCGCCTGGCCGTCAGCCCGTTCCACCTGCATCGGCTGTTCAAGGCGCAAACCGGCCTTACACCCAAAGCCTACGCCGAGGCCTTCCGCGCCCAGCGCCTGAGGAGCAGCCTGGGGCATGGGCAGGGCTCGGTCACCGATGCCATTTTCGAGGCGGGCTACAACTCCAGCAGCCGCTTCTATGCCGGGGCTGAGCAGCGGCTGGGCATGCCACCCCGGCAGTTTCGCGCAGGTGGTGCCGGGGTGACCATTCGCTTCGCCGTGGGCCAGTGCTCACTAGGTGCCATCCTGGTTGCCCAGAGCGAAAAGGGCATCTGCGCGATTTTGCTCGGCGATGATCCTGAGGCGCTGGTGCACGCCCTGGAAGACCAGTTCTGCAACGCCGAGCTGATCGGTGCCGATGGCGCGTACGAACAGGTCGTGGCGCAGGTCATCGGGTTCGTCGAGGCGCCGGCGCTCGGCCTGGACCTGCCGCTGGATGTGCAGGGCACCGTCTTTCAGGAGCGCGTGTGGCAAGCGCTGCGTGAAGTACCCCCTGGCTGCCGGGTCAGCTACAGCGACATCGCCGAGCGCATAGGCGCCCCCAAGGCGGTGCGGGCAGTGGCCAAGGCCTGCGCGGCTAACCGTATTGCCGTGGCCATTCCATGCCACCGGGTGGTGCGCCGGGACGGCGACATCAGCGGCTACCGCTGGGGGATCGAGCGCAAACGGCAATTGCTGGCGCGCGAAACAGCCCTCTCCTGATGGCCCGAAGCGGCGTAGAATCGCTCGCCAGATCGAATTGCAAAGAGGAATGTTCGATGAGGCGTGTCAGCCTTTCCCGCTTTAGTCACAGCGTGATGCTGTTGCTGGCGCTGATTGTGACAGTGTCCAACCCAGCCTGGTCGGCACCTGCCCCTGCGACGACGGCGCAGGCTGCCGCTGACGCACCGGCACTGGACGAAACCGCGAGCGTCGACCAGCTTAGCGACCGACTGGACCAGATTCGCCAGGGCGTCACCAGTGATGCCAACGACGATCTGCTGGCGCAACTGCGCATGGCGGCCGTGCAGGTCCAGCGCCAGGCCGATGCCTTGAGCACCCAGCGTGCAGCCGATGCGCAGAAGGTGGACGATCAGTTGAAGGTCATCGGCCCCGCTCAGCCGGACGAGCCTGCGACCTTGACCCAGCAGCGCAAGGCGCTGGAGGCCGAGAAGAAAACCCTGGCGACCCAGCAGGATCAGGCCACCAAGCTGACCCAGTCGGCGCGGGACCTGTCCACGCAGATCGTCAACCTGCGCCGCAGCCTGTTCAACTCGCAGATATCCAGCCGGGCAGCGTCGCCGTTGAGCCCTGCGTTCTGGCAGAGCATGATCCGCCCGACC
Organism: Pseudomonas sp. WSY_20; assembly: GCF_043104335.1. Lineage (NCBI taxonomy): Bacteria > Pseudomonadati > Pseudomonadota > Gammaproteobacteria > Pseudomonadales > Pseudomonadaceae > Pseudomonas > Pseudomonas sp. WSY_20. The sequence goes on from NZ_JBICKP010000080.1 coordinate 81,574, forward strand.
CAGGACGATGTGGCACGGCTGCATGACCTGCGCGGCGAGATCACCGACGCGCTCGACAGTGCCCTGAGCGCTGAACACCGCTGGCTGTTCTTCACCAGCCTGATCGCTTCGATCCTGGTATGGACCTTGGTGCGGGGTTTGCTGGAGCGGCTGCTGGCAAGGTCCATGGTGCGCTGGTTACCGGAGGGACGCTTGCGTCGCAGTGCCTTGGCCGTGGGTGTAAGCCTGGCAACCCTGGGCACCATTGCCGGCTCGGTATCGTTGTTGCGCTGGGGCGTTGAAAGCAGTGCGCAACTGGGTTCGGACCTGGCCAGCCTGACCGATCATATTCTTGCCCTGGTGGTGTTCAGCGCCTTCATTACCGGACTTGGCCGGGCACTGTTGATGTTGCAGCGTCCCTCCTGGCGTTTGCCGGCGATTGCCGAGGAAGTGGCCGAGGCCCTGGGCTGGTTCCCCAAGGTGCTGGCACTGGCCTTGATGGTGATGATGACCCTGGAGCGGGTCAACAGTGTGATCGGCGTCAGCCTGGCCCTGACCGTGGCGGTCAATGGCCTTACTGCACTGGTGGTGGCGTTGATTTTCGCAGGCGCCCTGATGACCTACCGCCGTGCTCGGCGTCGGCATGGCATTGACCGGGCGACGGGCCTGGCCGGCTTGATCCCGTTCGTGATGGTGGTGTGGCTAGCCGCGATCCTGCTATCGCTGATCACTGGGTACCTCACCCTGGCCTATTTCCTCACAGCCAAGCTGCTATGGGTAAGCCTGGTCGTCACGTGCGCCTACTTGCTCACAACGTTCCTGAGTGATCTGTGCGAAATGCTGCTCTCGCCTCGCCAACCGGGTGGCCTGGCGCTGGCCTCGACGCTGGGCCTGGCACCACGGCACCAGGCGCAGGCGAGCACGGTGCTCGCCGGCATTGGTCGCACCGTCGTGGTGATCCTGGCCCTGCTGCTGACCTTGATGCCGTCGGGCACCAGCCCCAGCGAACTGTTGCTGAGCCTGGGTGACTGGGATGGCACGGGCGGCAAGCTACTTGGCAACCTGAACATCGTGCCCCAGGACATCGTGCTGGCGCTTGGCATACTGGTAGGCGGGATGCTGGCCATTCGTGTGGTCAAGCGCTGGTTGAGTGAGCGCCTGCTGCCGGAAACCGACATGGACGCCGGCATGCGCGCCTCGCTGGTCACCCTGGTGGGTTACCTGGGCTTCCTGTTCCTGGCCATGCTGGTGATGTCGACCCTGCACATCAACCTCACTAGCCTGACCTGGGTGGTGAGTGCCTTGTCGGTCGGTATCGGCTTCGGCCTGCAGCAGATCGTGCAGAACTTCATCTCCGGCCTGATCCTGCTTACCGAACGCCCGGTCAAGGTGGGTGACTGGGTGAGCCTGGCGGGTGTCGAGGGGGATATCCGTCGCATCAACGTGCGCGCCACCGAGATCCAGATGTCGGACCGCTCCACCGTGATCGTCCCTAACTCGCAGTTCATCTCCCAGAACGTGCGCAACGTGACCATGGGCAATGCCCTTGGCGTGGTCGGTATTACCCTGACCTTGCCCCTGGACACCGACGCCAACCGGGTCCGTGAGCTGCTGCTGACCGCCTTCCAGGAGCACGAGGCCATCCTCGATGCACCGGCGCCGTCGGTGTCGTTCAAGGACCTGACCAATGCCGGTATGGTGATTGGCGTCAGTGGTTATGTGGCAGGGCCGCGGTTGGTGGGCGGTGCCCGCAGTGACCTGCTGTTCACCATACTGGGGCGCCTGCGCGACGAAGGTATCGCCCTCTCTGCGCCGCAGAGCATGGTGCTGTTGCAGGACGGGCAACGCCCGGCCGAAGCTGAAAACGACGCGTGAATCATGGGCTGCCTGGCAGCCCATTTTGGCGTGCGTATACCACCAGCCGAAGGTGCCGGTCTTCATCGACGGTCAGCGAGGTATGCTCGAACGGCTGGGCCTGCCCATCGATGACCAGTTGGCGTACGCCGCTGCAGGATGCATGCACGTCGTGGGTGCGCCAGCCGGCCTTGAAGGCCGGCGAGACATGCTCCAGTTCGTCCACCAATGCGTGGATATCGGCTTCCTGCGTGGCCCGGGCGAAGTCGCGACGAAAGCTTGCCAGCATAATCGGGGCCTGGCTGTCCCAGTCGTGCAAGCGCCCATGCATCGTCGGGTCGGTGAACAGCAGCCAGAGCAGGTTGCGGCGCTCAGGCGGGTGCGCGGCGAAGCCGAAGAGTGCGTCGGCTAGCCCATTGAACCCCAGTACATCCCAGCGCAGGTTGAGGACGAAGGCCGCGTGCGGCAGGCCGTGCATCAAACGCCTCACCAGCGGCGGCAAGACACACCAGGTCTTGCCTGGTTCTGCGGGTGGACGGGCATGTGCCAGTAGGAACAGGTGGCGACGCTCGGCAGGGGCTAGCCGCCGCGCTGCTGTTCCCTCAAGTCTATGCTTCGATTCGGGTCAACTTCGACGCCCAGGACAGCCGCCGCGCCTTCGGCTTGCTAGGGATGACGCTGGGGCTGGCTGCCCTCGCAGGCCAGGTGCTGGGCGGCTGGATGGTACATGCTGACCTGTTCGGATCAGGCTGGCGCAGCATCTTTTTGATCAATGTACCCATTGGGTTGCTGGCTATCGTGGCGGCGCGCTACATCCCCGAGACCCGCGCGCTCCAGCGCCCGGACCTGGACCGGGCAGGCGTGGCGCTGGTCAGCGTCGGCCTGGCATTGCTACTCGTGCCGCTGATCGAAGGACCGGGGCAGGGGTGGCCTGCCTGGAGTTTCTTCGCGCTCGGCCTGGCATTGGGCTTGCTCGCGCTGTTCAAGCGCCAGCAGCAACGGCGACGAGCGACCGGCAGGTTGCCCTTGGTGGACATGCAACTGTTGACGCAGCGCCGCTTTGCACTGGGCACGCTGCTGGTGCTGGTGGTCTATTCCACATCCAGTTCCTTCTTTCTGTGCTTCGCCCTGCTGATGCAGAGCGGGCTGGGTCTGGATCCCTTCATGGCGGGCAGTATCTTCGCACCCTGCAGTGTGGGTTTCATACTGGCATCCCTTGCTGCCCCGCGGCTGGTTGCGGGCTGGGGAATACGAGCGATCGTGGTAGGGGCCTTGCTGTACGCGCTGTCGATCGGGTTGCTGATTGCCCAGGTCCAGGCGGCAGGCGCACAGTTGGTGCCCGTTTGGCTGATCCCGGTACTGATCGTGGTAGGTGCGGGGCAGTGCAGCAGGTCGGTGCGGCGCTGGGGGTGGCCGTGGTGGGGATTTTCTTCGCGGCGGCGCTGCCAGGGGAAGGCTTGGTCGTTCAAGCCGGCCAGTATGTGCATGCGTTTGTGGCCGGCATGCTCTACAACCTGGGTGCCGCGGTGATGGTGATCGTCTTGCTGGTGATGCTGGCAGGCGAGCAGCGGTCTGGGGGAGGTGAGTAAGCCGCACGCACTGGCGCCGTGCTCCCGCTTTTTGCGGGCTTGAATAAAAACAGGAGCGTTCGGCAGACCCTCAATTGGGCTGCTGAACGCTCCTGCTTATTTACGCTGCGGTTAAGCGTCGATCAAACGTTGAAGCGGAAGTGCATCACGTCGCCATCTTTGACGATGTAATCCTTGCCTTCCAAGCGCCACTTGCCGGCTTCCTTGGCGCCGCTCTCACCCTTGTACTGGATGAAATCGTCATAGGCCACGACTTCGGCGCGGATGAAGCCTTTCTCGAAGTCGGTGTGGATCACCCCGGCCGCTTGCGGGGCAGTGGCACCTACGCGCACGGTCCATGCACGTACTTCCTGCACGCCGGCGGTGAAGTAGGTCTGCAGGTTCAGCAACTCGTAACCGGCACGGATCACACGATTCAGGCCAGGTTCTTCCAGGCCCAGGGCCTCGAGGAACATGTCCTTTTCTTCACCGTCGTCCAGCTCGGCGATTTCCGCTTCGATCTTGTTGCACACCGGTACGACCACCGCGCCTTCTTCCTCGGCGATGGCGTTCACCACGTCCAGGTGCGGGTTGTTCTCGAAACCGTCCTCGGCAACGTTGGCGATGTACATCACCGGCTTGCTGGTCAGCAGGTGGAAGCTACGGATCAGGGCCTTTTCATCGGCGCTCATGTTCTTCATCAGGCTGCGCGCTGGCTTGCCTTCGGTGAAATGCGGGATCAGCTGTTCCAGAATGGCCTTCTGCGCCAGGGCGTCCTTGTCGCCACCCTTGGCGTTGCGGGCCACTTTCTGCAACTGCTTTTCGCAGCTGTCGAGGTCGGCAAAGATCAGTTCGAGGTCGATGATCTCGATGTCGCGCTTGGGATCGACGCTGTTGGAAACGTGAATCACGTTCTCGTCTTCGAAGCAGCGCACCACGTGGGCGATGGCGTCGGTCTCGCGGATGTTGGCGAGGAACTTGTTGCCCAGGCCTTCGCCTTTCGAAGCACCGGCCACCAGGCCTGCAATGTCGACGAATTCCATGGTGGTGGGCAGGATGCGGTTGGGCTTGACGATTTCAGCCAGCGCATTGAGGCGCGCATCGGGCATGGGCACGATACCGCTGTTCGGCTCGATGGTGCAGAAAGGGAAGTTCTCTGCCGCGATGCCAGACTTGGTCAGGGCGTTGAACAGGGTGGACTTGCCGACGTTGGGCAGGCCGACGATGCCGCAATTGAAACCCATGGGTATTCCCCTCTCTAAAGGAAATCAGGCCTTCTGGCTGTGCAGCTCGCGCATCGCCTTGGCGAAGTCGCCAGCGAGCACGTCCGGCAGCACACCGAGGGCAAAGTCGATGCTGGCGTCGAGCTTCTCCTGCTCGGCGCGCGGTGCGCGGCCCAGGACGAAGTTGGAGACCAGCTTGGCGTCGCCTGGATGGCCAATACCGAGCCGCAGGCGATGGAAGTCGTTCTGGTTGCCGAGCTGCGCGATGATGTCGCGCAGGCCGTTGTGCCCGCCATGGCCGCCGCCGCGCTTGAGCTTGGCAACGCCGGGAGGCAGGTCGAGTTCGTCGTGCGCCACCAGGATGGCCTCCGGTTTAATCCGGAAGAAATTGGCCAACGCCGCCACGGACTGGCCGCTACGGTTCATGTAGGTGGTGGGGATCAGCAGGCGAACATCGTTGCCCTGATGGCTGAATTTAGCCGTCAGGCCGAAATATTTCTTATCAGCGGTCAGCGAGATGCGCTGGGCGCTGGCAATGCGTTCAACGAAAAGAGCCCCTGCGTTATGCCGGGTCTGTTCGTATTCGGGGCCGGGGTTACCCAGGCCGACGATCAACTGGATGGCGGTCACGTCAGGGGCTCTTCCTTGGAGTTGGTGGGTTACAGGGCGCGCGGCACTGTAACCCGATCAACGCCGGCGTGCGAGTGGATTACTCGGCAGCGCCTTCTTCCTCAGCTTCAGCGGACACGCGTGGTGCGTGAACGTTGGCAACTGCTTTGTCATCACCGTGGGCCAGAGCGACGAACTCTACGCCTTTCGGAGCTTTCAGGTCCGACAGGTGGATGATGGTGCCGATTTCAGCATTGGCCAGGTCGACCTCGATGAACTCAGGCAGGTCTTTGGCTTCGCAGGAAACTTCCAGCTCCGACTCAACGTGCGAAACTTCGCCGCCTTTCTTGACCGGGCCTTCTTCGTTGATGAAGTGAACCGGTACCTTGGCGGTCAGTTTCTGGCCTGCAACGACGCGGATGAAGTCGGCGTGCATGATGAACTGCTTGGCCGGGTGGCGCTGCATGGCCTTGATGATGACGTTCTGCTTGACGCCGTCAACGTTCAGTTCGATGACGTGGCTGAAGGCCGCTTCGTTTTCGAACAGCTTGGTGATTTCCTTGGCCACGATGGTCAGGGATTGAGCTTCTTTATCACCACCGTAGACTACGGCTGGGATGCTGGCGGAGTGACGCAGGCGGCGGCTCGCACCTTTCCCCAGGTCAGTACGCGCTTGGGCGTTCAGAGTGAAATCAGTCATTTTGTTTCTCCAAAATAGCCCCCCGAGGGCGTTTGCGACCAGCGCCAACGGGGATGGCAAAAAAGCCCCGCCCCAGCAGATGTGCTGGGGCGGGGCGCTTTTCGTCAGCGAGCGTTCCGCTTAGCGGAACATCGCGCTGATCGATTCTTCGTTGCTGATGCGGCGAACCGCTTCGGCGACAACCGGTGCGATATCCAGCTGGCGGATACGGTCACAGGCTTGAGCAGCGGCGGACAGTGGAACGGTGTTGGTCACCACCAGCTCGTCCAGTACCGACTTCTCGATGTTCTCGATCGCGCGGCCCGACAGGACAGGGTGCGTGCAATAGGCGTAAACCTTGGCAGCGCCGTGCTCTTTCAGGGCTTTGGCCGCATGGCACAGGGTGCCGGCGGTGTCGACCATGTCGTCTACCAGGATGCAGGTGCGCCCTTCGACGTCGCCGATGATGTGCATCACTTCGGAGTGATTGGCCTTTTCACGGCGTTTGTCGATGATACCCAGGTCGACACCCAGGGACTTGGCGACAGCACGTGCGCGCACGACACCACCGATGTCCGGGGAGACAATCATCAGGTTCTCGAAACGCTGGTCTTCGATATCGTCGACCAGTACGGGCGAACCGTAGATGTTGTCGACCGGGATATCGAAGAAACCCTGGATCTGGTCAGCGTGCAGGTCGACGGTGAGTACACGGTCGATACCCACGACAGTGAGCATGTCAGCGACGACTTTGGCGCTGATGGCTACACGTGCCGAACGCGGACGGCGGTCCTGGCGGGCGTATCCGAAGTAAGGAATCACGGCGGTGATTCGGGAAGCTGAGGAGCGGCGGAAGGCGTCGGCCATCACTACCAGTTCCATCAGGTTATCGTTGGTCGGTGCACAGGTCGGCTGAATAATGAAGACGTCTTTACCGCGGACATTTTCATTGATCTCAGTGCTGATCTCGCCGTCGGAGAATTTACCGACAGAGACGTCACCGAGAGGGATATGCAGCTGACGTACGACACGCCGAGCCAGATCGGGGTTAGCGTTCCCCGTAAAGACCATCATCTTGGACACGCGCAGTACCTGAAGGCTGAGGGTATACCTGGATGAGTATAAGGAAAATGGCAGGGGCGGCTGGATTCGAACCAACGCATGGCAGGATCAAAACCTGCTGCCTTACCGCTTGGCGACGCCCCTGTATCTGTTGCTGCGAGCGCTAGGCACTCGACTTCTTGACCAGACTTTGCAGCTTGCGATGCAACATCGAAATATTGCTTCCTTTCGCCACAAACCCTGTTTGGGTCGCTGAAAGAAGGGCCAGAACTTTATCAGCTTCGGCTTTGCTTGGGAAGGTCCCAAACACACAACTTCCAGTTCCGGTTAGTCGAGCCTCTGTGAATTTTCCCAGTGCGTTCAGCGCGTTGCGAACTTCCGGGTAATTCTGCTCTACCACCGGTTGGCAGTCATTTCGACTGTTTCCCTTGGGAACGGGGCGCATCTTAAGGGGGAGAGAATCACGTGTCAACTGCGGATGTGAAAAAATTTCTGCTGTGCTTACAGACACTTGCGGAACCAGCACCACATACCAGGGTTGTTCCGGATCGACCGGCGTGAGCTGTTCGCCCACACCCTGGGCAAAGGCGGCATGACCGCGCACGAATACCGGTACATCGGCACCCAGGCCGAGGCCCAGGGCAGCCAGGCGATCTTCGTTCCAATCCAATTGCCACAGGTGCGCAAGGCCAAGCAGGGTAGTGGCGGCATCCGAGCTGCCGCCGCCGATGCCACCGCCCATCGGCAGCACCTTGTCAAGCCAGATGTCCGCGCCTAGGGGCGTACCCGATTGGACCTGCAGCTGGCGAGCGGCACGCACGATCAGGTTGCTGTCATGGGGCACGGTATCGAGGTCGCTGTGCAGGCGGATCATGCCGTCCTCACGCACAGCGAAGCTCAGCTCGTCGCCGTGGTCGAGAAACTGGAAGACCGTTTCAAGCTCGTGGTAGCCATCGGCACGGCGGCCAATGATGTGCAGCCACAGGTTCAGCTTGGCCGGCGCGGGCAGGGTAAGCGCTTGCATCGACTCAGTGCCCCAGCTGGCGGGGCTGCCAGTCCTTGACCACCAGGGTCACGTCCAGGTCCTTGCCGTGCAGCTTGAGGCGTTCGGGCAGCCAGTAACCTTTATGCTCGGCATAGCTCAGGTACTCGACCTGCCAGCCGTCCTGTTCAAGGCTGGCCAGGCGGCTGTCGCCGTCGAGGGTCAGCTTGCTCTTGGTGTCCGGCGCTGGCAGGCCGCGCACCCACCAGACCAGGTGGGAAACAGGCAGCTTCCAGCCCAGTTGCTCTTCCAGCAGCGCTTCGGGGCTGGTGGCTTCGTAGCGGCCCTGGTTGGCCACTTCCAGCACCACGGCGTCAGGCCGGCCGGTCAGGCGTGCGGCCCCACGGCCCAGCGGCCCGGCCAGGCGAATGTCGAAGTAGTCCTGGCGCTGCAGCCAGAACAGGGTGCCACTGCCCGAGTCGCGTGGGGCACGGATGCCCACCTTGCCGTTGATCTGCCAGCCGTCGAGGCTGCTCAACTGCTGTTTGTGGGCACGCCACTGCTGTGGGTCGCCGTGGCCCTGCAAGGCTTCGCGGCTGCCAATGCCGGCACAGCCGGCCAGGAGGACGATGAGGGTGAAGGTTACGAAATGGCGCAATAGCATGGTCTTAAAGGGTCTCGGATCCGGTCAGGCGTAGGAGGGTCTTGCGCAGCACTGGGCTGTCGGCCTGGGCTTCGAAGCCCTTGGCCCACACTTGGCGGGCTTCGCGCCGCTTGCCGTTGGCCCACAGCACCTCGCCCAGGTGGGCGGCGACTTCATGGTCGGGGAAGCTGGCGAAGGCCTGGCGCAGGTAACCCTCTGCTTTGTCGAGGTTGCCCAGGCGATAGTTCACCCAGCCCAGGCTGTCGAGCACTGCGGGATCGTCCGGGGTCAGCTGATGCGCCTTGTCGATCAGGGCCTGGGCTTCGGCGTAACGATTGGTGCGGTCGGCCAGGGTATAGCCAAGGGCATTCAAGGCCATGGCGTTTTCCGGCTCGCGGGCAATGATGGCGCGCAGGTCCTTTTCCATCTGGGGCAGGTCATCGCGCTTTTCGGCGAGCATGGCACGGGTGTAGAGCAGGTTGAGGTCGTCCGGGTAGCGCTGGATGGCTTGTTGCAGCACCTGGTTGGCCTGGGCGTCCTTGTTATTGTTGCTGTAGCTTTCCGATTCGATCAGGAACAGCTGGATCGCGTAGTCGGGCTGGGCTTCGCGGGCTTCGGCCAGCAGGCGAGAGGCTTCGGTGCCGCGGCCGTTGGCGATCAAGATGTCGGCCTGGCGCAGTTGCGCGGCCAGGTAGTCGGGCCCTGGCCCTACCAGGGCGTACTGGCGCAGGGCACCTGCCGGGTCGTGGCGTTCTTCGTGGATGCGGCCAAGGTTCAGGTGCGCGGCATCAGTGTTGCTGTCGCGTTCGACCAACTCCTGCAGGTAGCCTTCGGCTTCATCCCACTCCTTGTTTTCAAGGCACACCAGCGCCAGGGAATAGCGCAGCTCGTCGTCCTCGGGATACTGCTGGACCAGGCTGACGAATTCGCCCTTGGCGTCGGCGATGCGGTCCTGTTCTACCAGGGTCCGGGCATAGGTCAGGCGCAGGCGCTTGTCGTCGGGGTTTTCGCGAATCGCCTTGCGCAGCAGGGGGAGGGCTTCTGGACCACGGTCCAGGGCTTGCAGCAAGCGAGCGCGCAGCAGGATCGGTGCAATTTCGCCGTTTTGTGGCGCGTGCGTTTCGAGCAGTTCGAGCGCCTCTTCGGCCTTGCCGTCCTGATTCAGCAGCAGGGCCTTGCCGAAGATCAACTGACCGTTGTCAGGGTACTTGACCAACAGGCGTTCGAAGCTCTGCAGCAGGCCGTCACGTGTGCTCTGGTCGGTTTCGGCAGCCGACAGGGCCAGAAAATCGAAATGGGTATCGCCCTGGCCTTGCAGGACCTTTTCCATATAGGCCATGGCATCGTCATAGCGGCCTGCGCGGGCCAGCTGGATGGCGGCGGCGCGTTGCGCATCGAGGTTCTGCGGGTCGTTGCGGGCCCAGATGAGGGCGTTGTCCAGCGCAGGTTCATCGGCGCCCAGGTATTCGGCGATACGGTAGGCGCGTTCGGAGACGCCAGGATCCTGGGTTCGCGCGGCCTCATCGGTGTAGTTGGCCAGGGCGATGTCGAAGCGATTGCGTTGCCCGGCAAGCTCGGCTACCAACAGGTTATAGAGCGTATCCTGCTTGAACGAGCCGTACACCATGGGCTTCTCGGCTTCGGGTTTGCCGGCGTCGGCAGCAGCAGGCTCGGCCTTGTGTGCGGGCAGGCTCTGGCAGCCCTGGAGCAGGGCGAAGGCAAGCAGCAATGCGTAGGGTTTGTTCATAGAGGGCTTTAAAAAGGACTCACCGGCGGTGGGAGCATGATGACACAAGCGCGGTGGCAAACCCACCGGGCCAAGGTATGAAGCGGATCCTTCGTTTATGAAGACCGCGACATTAGGATGTGGTTCGGCTTGCAGCGCGGGAGGTGGCCTGGTCCGCGGGTCAGGGACTTGTGCGTAGCCATCGCGCAAGCGCTTGCTGCTGCCAAGCCCGCAGCATACCTGTCCTCATCCCATGCCCGTCCCCGTTCCCATGCTTTTGCTCTTGCTTCTAAGTGCGCGGTAGCTCAGGCG